>NZ_BOVJ01000193.1 GCF_018403665.1 Paenibacillus cisolokensis
CATATTACCGCTGGACTTTTCTTGTTGTGCAACGCAAAAAGGTACAACCACTGCTTGCAGCGTGCATGCGAGGTTGTACCTTTTCGGTAGCATTGCCTTTAAATTTGTCCCCATCATAGTACAAAACGGGCAGTTTGGCAACTTTTTTTGTAAAATCGCGCTGAACGCCATTTCGCAGCCCCGGCCACGGAGACAAAAAGAACTGACGCGCCTTTAACCGGGACGTACCATTGGCGGCAGGCCGATGTAAAGGGCGAATCGGAATGAGCGCACAATCCGATCGGAAAAATGCCGCTTGTGCAAATGAAGTTTTGAATATATATTTGTTTTAATGTATATTTATACAATTTATTCAAAAGGAGGGGATGACGATCCGTCATGACAAAATCGACGAGCTGTTCCGATTGGAAGAACGCTGCCTGAACGCCTGGCCGGGTCTGCATACCGTTCTGCACGAGGGCTGGCAGCTCCGCTTTTCGGGCGGATATACAAAGCGGGCGAACTCGGTTATCCCTTATTTATGCGCAAACGAACAGAATCGTCTGGCCGAACGGATCGACTATTGCGAATCGGCTTACGCCGCCGCGGGGCTGGCTCCGGTATTCAAGCTCGTTTCTTTCGCGGAGCCGGAGTGGCTCGATCGCGAACTGGAGAAGAGGGGTTACGGTATTGTCGAGCCTTCCGGCGTTTGGACCGTCGGTTTGGCGAATATCGCCCCGCCGGAGACGGACAGCGCCGCTTTCTTCCCCTCGGCCAGCGGAGAGTGGCTGGACGCGTTCGCCGCTCTTTCCGGTCTGGACGAAAGCGCGCTCCGAATTGCCGTTCGCTTGCTGTCCGGTCCGTGCCTGCATCGCGGTTTTTCTCATCAGGGAACAGAAAGTCCCGGTCGCCTGCGGGGTCGGCATCATCGAGCGGGGCGACGTCGGACTGTACGATATCGTAACGCATCGGGACTATCGCAATCGGGGCTACGGGGGGCAGCTTATGATGCGCATCCTGAACTGGGCGAAGCAGAACGGAGCGACGCGCGGCTATTTGATGGTCGTGCAAAACAATGCGCCGGCGGTGCATCTGTACCGCAAGCTCGGCTTCCGGGAGGCGTATGCCTATTGGTACCGCCGCAAAGCATTCGCGCGTTTTTAGCGTTCGACGGCAATGGAACGGTTTTGACGCCGCAAGGCAACCGCCGCCGGCACGAGCGCGGTCAGGAAGCAGCAGGCGGCAACGATCGGCAGGACGGTCCACTGGAATAGCGATTGCCCGAGAAGCGTCTGCGCGCCGATCGCCGTCAAACCGAGCGAATAGGCGATGCCGGCAATATGAATGAGCCTGCGGCGAAGCGCAGGAACGACCGCTCCGCGTTCCGTCAGCCAGGCGACCAGCGGGACCCATTGCAGCGCATGGAAGCCGAGGCCGTGAAACCAAATAATATTGCCTTCCTCGCCGAAAAATCGGCCCTGATTGAACGACAACCAGATCCCGCCCGCAAACGACAGCATCACCGCGATCATCGCATAGCGAATGCCCAATACGAGCTCCGGACGCAAGCGATAAGCTTTGGAACGGAAATAGGAAAAAGCGAGGAACAGATAAAACAGCACCAGCAACAGGGCGACGAATCCGAATATGATGCCGACCATGCTGTCGAAGGCGGTGCCGTCCGGGTTGAATCTCGGATCCATGCCGCGAAAATGCTGCACCGTTTCCGCAAAGTAGGAATAGAGCGCCAGCATAATATATACGCGCCGGAAAAATGTCCTGCTTTTCGCCTCCAGCCCGGAGAACGGCAAGATCGCCGCCGTCGTCAGCAGAAAGATGCCGAGCGCCGCATTAAACGAAAACGCTCGGGATACGTCGCCATAGGGCGCGATCTGTCCGCCGAACAACAAAACCCAAACGCCGCATATCCCCGCGAGCAAAAATCCGAGCAGACCGGTCAGCGCCAATCCCTTCTCCCTTTCGAAATATTGGATAACCGTCTTCAAGCCGCCGACGTTTTGCACCTTCAATTTCCGAGTCTCCTTTCCTGATACCTTTACTTTCCATAACTTTACAGGAAAAGACCGGCGCTTGTAACGGGCGGCGGACGGAATTCCGGCCAAAACCCGAGGAGGAAAATAAAGCGCGGCCGCAGACTTAACCGTCCTCGTGCTGAAGGCGGACCTTGTCTTCATCCGAAGGCGGCCCTTCGCTTCCGTCACCCCCCCGATCCCGTTCGGCGCGCGGAGCGGCCGTCCGTTGATGATTCGCGCCATCGGCGGTATGATGATTGGGCAAGCCATCCGGCAGCAAGTTCCGCCCTGCCGTACGATGCAACCTGTTCGCGAAAAGCACGCAATGACAGGATAACCCGCCAATCCGTTGATACAATGGGAAACAGAAGGAGGCGAATGCGGTTGGAATGGTTTACGCGGATGAAAGACGCTCTCGACTTCATGGAGAAGAAAATGGAGGAGAATTGGATTATCGGATTGAAGAAAAAGAGGCGTTTACGGTGGTCGGCAAAGCGATGCACTGCACATGCCAGGATAACGAGCATACGCGGCAAATCCCGAAGTTTTGGGAAGACAGCCATCGGGACGGCACGATCGCCAGGTTGAATGCCGTCAGCGCCGACGGCGTCCTGCTCGGCGTCATGACGGACATGCAGCCAGGCAAAGAAGAGTTCACCTATATGATCGCCAGCCGGACGGATCAGGCATCCGTTGCGGACGGGCTCGATGCGAGAACGATTCCCGCCTCCACCTGGGCGATCTTCACCGCGGTCGGTCCGATCCCCGAAACGATCCAAAGCTTGTTCGGCCGGATTTATCAGGAGTGGTTTCCGGCCACCGGCTACGAGCATGCCGGCACGCCGGAGATGGAGGTTTATCCTCCGGGAGACGTCGCGGCGGAAGATTACCGGTGCGAGGTATGGATTCCGATCGTCAAACGTTAATACGAAAAGCCCGCGATTATTCGCGGGCTTTCGCTCCGTCCGCCCTCATGCATCCGTGCACGAAGTCGACGATATGCAGCACTTCCCGGCCGGCGCCGTGCCGCGCCTCGCCGAGCTTCATCTGCAGCAGGCAGCCGGGATTGCTCGTCAGCACGACGTCGGCGCCGGTCGTACCGACACAAGCCATCTTCTTCTCCAGAATTTGCCCGGCCATCTCCGGCTGCGTCAAATTGTAAATGCCCGCCGAACCGCAGCAGCGGTCCGCCTCCGGCATTTCCACAAATTCGACGCCCGCGATCGACCGCATTAACCGTCTCGGTGAATCACCCGCCCGCATCACATTGCGCAGATGGCAGGAATCCTGATAGGTGATGCGAACCGGTCTGGAACCGGCGGACGAAGGCCCCCCTTCCGGAGCAGCGCCGGCGGACGCGGCATGGGCAAGCGAAGGCATGCGGCCGTAACGGACGAGCAGGTCGCTAATGTCGATCACCCGCTTCGCGAACCACGCTCCGCCTTCCTTCCACGATTCGTCGTGATGCAGCAGATGGTCGTATTCCGACAGGATGGCGCCGCAGCCGCCCGCATTGGAGACGATATAGTCGACGCCCGCGGCACGGAACGCCTCGATATTGCGGCGGGCGAGCGCCTTCGCGTCTTCGACTTCGCCGCTGTGGGCATGAAGCGCGCCGCAGCAGTTTTGCGACGGCGGGATGACGACGTCGAATCCGGCCTCGGTCAGCAATTCGACCGTCTTGACGTTCGTATCCGTAAACAGCATATCCATAATGCAGCCGCGGAACAGCCCGACCGTGGCGATCCGCTCGCCTTTGGCCGCGTGGCGCTCGCCGATCCGCTCGACAACGCCGCGCCCCGACGCTTCCGGCATAATCGCCTCCATCTCGGCCAGATGCTTCGGCAGCAGCTTCAACACGCCGGCGCCGCGGGCGAGCCGCGCCAGCCCCGAGCGCTGGTACAGCCGGAGCGCGCCGCCGAGCATGCGCATCCGGTTCTGCTTCGGAAACAGCCCCTTGAATACTGCGGTGCGAACCGCCTTCACCCACCACCGGCGGCTTGTCGTATGCTCCTCGATCGCTTCGCGCGCCTGCTCGATCAGCTGCCCGTATTTCACGTCGGCCGGACATGCGGGCTCGCAGGCCCGGCAGCCAAGGCAGTGGTACATCTGCTGCTCGAAGGCGGCGTCCGGCGCAAGCAATCCTTCGGCGGCCGCTTTCATGAGCGCAATGCGGCCGCGCGGCGATTCCGCTTCGACGCCCGTCTCGCGGAACGTCGGACATGCTGGCAGGCAGAAGCCGCAGCGCATGCAGTTCGTCAGCTGGTCTTCGTCAAGCTTCAGCTTGAGCGACGCCGCCAGCGGGCTGAGCTTCGTCAGCCGCGGCGCGCCGTCCGTGGCGGCTTCCTGCCGTTCCAACGTCTTAACCACGGTCGATCACCACCCGTTTGCGGGACGACTTGGCGAATACTTTCCCCGGATTGAGCAGATGATGGGGATCGAAGCTGTCCTTGATCGCCTTCATGGCCGCGATGCCCGCAGGCCCGATCTTCCATTCCAGGAACGGCGCCTTCACGACGCCTACGCCGTGCTCGCCGGTTATCGTGCCCCCGAGCCGGATCGCCGCCTCGAAAATTTCCTCGAACGCCGCCTCGACCCGCTTGATCTCTTCATGGTCGCGGGCATCGGTCGTTGCGGTCGGGTGCAGGTTGCCGTCTCCGGCATGGCCGAACGTGCAGATCGTCACATTGTGCTTGCGGGCGATCCGGTTGATCTCGACGACCATGTCGGCAATTTTGGAACGCGGCACGGTCGCATCTTCCAGAATGGTCGTCGGCCTTAGCCGCGCCAGCGCCGTGAACGCGCTTCGGCGCGCCGTCAACAGCTTGAGCGCTTCCTCCTGGCTCTGCGCCACATTGACGCGATCGGCCCGCTCGGCCCGGCAAATCTCCTCGATCCGGGCAATGTCACGCTCCACCGTCTCCGGCTCCCCGTCCTGCTCGATCAGCAGCATCGCCTCCATGTCGTGCGGCAGCCCGAGACCGGCGAATTCGTCGACGACGCGTATCGTCGAACGGTCCATAATTTCGAGCGTCGCCGGAATGATCCGGTTCTCGATAATTTGCGAGACGGTTCGCGCGGCATCGTACAGATCGTTGTACATCGCCACCATCGTCTTCTTCGCCTTGGGCGGCGGAACAAGCTTGAGCGTCGCTTCGGTAATGATCGCGAGCGTTCCTTCCGAGCCGACGAGCAGCTTCGTCAAATCGTAGCCGGCCACATCCTTCATCAGCTTGCCGCCGGTACGGATAATGTCGCCGTTCGCGAGCACCGCCTCAAGCCCGATGACGTAATCTTTGGTCGTGCCGTACTTCAACCCGCGCAAGCCGCCGGAGCACTCGGCGATATTGCCGCCGATCGTCGAGATCGCCATGCTGCTCGGATCGGGCGGATAGAACAGACCGAGCGATTCGATATGTTCCGTAAACGTTTTCGTAATAAGCCCCGGTTGAACGGTTGCCGTCAAATTTTCCAAATCGACTTCCAATATCTTGTTCATCCGGTGCATCACCATGACGACGCCGCCTTGCAGCGGCACGGTGCCGCCGCACAGATTCGTCCCCGATCCGCGACTGACAAGCGGAATCCGGTGTCGGTGCAGCACCTTCATGACATCCGATACCTGCTGTGTGTTCTCCGGATAGACGACCGCTTCCGGCAACGATTGGAGCATCGGCGTTCCGTCGTAAGAATGTGTCACAAGCGTTTCGGGATCGTCCCGAAATCCCTGAGGGCCCAAAATATCCAGCAATTCGCGTTTCACAGATGACTGCACGTCCGCTCCCCCTTAAAATTAATCAGGTCATCTGATGACTTTTTCTGATCAATACTATACACTAAAATATAAAGATGCGGAAGACCAATTTTCGCCGACAAGCGGAAGACGATCGGAAGGAGACTATCGATGAAAGCAACGGACAATCGCCCGTTAAAAAGCTATGAATGGGTGCTTCAGGATATTGAACGGCAAATTCGCGAAGGACGGTTCGCCGCCGGCGAGCGGCTGCCGTCGGTCGTCGAGCTGTCGGCCCATTACAAAGTCGGACGTTCGACGATCCGGGAAGCGCTGAGCGCCCTCAAGGCGATGGGGCTGCTCGACATCCGGCAAGGCGGCGGCACATTCGCGAAGCAGCCGGAAGAAGCGGCCGCGCCGCCGCATCCGGCCGACATCGACCGGGAGTCGTGGATCGACCGTTCGGAATCGGTCCGGCATATTCTGGAGGTCCGGCGCGTGCTGGAGACCGGCGCCGCCGCACTGGCCGCCGCCAATCGGACCGAGGACGATCTGGCCGCGCTGGAGGAGACGCTGGCCGGCATGGCGGAACACCGCGACGACGAGCGGTACAACGAGCAGGCCGACGTCCGCTTCCATCTGCAGATCGCCGCGGCGACGCGCAATCCGGTCATCGCCGATCTGATGCAGTCGCTGTCCCGGCGGCTGCACGACAGCATGCGCGATACCCGGGCGCTCTGGTTTTATTCCGAGCGGTCGACCGCCGACCGGCTGCTCCGGGAACATCAGGCGATCTACGAAGCGATCGCCGCCCGCGACGCCGACGAAGCGGCGAACCGGATGCAGCTGCACATCGCCAAAGTCGAGCAGGTGCTGAACGATAAAGGAGCCGCCGGGAAATAACGGCGGACGCGGCGAAGGCCCGGGCGGCATCGCATGCCCGGGCCTTCGCCAATTTCAAATGTACCGCAGCAACTCGCGCAAATGCCGGATCGTCCCGATCGGCCGAACACCTCTGGCAGCCAGTTCTTCCTTCGCGATGCCGTAACCGACGAACGGAATGCCCGCATCCTGCGAAGCTATGCCGTCGATCCAGGAATCGCCGACCGACAGCCATCGTTCGCGCGGGATGCGGCCGCACCGGCGCTGCGCTTCCCGGTAACCGGACGGCGAAGGCTTGAGCGAGGCCATCCGTTCCCGGCCGATCACTTCTTCGACGAATTCGTCCATGCCGGTGCGAAGCAGCGCTTCCTCGGCCGCGGCTTGCGAATTGTTCGTTACGACAACCAGCGCGATACCGCGGGATTGCAGCGCGGACAGCAGCTCGATCGCGCCCGGTTCAGGGCCGGCATCCCGCATGCCGTCCAGCTCGTACCGCGCTGCAACGGCGAGCAGCTCCCGATGCAGTTCGCCGGGTATCCCCTTCTCCAGCGCAAGCGCGATCAAGGTGGAGGACGTATGGTTGTCCAGCGGCAAATCGGCGGCCAACACGCGGCGCTCGACAAGCGCCCGAAAGATGCTTCGTTTCATCGCCGCAAAGTCGATGCGCGACCGCAGCAGCGTATTATCCATATCGAATATAACGCCCTTAACGCCGGCATTGCCCACCGTCCGCCACCTCCTTTTGCAGCTCTAAGCTCTCCCCGCTTCCCGTGCGGCAGCCAGACCGAGCGCCAGCGCCCCGCACAAGCCGGCATTGTCGCCCAATCCCGGCGTGACAATATAGGAGTCGATGCCGTCGCGCAAGGCGTCAGCGCTGACGTAGCCGTTCAGATTTTTCTGCACTTCGGCGCGGATCAGCGGCAGCAGCTGCCGTTGATGCATGACGCCGCCGCCCAAAATGACTTTTTCGGCGACAGCAGCAGAATCGTTCCGGCTACGGCCTGTCCGATATAGAAGGCTTCTATCGCCCACGCCGGATGATCGGCGGGAATGTCTTTTCCTTTCATGTTCCATCTCTTCTCCAGCGCCGGTCCCGCGGCCATTCCTTCCAGACAATCGCCGTGGTAAGGGCAGAAGCCTTCGAAACGATCGTCCGGATGGCGCCGCGTCAGCACATGTCCCCCTTCCGGATGAACGAGACCGTGCACCATCTTCCCTTCGGCATAAACGCCGACGCCGATGCCGGTGCCGATCGTATAGTAGACGCAGCTGTCCAGCCCGCGCGCCGCGCCCCACGTCGCTTCGCCGAAAGCGGCGGCATTGACGTCCGTATCCCAGCCGAACGGCACGTCGAACGCTTCCTTAAGCGTTCCCAGCAGCGGATAGCCGGACCAGCCCGGCTTCGGCGTCGTCGTCACATGCCCGTATGTCGGGCTTGCCGGATCAAGATCGATCGGTCCGAACGAGCCGACACCGATCGCTTCGACCTCTTTGTCCCGAAAATAGGCGATCACATTCGCGATCGTCGTCTCCGGCATTTCGGTCGGGAAGCTTACCCGATCCACAATCGTTCCGTTCTCGTCACCGATTCCGCATACGAATTTGGTACCGCCTGCTTCAATAGCTCCTATCCGCATGTAAACAAATCCCCCAAATCAAACAAATTGTACCTTATACAGTTTGACGCATTCCGCCGCAATTGAAAAGAGTTTTTTAGCCAAAACGGACGATTTTCGCCCAAAAAAAAATACGGCTG
>NZ_BOVJ01000194.1 GCF_018403665.1 Paenibacillus cisolokensis
ATATCATTTGTCCCAGCTGAAAGGAACGGACGCCGCCGCTTACGAGACGGTCAAAGCTTTCGTCGAAGGCAATTTCGAGACCGGCGTTGGTCAGTTTCGTTATGATCGTTAACGGAGGATCGTTAGTGGAAGATAGTTAACGGAGGATCGTTAACGGAGGATCGTGAATGGAAGCCTCAATCGCAGCCTGCATGTCCGAACACGCGGTTTGCCGCTAACCAATCGTCAGCATAGCGGACAAAGCGCAACCCTCGCTTGGCCCATTCCTTATCCAGGTCGTCCAGCAGCTGTAAGCGATCGCCTGCCCGGTCAGGCTTTTCGGCAACGTCCGGGAGCGCTGCTGCTTCAACCACGCCGCATACGCCTCATAACCCTCCTTTTTCAAGATGGTTTTTAGTTGGACAGGCAGCCGAAAACAAAAAAAGGCGCACCACAACTAAACCCAAACCATTTTTGAAAATGGATGAGTCCGTTTGTCGCAACGCCCCAAATTAACGCAAGCGAATGGATATGGTCGCCCAATTCGCCTCCCGGCTGTCATTCATGCGGATAAGTCACCCCGCCGTCGATATCGGATCATGGGTGCCGGCGAGGATCGCCGACCGGTCAGCCGGGCAGCGATTCCTTGAATCTGTCCTTCAGCCAGCGCTTTCTCGCTTCGCGCCAATTCCCGTTGCGGGCGAGACTGCCGATCCGCCAATACAACGGCGGGTGGGCCATGAATTGAAATTCGAGAAATCTCCAGAGCCACGAATCCCGTTCCAGACTCGAAGCGCTCGAAGCGCGGCTCTTAGACGAACGGCCGTCGGTCATGCGGTGCGCCATCGATTTCTCGAGATCGCGGTCCTGGGCGGCCGCCAAATCCGTCAATCCTTGCGCCATCTGCATGGTTCCTCCGGAAAGCCAAGTTGCGCCGGTAAAATCCGCTCTCACCTCCGTCCACTGGGCGATAAAGGAAAGATACATGGGGAAAACGAGCATGAAAACATAAATCAACAGAAACATCGCGATTTTGAAATTTTCCGCGAGCCACTTCAGTTGATCGAAAAACAGATACGCCATACCGGCCAGCAATCCGATAAAAAGGAACCGCGCCAGCTGATTCGTCAACACATCGCGCTTGCGGATATGGGCCGCTTCGTGCGCCAATATCGCTTCGACGGACGGGGACGGCAATTGCAATGTGGCTGTCGTCAGCATAATCGCGCCGCGTCCGATATTCATCCCGGTGGCAAAGCCGTTATAATCCGGCGAATCGACGGAAAACAAGCGGGTATGGGGAATGCCTGCTTTTCTGAAAATCGTTTGCGCCCGCTCAAAAATTTCCCCTTCCGTGATCGGTTCGGCATCCGTCGCGGCGATTAACACCCGATCCGAAACGTAGAAATTCAAAACCCACCATAACAAGACGAACAGGCCGACAGCCCATGCCGGCGCTTTAAGCCAAAGCAAAATCGCCAAAAGTCCGGTATAGGCGGACACGCCTTTAACGGTTGAGGCATAATAACCTTTCCAAAACAACCGTTTCAGCACGGCAGGGTGCCACAAAGGCAGCACTTTTTTCTCTTTCCCGCCGGTCCCGTCCGAAGCGGAAGCGAATGGAGCAAGGAGCCGGTGCCAATGAACGGCGTGATCCGGCGACAAGTAAATCGTTTCCCCGGGAAACGAAAGCTTCAGCACTTGTCCGAACGAACGGGTATAATCCTGATGCGAAGACATGAACGTAAAAAGCGGATGCAGCCTGAGCAGGTCGGGAGACGACCAGACGCTTGCCTCTTTCAATTCCCGGAGCGGAAAATCCCTCGGCTGAAACCGGGACAGCACGACAAGATGTTCCTCCTCCGGAAGCCAATACAGGCGGGCGGAATAAAAATTCGCCGCCCGTTCTATCGTCTGTATCGATACGGAAATCATCATAAAGACGATAAACACCTTCAATGCCGCATAGGTTTCAGGCGCCAGCCCAAAAAACAGCACCGCCCCCAGACTGACCAAGCCGGTCAACGCGACATCCGCCGCCAATCGCCTCGCATCTTTGCGCTGAACGATTTCGACCGCCCGGACTTCCTGCAGTTTTGCCGGAGCGCCATTCGCATCTCCCGTTTGTTTCGATCGATCAACTCCGAAAAAGCGGCATATGCATGGGCGCCGATGGCCGTCAGCAGTATCGCCTGTCCAACCGGAAAGCGGACGAACAACCCGGTCAGCGCCGCTGCCGCCAACAAAATTTCCGCAGCGGTTGCGGCTTTTTTCGGCAGCCAGACCGAAACGACGTTCATGATGACGGCCAGCGCAACGACCGATATCATGGCCAGATTATCGGGCAAAATGTTCATCCCTTCACCCCTTTTGAACAGGAATCATCGTATCCGCCAGCGCTTTGAACTCATCCAGCGATAAGTTAGGATCGATAAACAAGACAGAGTAATTCAGCCCCTGTTCCTGCCAAACGAGCGAACGGAAATCATTCATTTCCATCCATACCCCTGCTTGGCCGCGAATCTTGACAGGTTTCTCGCCGGGAAGGGCCGCGGATTGCTCTTCCCCTTCGGAATCTTCCTGAGACGGAAACACGGACATCGTGAAATAAGGAACCCCGTCCTTCCGGTAATCCAGATTCACCTCATTTCGTTTCAGCTCGCCTTGCAATTCCGTCAATTCGATGCGGGAAATGGCGAGTCCGTCCTTTTCGGGAATATGGAGAAACGTTTTTCCGATGCTTTCAACCGCTTCCTCCATGGTGATTTCGCGGGTTGGATTCATTTCGTTCAAATCTTGAATTTCAACGTCTTCGGGAAGTTCAAGCGCAAACGTATCGGCCGGAATATCCGGATTCAGCTCCACTTTGGTGTATGTCGTTTCCGTTCGAATGTTGCCGGATGTCGAAACCGATTTTAAAACCATCCAATTTTCCTTGTCGATCCACAGTTCCTGATCCCCTAACAACGCGGTGCTGTCTTTCGCCTTGGCCATGAGCCGGTACGTTGTTCGGCCGGCAATTTCTTCTTCCCCGCGGGCGGAAATCTCATGGGTTTGCTGAATCATTTGCAGCAGCTGCTCGGCTTGCTTTTTCGGCGACGTTTGTCCGATTTGGAGCAGTTCCGGATCATCGCTGACCATCGCCTGCTTGAGCTCAGGCATATAGATGATCAGCCGGGCGCCGTCATGGACGGTAACCGTCTTCCCGCTTCCGTCCTGAGCCTCCGCCTCGGTCCGCCTTTTGCCGTCCTTGCTCGCCCATTCTTTCATGAGGATCAGCTCCGGCTCTTTTCCTGTCCCATCGGTAGTTTTCATTTCAACTTCGACGTAATGCGCGCTAGGTTCATGCGATCGATCCAGCGCATGTTGAAGAACTTGTTCCGGTAAAAAGTCCGGGTTGGACGAACAGCCGAAAAGTCCGATCGTCATTAGCCCGATCAAGCCCAAACATCCTTTTTCTTTATCTTTGTCATGTCCGTTCACCTTCTTCGTTCATTAAGGGCAGGCGGCAGATTACGCAAGTGCCGATATTCTCCTTGGAATAAATCGCAACGTCGCCGCCATGCTTCTCCAAAATTCGCCTCGTAATGCTAAGTCCAAGGCCGGCCCCGCGGGCAGCTTGTTTTCCTCGAGCCGGATCTGCCTGGTAAAGCGGATCGAACACGTGCGGAAGCTTGTCTGGCGCAATGCCCTCTCCTTCATTTTGAACGATAAAAAATACGCTGTCCGGCGTATCCAACCGGGCCTCTTCTTTCACGAAATCGAACAGCCACTCCATGGGGAGGCGATCCGACGAAGCGGCCGCAAGCCAGATCCGCATTCCCGTTTTCGTATGCCGCAGCGCATTGCTCATCAGATTGTTCGCGACGCGGATCATTTGATTCGGGTTCACCCGGACATTGCCACTCACATCGCTGCGAACGAGGAGCTGGATATGTTTTTCTTTGCACAATGGCTCATAATCGGAAACCAGCATGTCGAAAAATTCACCGCCGTCCACTTCCACCAGTTCGATCTCATAGGTAGGCGACTGCAGCAAGGTATACATCAATAAATCGTCCAGCATCTGTTTCATGTGGTTGGCTTTCTCGACGATAATGCCGCGGTACTCTTCCCGCTCGCTCGCGGACAACTCCTGCTCCGAAGCCAGCGACTCGGCATAAGCGCAGATCGACATCAGCGGCGTTTTCAAGTCATGGGAAATGGCCGCAATCATGAATTCTTTTTCCCGCTGCTCTTGCGCGAGCTTTTTTCTTGCAGCCTCGATTTGCCTGCGCATTTTGTGAAAGTGTCCGGTTAATTGTCCGATCTCGTCTTTCCCCCCGGGCAATTCCTGGACGGTGTCCCCTTTGGCGAAAGCGGTCATTTGCCGCATCAAATGAGTCAACCTGCTGTTTAACTTGCGATTGACCCCCATCACGACGGCCAAGTAGATCAGCGTAAACAAGCCTATAAAAACGCCGGCCACGAGCCAACCGCGCTGCGATACGCCCGAAACCCATTCGTCGCGGCTCAATTGGATGTCGAAAAACCCGACCAGTTCGGGGCCTGAAAAAACCGGCTGCTTGTAGCCGTAAGCGCGGTAGCCTTGTTGCAGGGAATACAGATTTTCGTACAATTGTTTCCTGCCAAGTGAAAATTGCGGCGAAACGCGCAAAGGATCCGAAGTGTAGAGCACAACACCGTCGCGATTATAGAGAACGATCGAAACCTGCGGTTGAATCAGCTTTTCAACTTGCGCGCGTTCCGCGTTTATTTCATACCATTTCGGATCGTCCAAAACGGAGATCAAGTATTGCAAATGAGCCTGTTTTTGCACGTATTCTTCCACATTCAAATCTTTATGATAGGCCTGAACCCAGACGAACAGGACATACGCGGCGGTCAAAGGGAGAATCATGACGATAAAATAGGACAGCAACAGCCACGTTTTGATTTTCATAGCGGTTCACCGATAAACCGGTAGCCTTTTCCCCACACGGTCTGGATAAACCGCGGATTTTTCACCGGGTCGGCAAGCTTTTCCCGAAGCGATTTAATGTGGACCGTGACGGTATGCAGTCCTGCCGCGTCCGCTTGCTGCCAAACGTGCCGGTACAATTCGCTTTTGGAAAAGACCGTTTCGGGATGCTGCGCCAGCACGCTCAACAAATCGAATTCTTTGGCCGTCAAAGCAATTTCGGAGCCGTCCAGTTCAGCCTTCTGCCTGTCCCAATACAAGGTCAGGCCGCCCATGTATTCGGTTTTGTTCTCCGGCGCCGGTTGCCCTTTGTAACGCCGCCACCGGCGAAGCAGCGACTCCACGCGGGCTTTAAGTTCCGCCAGGCTGAACGGTTTCGTCAAGTAGTCGTCTGCGCCGAGATGAAGGCCCTTCACCTTGACTTCGTCTTCTTTGCGTGCGCTGATGATCAGGATCGGGACGTCGCTTTTCCAGCGAATATTTTTGCAAAGGTCAAAGCCGTCCATCTCCGGCAGCATCAGATCGACGAGTACAAGATCGTAAGATTGCTTTAAAAAATCTTCCCACCCTTCCAGACCGCTCGTCGACCACGTCACATGATAGTTTTCCCTCCTTAACGTATCGCGAACAACGCGGGCGATTTCCGGATCGTCTTCTACCAGCAGCAGGCTGCCCTTCATGAATGCTCCCTCCTGTGTCCCAATGTAACATATCAGGTTTTGATCATCGCAAATTATATACTTTCTTTATAATTGATCCGTATGTCCGAAATTTCCCTAACCGCGTAAAATGTATACAAGCGGCCTCCGTTTGATGCCGTGCGCGTTTTTGACACCATTATTTTTAATCCACCGCCGCCTTTTTCAGCAAGATATGGGCAAGCATCTGGCGGGAGGACTACTTTTCATTTTACCAAAGCGCTAAAAAAAGAGGGGCGATCCCCAGGTCATTCAAGACCTATTGGGATAGCCCCTTCTCCTGTTCCGGCCTATCGGTCCGGACGTCTATAGCTTCGCAAGATCGTCCCGCAGCTTGCGGAGAGACTGCGGATCGGCGCCGTCTTCCAGGGAAGCGATCTTCCCTTCGACGAACGCAGCGGCATCTTCCTTGAGCCGGGCCGACGCCGCGGCGCATAGACGCTCCCAATGTCCGGCGTACAGCTCCTTCCATTCCGCCTCGCGGGCCGACGCCCACGATTGCAGCGGTTCCGCCAGCAGCTTCTCCAGCTCCTGGCGCAGCGCCGCTTTGCCGTCGCCTTCGAAGAAGTGACGCGGCGACTTGAACCGGCTCCACAGCCACTTGGCCTCTACCGCGTCGGTCGTCCAGTCGGCCGGCGGCTCCGGCGTCGGCAGCTCTTCCGGAGCATACGGCGCAGGCGCATATCCGCTCAGCTCGGCGGCGAGCTCCCCTGCCGCCCGGCCGTAGGCTTCGCCGCACAGCGCGGTAACCGTCTTCTCCATCCGCAGCGATGTCGCGAGCAGCTCCTGCGACAGCTCCGTCTGCAGCAGCCGTTGCAGCTCGAGCCACGCCAGCCAGAGCGTCTTGCGCATATCGCGGCCGTCGTCCTGCAGCGCGGACGGATTAAACGCCAAATTGTAGAAATCGCCGAACCGGAACCGGATGCGCTGCAGCACGTAGAACAGCAGCTCCCGCAGCTCGTCCGCCATACGGGACGGCACCGGTTCGACCGCCAGTTCGGCCGCGCGGCGCGCCGCGAAGGAAGCCAGGCTTCGCCATCTGCGGCGCTCGGCTTCCCGCGTCGCGGCGTCGCCTTCCGCCGCCGCGAGCCAGTCCGCAATCGTCGACCTCGTCCGCTCCAGTTCCTGCTCGGCGGCCGATAGCGCGACTTGTCCCAACTCGCCGCGGGTAAAGCCGATGAACGCGTCTTCGAAAGCGGCGAGCCCCGAGCGCGCCAGCCGCTCCCGGTCGCCTGCGAGCTTGGCGTCGAGCGCCTCGAGGCTCGATACCGGGAACAGCCGCGGGAAGCGGATGCCGTGCTCCAGCAGGTTGCGCTCGACATGCGCCAGCACGCCCTGCAGCTCTTCGGCGGAAGCGGCAAGATCGGCGGCGTTGACGAGGAAAAACATTTTGTCTAGCTCGAACTGGTCCTTCACCCGGCCGAGCTGCGTCAGAAACTGCCGGTCCGCCTGCGAAAACGCGTGGTTGTAGTAGGTGACGAACAGCACCGCGTCCGCGTTTTTAATATAGTTGAACGCGACATCGGTATGTCTGGCGTTAACCGAGTCCGCGCCCGGCGTATCGACAAGCACGATGCCCTGATCCGTCATCGGGCAGCGGTAATGCAGCTCGATTTCGCGGACGAAGCAGGAACGCGATTCCTCCGCTACGAAGCGGCGGTACTGCTCCCGGTCGGCGGCCAGCTCCCGGCCGAGCAGCGGCGCATTCTCCTCCCAGCCCTGATGCGCCGCTTTCAGGAAGCTGTAATGCGGCCGCGCGCCGGCGCGAACGGCTTCCGGCGACAGCGACGCGATCCGCCGCAGCAGACCGGCCTCGTCGACGCCGTCCACCTCTTCGCCAAGCAGCGCGAGCGAATAGCGCAAATCGCTCAGCATCGCCTCGCGCGTCTTCATGACGACGCGCGCCGTGCCGTGCGGAAACGATTCCGCCGGCGGCACGATGCGGTTGATCGCCGCGGTCGTCGGATTCGGCGATACCGGCAGCACCGGCTCGCCGATCAGCGCGTTGGCGAGCGACGACTTGCCCGCGCTGAACGCGCCGAACAGCGCGATCGTGAAGCGGCTGTGCGCGAGCCGCTCCGCGCGGGCGCGCATGGCGGCCGCCTGCGTGCCGAGCGCCGGAACGGCGCGAGCAGCTCGGCGGCCCGGCCGAG
>NZ_BOVJ01000195.1 GCF_018403665.1 Paenibacillus cisolokensis
TGTCGCGCCGCTATAAAAAAATTGTTTTTGTTCGGCAATCATACGTTCGACGTCCAAAACCATATCGTTTACCCCTTGATCATGGATTGAAAATCCGGGTCTGCTACCCGATCGAACTGGGTGTCGTCGTTACTTTTTCGCGTTTTTTGGCATTCGGATTTTCCGGAATTTTTAAGCCCAAATGACTGCGCAGCGTGTCTCCCTCATACTCTTCTCTAAACAGCCCACGTCTTTGCAGCTCCGGTATAACATAATCAACAATAAGATTTAAATCTTCCGGGAAAGTCGGCGGGATAACATTGAATCCGTCCGCCCCTCCTTTGACAAACCACTCTTCCAGTTGATCTGCAATTTGTTCGGGCGTTCCCGTCACTTCAAAATGTCCGCGCGCCGATGAAATGCGTTCGTAGATGTCACGCAGCGTTTTTAATCCTTCCCGTTTGGCTATATCGCAAATAATTTTGTAACGGACACGCGGATTGGTCGGATCTGCGTATGTGTCGTATTCCGGGAAAGGATCGTCCGGATGAAATCCTCTAAAGTCGATTTGGGTAAATTCGGATAAAAACAGAAGCCCGGCGCCCGGCATAATCAATTTGTTAAGCTCTTCGCGCTTTTTCGCGCCTCTTCCTCGGTCCTCCCGACCGTAATATATACCCCCGGCATAATCTTGACGTCATCGCGCTCACGATTATATTTGGCCAGACGGCCTTTCAGATCTTCATAAAACGCTTGCGCATGCTGCAGCGATTGGCAAGCTGTAAATACGACTTCAGCCGTTCTGGCAGCGAGCTCTTTCCCCGCCTCCGACGATCCGGCTTGCACGATGACCGGATGTCCTTGCGGCGCGCCGGCGCATCCAATAGTCCGCTTACTTTAAACCATTTCCCTTCATGCTTGACGGGATGCACTTTGGATACGTCGATGAATTGGCCGGTTTCTTTATTGGCTACAACCGCATCCCCTTCTATGGAGAACCAGAATTTCTTGACGACATCCAGAAATTCCTCGGCGCGGTCATAACGATCCGCATGCGACAAATGCTCTTCTTTGCCATAGACGGTAGCTTCAAGATCGTTGGCCGACGTCACGACATTCCAGCCCGCTCGTCCTTTCGACAAATGATCGAGGGAACCGAATTTCCTTGCGATATGAAACGGCTCATTGTAAGTCGTCGATGCGGTAACGGTAAGCCCGATTTTTTCGTAGCGCCGGAAAGTGCGGCCAAAATCATTAACGGATCCAGTTTTAATTCGGAGTACGAATTTTCATGAATCGGACGAGCTACCGAATCGGCAATAAATAACATATCAAATTTGCCGCGCTCTGCTGTTTGGGCAATTTCGATCAAATAATCGAGATCATAATTGCGATGCGACTGGGATGATGGATGTCTCCAACTTGCCAAATGCTGCCCAGGCAACTGAATGAATAATCCTAAATTCATTTTTTACGCATTGTTGTACGCCCCTTCATTAAAACATTTATGTGTATGATTCACAACAATTAGCTCACTGAGATGTTTCCGTTATTCCCTTATTTTCGAGAGACTTATTTATGGTTTTCTTGCCGGTTTCCTGTATGAACACCAGGATAAGAACAAGGGAAATGAGCGGTAAGCTGACAGCTAGGGCAGCGGCTTTCCCTAAGCCGAGCGATAATGCGAGCGTTGACACAACGGTAGGAACCAGGATTTGCCCCAGGCGGCCGACGATGTTATTGGCCCAAGCCATTGCGCTTGCACGAATATCGGTGGGAAAGAGCTCATTGGTCAGCGTCGAACCGACAATTAGGAAAGAATTCACGAAACCGGCCGCGATAATGCTGCAAATCAGCACCGCGTAAAATTATGGAGTGTGAACATGAAAACACTACATATACATCCAACGATAATAATGATCGTCGCGGCACGCTTGCGTCCGATTCTATCCATCAGCTTGCCATTCAAAGCAATGATCAAAATTCCCGTAATGGTTTGCGTCAATAATCCGATGCTCACCATGTTTGGGGTCCAGTTCAATTCGTTTACGACCCTTAAGGTGAAGAAATTTAGAGTACCTTTGATTCCGAAATAGAGAAAGACCCATACGATGGACATGACCGCCATATATTTGAGATAGGGGCTTTTCCAAGGTCCTAAAAAGTCTTCTCTCGAAGGCCGGATGCCGCTTTTCTTCTCTTCCTGCAATTGCAGAAAAGCTTCGGTTTCCGGCAATCTCTTCCTAAGCAGAAATACCGGAATCATCGGAATGGCTCCGAAAATGTAAAGTACGCGCCAGCTGAGGCCCAGCTTCGTGATGATGGGAAGCAGAATGCCGATAAACAAAGCGCCGAAAACCGCCGTAAGCTGGAATCGTCCGACCGCGCTTCCCCGATGTTCGGCGGAAAACTCCTCACAGAGAATGACATACCCGACAGACCAGCAGCCGATTAAAAAATGCGTGCGGCAAACTGCAGAAAAATAAAAACTTCGACATTGGGCGCGAAAGCGGTGAGCAGACTAAAAATGGAAAACATATAAACGCTCGTTAAAAACACTTTGCGGCGTCCGATTATATCAGCCATTCGAGATACGAAGAATGCAACCATTGTTCCAATGGCAATGATGGAAAGAACATAACCCGATCTCTGCGTCGTTATTCCAAAATCTTGCATAATATACGGCAGAGCAATATTGATGACCGCATCGTCGAAGCCCTCGAAAAAAGCCCCCGAAATGATAATGGGCCATCATTCTTTTTGACGTGAGTTCAGTATAAACTTTGTGCTCAATGAACTTCCTCCCGGGAAAAAACAATAAAAAAAGGCCTCATTCCCCTTTAAAAGAGAATGAGACCTCCATTTGAACGGTCGGTCCGTATAAACTACGAATGATCGTTTATATAAAGAGATAATAGCATAATAAATTTTAATGATGCAATACTTTTTTACTATTTCCCTATATGCTTAATAGGATTTGCTTTCGCTTCAACAGCAGAACCCCATCACTGTCCAGCGGATCGGACGCTGCGGGCGGTTCCGGCGTGACAAAAGCTGTGTTGTCGCAAGCGGCTTCCCGGACTTTCATGTTTCCCTATGAAGCGGTGCGGCCAACCGCCTTTTGCTTCGCGTGAACAATGCAAAAAAGCCAGCAACTCATCTTAAAAGAGTTGCTGGCTTTATCCTTCCTTTTCCGCATCAGCCCTCGCGCGCGAGTCTCTTGGCATACTCCAGCGGATTCAAGTAAATTCTGCGATTTCGCCCGTATGCTTTTTCAACCGATACTTTGGCCGATTGGGCGTTGCATTCGATCAGCCATATTCGTCCCTTGCGATCCAAGCCAAAGTCGATACCGATTTCGCCGAATTTTCCGTAGCGCTTCTCAATGCTTTTATACAGCTTAATGAGAAATTCGGTGATTCTCTTCTTCAACCCGCTGATCTCGTCTTTGGAGTATTCGGGAAACAGCTTCGGCAAATAGTCGTGGAAACGATAAGCGGTGCCATGGGTCGATATCGGCGAATTTGGGCGTCCGACACGGATCGGAATCGCCACAATCTCAATTTCCCCGTATTTGTTCCGCTGCAGCTCGGCTCGCAAGTCCACGGTGCGATCATTGCCGTCTTTCACCAGATCGATTCCTTGCTGGACAAGAATTTTTCTGTTGCCAAAAAAACGCCTTAACACTTTGTTCATATCCTTGAAGTGGTTCGCCCTGTTGCGAACGAGGCTGCCGATGACCGAGTAGCTATACCGGTACCCCCTGTGCTTCACTTTGATGACCCGCATCACCTGCATGCCCCGCCTGCCCCGGCACGCTTTGATATAGACATTGCCGAGTCTCCGAATATAGGTCCTTGCCTCACTTGGATTGTCAAGCGTTTTGGTAAAAGGCAAATAAGGCTGCAGATCGGGATCCCGCTGCAAATAGAGGAAAAGCTCGCCTTTATCGAAACCCGTCAGGGCGTTGATTCGTTTGATCCCCAAATTGTCGAAACGCTTGACGACCCGGGCCACCCCCGAACCTGTTCCGCCCCGGACATAAAGCACGTTCGGTAAAGGGAACCTTTTTCTCCTCCATTTCTTTGTCAGAGCATCGTAATACGTGCCGTATATGCCCCTTCGTTTGTAGTTGATATCTTTTGTTCCGAAGAAATACAGATTCGTTCCGGCCTTTCTGTTTGCTTCGGCAAGTCTCTGGACGCCCCTGGTTTTCACGAAGCGGTTCCCCAGAATGACGCCGACGATCGGTCTCTTGCGAGAAGATAATGCCAAATCGATACACCCCTTTTGGAATTACGAATTGGTTTTGGCTTTTCTCGGAAGATCGGGCAATTCATTGACAGATACGACTTCCTCTGTTTTCTTGGCCGGTTTGCTCCAGTACCTTTCATTCCCCGGCAAATCATCGAACCAGGCTGCATCCTTGGGACAATCCAGAACCATCAGCTTGCCGAAGTCGCCATTGCGGGACTGGTGGTATTTCAGATAAGCTTTGCCGTTCTCCACGGCTAAAATTTCGATTTTGCCCGACGTATGGCTCATGCACAGCTTTACCCGTTTGCCGAGGCCAGATGTCCGCGACTTGGCTTCTTCCACGATGCGGTATACGTCTTCCAGCGAGAGGACGAAGTCACGGTTTCCGGCTACAGGTCGATTCACGAAGAAATAGTACGGCGTAATACCAGCCCACGACAATTGATCCAACAACTCGCCTAGAACGGCGGGATCGTCATTGATGCCTTTCAGAATAGGCGTTTGATTCACCACGATCGCTCCGGCATCGTACAACGCTTTGAAGCAGGTTCTGGCTTCAGCGGTAATTTCCCGCGGATGATTGACATGAGCCATCACGTAGATCCGTTTGTCTTCCGTGGAGTGGGCGCGAATAAGCCGGAGCAGCTCCTCATCTTCATAAATGCGCATCGGATTAAAGAGCGGCATCTTCGAACCGATGCGGATGATCTTCACATGATCCATCGACCGAAGAGCTGCCAGGATGCTGCCCAGCTTCTTGGTCGATAAGATAAACGGATCGCCGCCCGTCAGCAGCACATTGTTGATTTCGGGATGAGCCGAAATGTAATCCAGCCCTTGCTGGATATCCGGCATGGCCTCCTTCACATCCTCGCGAAACAGCCGCTTCCGGAAGCAGAATCTGCAGTAGGAGCCGCACACCTCCGACACGAGCAGCAGCGCCGTCGTGGGGTACTTGTGCTGGCATCCCTTTACCACGTAGTTGGTATCTTCGTCGGATGCGTCCCAGCGCCCGTATTCCTGCAGCTCGCTCACGTTCGGTATCACCAGCCGCCGGATCGGATCGTTCAGATCGGACCAATCGATAAGCTTCAAGTAATAATCGTTAAGCCGGAAAACGAATTTGTCGATGACCGGCCGCAATGCTTCTTTTTTCGTCTTCCGTCAAATGCGGGAGACGTTCGATATCCGTTATATATTTAACCGGCATGACAGATCCCCCTCGTCCACAATCTCAGCCAGTATCGCAACGTTATCATTCCTTTCGGATTGTATGGATCGGTGACCGCGTCTATGGACCGGCGCTTGTCAGCGAATGCGGAGAAGCCCGAAATATTCGATCCCGGGCGGCCGAAGAGAATAAGGATGCGAATACCTGTCAGCTTCATTTGATCCATCTTTTGGATTCGCGGTATTTTCGATACAATTCCCGATCAAGCGAATCCAGCCCACTGTTGTCCGGATTTGTATTGGCTTCGATAAACCATATTTTCCCTCTCTTATCGATGGCCATATCGAGCCCGACGATCTTCAGCGGAAACTGCGAACCCAGCAATTGCGCGATTTGATGGGACGTATCGATCAAATCCCGCAAAACCTTGTAGCTGTCGACGGATTGATCGATGCCCTTCAGCACTTTGATGATATTGATATCCTTGGCTCCCTTCGCGATATTGGTGACGACCGAACGCTCAGACGGCGCGACTTTGGCGGACATTAACGAAACCCGCCATCTTTTGAGCGGCTTCTGCAGGACGATGCGAATGTCGAAGGGACGGCCGTGATAGGTGGCGAGGTTAATGCCTTGCTGCACCAGGTATTTTTTCCCGGGGTCATCAGCTTCCTGATTTTGTGTTTCAACTCTTTCATGGAGCATTGGTCCGTTCGATCCCGATGCGAAATCTCCACCTGCGAAGCGTTCAGCTTTCTGACTCGAATAACACCGTTTCCTTTTCTGCCGATATCCGGTTTAATATAGACGGACGAATAGAGCTTTAACATGTTGCGAAGACGCGCAGCGCGATACCAGTATGTCTTCGGAACATGACGCGACAGGATCGGATCGTTCATCAACGTCTTCCCTTTTTCATCTTGCTGCGGATAATTTGATGACGCATGGGCTCAACTCTCCCCTTAACTCATAGAATCCGATGCAAACTGCCTAGATACAGATCCAATGCTTTGCCACTGGGAACCGCGCTGTGGACCTTCCGGGTGCTTTTGTTCAGCCGAATCGCCCGGATAAGCGGATAGGGGGTATGAAGCAGCGCGAACAACAGATGCCTGTCTCCGGTGCTAAGCGGCTTGAAGCGATCGTAATATTCGATCCATCGGAGCCATTCGTGGCCTTTCCAGGCCACATTCCGCTGCAAAATATGAGCAAGGTCCGCCATTCTGGGCTCCAGGGACGCATTCTCGAAATCGATCGGATGCATATTGCCCTGCGGATCTGCGATCAGATTGGGATAATTGTAATCCCCGTGCACAAAGGCACGAACGGACGCCTCGTGCTCCACCGCTTCGATGCACTGCTCTTCACCCAGATGGCGTATGGCCGCATCGCATAAGGAAACGCACATGTCTATGAAACCCGACGCTTCATAGGCAAGCAGATATCCGCGATAATCTTCGATTCGGCTGCGCAGATGCGTATATCGTTCCCTTGCAGCCGGAACGTCGCCAAGCGCCGGGAACTCGGCATGACGATGGAGTTCGGCAAGTGTCCGGAGCGCCTTCTTCCACTCCGTCCGCTCATTGAAATTCGCAATCCTCCCCGGTACCCAGTCCGTGATCATATACAAGCTTTCTTTGCTTCCGATGCAATAAGTCCCGTCTATGTTCGGGACAACTTGGGGAGCGTGCCGAAATCCCGAATCCGCAAGATGAATCAGCAATCTGGCGATAAAATCAACCTCCGGCTTGGGGATGTCGTAACGTTTAACGCAGATCAGCCTGCCATCTGCCGTCGATAGCCGGTGAACATCGCGAAAATCCTTCATGCGGCTGATCTTCACAGAATAGGCTTCCTCAATGCGAGCGACCAGCGACATGGCCATCCCCGCCCTCCACCGGAACCGGCTGGACCGAAGACAGATGCTTCGGCTTGAAATCGGCCCAGCTGTCCAGCCACTCCACCATCTCCAATCGTTTCCCCCACGTCTCCTTCAACACCTCGAATATGGTCGAAGGACGGCCGGACCGGATTTGCCGGGCCGCAACCCAAGCTCCCGGGCAGCCGGCTAAGGGAAGCAACGATCATCCGCTCTTCCCGGCCAAGAGGACGAATCGATTCATAACCGTCGAGGAGCGCTTTGATGTGCGGTACCGTAAAATTCGTGATGTTGTTCAACGTTTTGGCAACCTCGTAATAGGCTGAACCCGGCCTGGCAAGTTCCCAATCCACCAGATAGACGCTTCCTGACCGAACGATCACATTCGGTCTGGTTACATCGCCGTGAATGATCGACGGCTTCTCCTTCCGCAGCATCCGTTGAACACCGAGCTGGCTGATCACGGACCATGACTTCTCAGCAAGGGACAGACATTCCGCGCCATGCTCCTGAAACCATTCGCTGATCCTGCTTTCGTCACGGAGAAGCTCCTGCAGGTGTGAAGCAAATCGCCGATGATGGCGCCAAAAGCGGTTGACTTCGCGTGCCGTGTAGGATGGATAACCGGATTTCAGCGAAGGCGTTATAAGATGCAGCCGCCCTAGCGCCGCTCCGAGCTTCTGAAAATCCTGTTCGTGATGGCCCAGCTCGGAGCCGTCTATCCATTCCGTTACATAATAGAGTCGGCCGCCCTTTGAGCACCAGTATTTTCCGTTTTTTGCGGGAATCCACCGCGGCAGACTTCTGAAATGATGTGCATGGAGTTGTGCAATTCGTTTATAGATTCCGCTTAGGCGCGCCGACGAGCCTCTAAAGGGTTTAAGGCAGTATGTCCCTTTATTTGTGGATACCCGGTAAGCGGCCGCTTTCTTATAAAGGGAACGGTACGTCTTTACACGATGAGACTCCAGGCCATACTGCATCAGGACGGACCGCAGGCGCTGCTTCCGCTTCGACAACTCCATGAAGGAAATACCTCCGTTCAGTTCGAATGTTGAACGAAACGTGATCCCATGAATCGATTAGGAGACCGTATACCCTAAAGAATGCATCAATTGCTCCGCAAGTGTCGGCTTGTGCGGAGAAATAAACAGCTATTTATCGGCTCCTATCACCTTTCGTGAAGCCGACACAAGCCCGGGCGATCCTTAAGTCCTTATAACATGATAAAAGGACTGCAACATGGCAGTCCTAGTGTTCCTTTACTATTTTGACTTCTTCGATTTTCACTTCTCCATCTTTCTTCTTAACCCGCACGTATATCACGGTAACGTTCGACCGCCGCAAGCTCTCCGAATAGCGTTCTGCGGATACCGTCAAGGAAGATCAGAAATCAAAGTCTTTGTAATTGTCCTTCGTAAAGTCGGACGGCGGGCCCATAACTACGGTGATCCCGTCCGAAGCGACGGTAATTTTCCCGACGTTCGGCACGTCCATGCCGTCCGTAACCGCCCTTCCTTCCAGCAGCTCCTTCGCCAAATAGACCGTTAAATAGCCCAGTTTCGCCGGATCCCACAGAACCGCCACATCGAGCGAGCCGTCCTCCAGGAAAGGGCCCGAGTCCGTCGGAAGCGCCGTGCCTACGACGGCCACCGTATTCTGCAAGCCCTTCTCTTGCACCGCTTGAGCGGCGCCGAGCGGTGCAACCGTGCTGTAGGCCGCGATGCCTTTAAGATCGGGGTACGCCTTCAAAATTTCCAACGTTTTTTGATAGGCCACTTGCTGTTTTTCGTCGCTCGGAATCCGTTCGGTCACCAGCTTCAGATTCGGATATTTCTCTTTCGCATACGATTGTCCGAAGTCGATCCAGGTGTTCAGGTTGCTGGCCGACAGCCCGCCCGTCACGATCGCGTATTCCCCGGAATCGCCCATATGCTCGACCAATCTGTCGATGATATGCTCGCCGAACATTTGATTATCGATTTGGTTTACGGAGAGCTCCACTACGGAACGATCGGCATGGGTATCCCAGTCCATGACGAGAATGCCGGCATCCTTGGCCTTCTTGAGTACGGGAGTCAGCGCTGCGGCATCATTGGGCGCAACCGCAATCGCATCCACCTGCTTGCTGATCAGATCCTCGATCACTTTAACCTGCTGCGCGGCATCCGCCTGGGTAGGGCCCGTATAGATGACGTTGACGCCCAGCTCTTCTCCCGCCTTGACGGCCCCCGCTTCGGAAGCGTTGAAGTACGGAATGCCGACCAATTTGGGCACGACCGCAATCGTCAGCTTATCTCCTGCCGCGGAGTCGCCTCCGCTGCTGCTTGTATTGGCAGAGCCGGCAGTCTCGGCCGGATTGTCCTGACCGCCGCCTGCGCTGTTGTTGCTCCCGCAAGCAGCAAGGAATAAGGCGAACGTCATAACCAGTCCAAGCAAAATGATACCCGTTTTTTCATCTGAACCTAACCTCCCTGATTTTCATGTTCTATTCAACCGTCAGGAACTGGCCGAAGCCTTTCCCGTCAGTACACGGCCGATGTCGTGCAAGGCATGCTTGATATGCTCGGACAAATAGTTCGCGACAAGCACGACGATCAGGATGCCGCCCATCATGACATTGACGATATGCGGGGATAAACCGTACAGGTTCAAGGCGCTCGACAGAATCTGAAAGATGCATACCCCGATGACCGTTCCTTTGACGGTTCCCGAGCCGCCCCGCACGCTCGTTCCGCCCAATACGACCGCGGCCACGCTCAGCAGCAGATAGGACGATCCGTAATCGACTTTGCCCGAATTGTAGCGGGATGTCATAATGACTGCCGCAATGAGCGCCATAAGCGCGGAGAATAAATACACATAGATCAGCACGCGGCGAACGGGAATGCCCGAGTAAAGAGCGGCGGTCGGATTGCTTCCCAGCATATAGGCGCTGCGTCCCCATACGGTACGATTCAGCAGCACGGACGTGACGATCGCCGCCGCAATGAAGAACAACATCGGAAGCGGAATCGGTCCGACGGAAGATCCGCCGATGACATAGTACGATTCGGGAAACCCGGATATCGACCCGCCTTTGGTTACCCGCAGCGCGAGTCCTTCGAACAGCAGCATGGATCCGAGCGTCAGCACGATCGGCGATACGCCGATTCGGGCGATGAAGAACCCGTTGAACAGTCCGCACAACAAGGCCGTGCAAGCCCCGGCCGCAATCGCAAGCGGCACCGGCCATCCCTGAACGAGGCCCCAGGCCACGGCGATCCCGGATAACGACGAGATATAGGTAATGGACAGGTCGATGCCGGATGTCAGAATGACGACCATCATTCCCAATGAGATCAGTCCCAGCTCCGGCATCTGCACCATCATCGACTTCAGGTTCGTCTCGGACAGAAAGTTGGGAGCGGTTAAGGCAAACAATCCGAAGAGCCCCAGAAACACCGCAAGCAGCACTTTTTCATACAAGCTGAATCTCATTTCCCGCACCTCCTTATTGCAAGACGTCTATTTTGGCCAGCCTTCTCTCCCTGCGTTTTCGCTGGATGATATCGAACGACACCGCAGTTACGATGAACAAGCCGATGATGACTTTGTGCCAGAAGCTTGGAACATGCGTTAACGTTAGACCGTTGCTGATGACCGCGAGCAGCGCGACCCCGAGCAGCGTGCCCGTGACGCTGCCGCTGCCGCCCAGAATATTGGCGCCGCCGAGCACGACCGCGGCGATCACTTGCAATTCGAAACCGGTAAACGCGCTGGGATCGACTTGCCGATATATGGACGTATGCACGAATGCGGCGAGACCGGACAAAAAGCCCATATACGTGTAAACGAACAATTGGACGCGATCCTGCCTGATGCCGGCTCTTTCCGCGGACAACGGATTTCCCCCGACGGCGTAAATCATGCGGCCGATTCGCAGATGTTTCAGCATATAGCCGGTCGCTGCGGCGACCAGTACGAGAAACAGAACTTGAATGGGGATGGCCAGCGTACCGCCGCTCATCGGGATGCCGAACAGATTTTGGCGGCCGAAATCGATAAAGGCTTGGGGCAAATTGTTGATCCAGATGCCGCCGGTCACATACATCGCGATCCCGCTATAGATCGATAACGTCCCGAGCGTAACCACAATCGCATGCACTCTGATTTTGGATATCAGCCATCCGTTTATGGCGCCCAGGACAGCGCCGCCGGCTACCGACATCAGAAGCACGACGGACAGATCGTACCCGAACGCCACCATCCACTTGCCGATCAGCACCGAGACCAGTGCGGTCATCGCCCCCACGGACACATCGATCCCGCCGATGACGATTACGAGCGTCATGCCGATAGCCATCATCGCGAGTACGACATTCGTCTTCAGCATGTCGATCATGTTTTCCATCGTCAAAAAGACGGGGCTTCTGACGGCCAGTACCGCGGATAACGCGATCAGAATGAGGAAGATTCCGCCCTCTTTCGTATTGAGCCATTTCATGCCGACGCTCCTCCTTCCGGCAAGGACGAAACCGGGGCGCCGAGCAGCGCTTTATTCATAATGTCCACCTGCGTGACGCCGTCGTTGACAAATTCGCCTACCATTCTGCCCCGGCGCATGACCAGAATTCGATCGCAAGCGCTTAAAATTTCCGGCAGCTCGGAAGAAATCATAATGATCGCCATGCCGGATTCGGCCAGCTGCCGCAGCAATTTATGAATTTCTGTCTTCGCTCCGATATCGATGCCGTTCGTCGGTTCGTCGATGATCAATACTTTTGGCGACGAAGCCAGCCACTTTCCGATTACAACCTTTTGCTGATTTCCTCCGGATAATTGTCCGGCCTGCATATCGGCCAGGGCGGGACGGATGTCCAGCTTCGATATGAACGATTCCGCCAGTTGCCGCTCTTTCTTCCTTACAATGAGACGCAGCTTGTTCGTCAACCTGTTCAAGACCGACAGGGACAAATTGCGGGTGATCGACTGCGTCAGCACCAGCCCTTGCGTTTGACGGCTTTCCGGAACGTAGGCCAGGCCCAGCCGGACCGCTTCCGTGGTCGATCTCGGGTTGATCTTCCTGCCATGCAGACGGATTTCCCCTTCATCCGCGGTTTCGATCCCGAACAAAGCCTGCGCCAGCTCCGTGCGCCCCGCACCGACCAGCCCCGTGATACCTACGATTTCTCCGGCTCCGACCGAAAAATGAATATCCTTGAAATTTCCTTTTTCGATAGCCCGCTCACTTCAAGCACCGTTTCATACGTTTTGAACGGCTCCTCGACCAGCTTCTCGTATTCGATGCTGCGCCCGACCATTAAAGAGATCAGCTTGGCTTGATCCAATTGCTCGCGTTCGTAACAGCCTACCCATTGTCCGTCTCTGAGTACGGTGAAACGGTCCGAAACGGCAAACAGCTCATCCAGCTTATGGCTCACGAACAGAATCGAAATCCCTTTCTCTTTCAATTCGCGAATAATTCGGAACAAAACTTCTACTTCTCCGGAAGATAGAGACGAGGTCGGCTCGTCCAGAATAATCAGCTTGGCATCGAAGGCGATCGCTCTGGCGATCGACACCAGCTGTTGCTTGGCGATGCTCAGATTTTCGACCGGATCATGAAGATCGAGCGAGATGCCCAGCCGTTCCAGCGCAGACGCGGCCGTTTTGCGAATTTCGGACCATTTGACGCGAAAGCCGGACAGCTTGGACTGCCCCATCGTAATATTTTCCGCCACGGATAAATTGGGAAACAGGCTCAAATCCTGATAATTGACGGATATCCCTTGATGGATCGCATCCGAAGCGCTATGAAAAACGATCGGCTTGCCGTCGATCCGCAATTCCCCCCCTGGGTCGGGCTGGATCACGCCGGCCAAAATTTTGATCAGCGTAGATTTTCCGGCGCCATTCTCGCCGACCAACGCATGCACTTCGCCTCTCCGAACTTCCAACGAAACATTGTGCAGGGCCCGGACTCCCGGATAGGTTTTGCTCATATTGGCCATCTCCAAGAAATTACCCGCCATACCGCTCCCCCTCTAAAAACTGTTGATCTCGATGTCTGTCAGGCCAACCGGTATTTGCGCTGCATCGAACGAATAAAGGAGGTCCCTTCGCTGACCAACGTATCGCCGTCCTTGGCCAATTGCCGCCATACCCACGTATTCATATTGTCCGTAATGTCCACGAACGACTCCAAAGCCGCATTGCCGCGGTATTGAATCTCGCCGAGTGCGGAGAACAGATCCTCCCAATCGACCAGTCCGGTCCCCGGTATACCGCGATCGTTCTCGCACAGGTGGATATGGATCAGCTTGTCGCCGGCCGTTCTGACCGCATCGGAGAAGCTTTTCTCTTCGATATTCATGTGGTAGGTGTCCAAATGAATGCCCACATTATCCGCTCCGATCATCTTTACCAATTTCAGCGCCTGTTCCGCCGTATTGATCAAATAGGTCTCGTACCGGTTGACCGGCTCCAATCCGATGATCACACCGAGCGATTCGGCGTGCTCCGCAACTTCGCGCAACCCTTCCGCCGCCATCTCCCATACCGCGGAATCCGGTCTCCGGACGGCAGGCTTCACATGCCGGGAGTAGATAACGCCGCTGAAATGGGTTGCGCCGATTTCAGCGGTTGCAGCGACGCAGTTTTCAAATATCGGACGGCTCTGCGTCTTTCCTCCCGGTCTTCGCTCGTCAGATCCATCCCTTCCAACAATACGGTGGACGTGCAGCTGCCCAGTCCGGCGTCCCGGAGTCTCTTCCGGACTTGCTGCGTATCGAACAGCTCCAGTCTCATCAACGGGATTTCGATGAGGTCCATATTCAATCCCTTGGCCCGATCAATCAGATGCAACGTTTCATTGCTCCAGACGGAACACCATGCATAGGCATGAATACCGATTTTCACCTTGACGCCCCCCTGCCGAATTGACTTTGACGCTCTTCATCATAAGAGCAAACGAACAAGGAACAAAGGAGTCATTCTTCGTTTCAGGGGGACACTTTTCTGTTTTGCGAAAACAAATACCCGCGGGCGCTTCGCGGGTTATTCGTACAATTCTTTGTAGCGGGACGG
>NZ_BOVJ01000196.1 GCF_018403665.1 Paenibacillus cisolokensis
TTGCAGTATTCACCGCCTTCGGCTGTCACCGGCGGCTTCGGTTTGCAGGTATAGCCCGAAAGCCGGGCCTGCGCGCAGTACGGCAGCGCGCAGGCCCGGCAGCGCCTGTCCCGGTCCGCCGGCCGTCTAGGACCGGGACGCCGCCTGGGCCATCCGTCTGCGGTACGCTTCGGGCGTCGTGCCGACCGCCGCCTTGAACATTCGGCTAAAATGTGGCAAATGCTGAAACCCGACCGCATGGCAAATATCCGTCACCGAACGATGGGGCTCGAGGCGGAAGTAAATTTTGGCCTGATTAATGCGCCGGTTGTACAAATATTTGAATACGGTCGTACCGGTTACGCTCTTGAACATGTTGGACAAATACGGCTTCGTCAGATGGAGCGATTCGGCTATCGCCTCTAGCGTCAAATGCTCGGCATAGTGCTCTTCCAGAAACGTAATGACCCGCTGCACATGCTTCTCCCGTTCGGAAGCCGGGGCATGGGCGCCTTCCGGAGAGGCGCACCAGCCTTTCACCATATACAGCAGCTCGATAAAACGCATGACGAACCGCTCGTACTTATAATCCGGCCCGCCGTCGCCGGCGGCGTACAGCCCGTCCATCTCCGCGAACATCCGCTCCGCTTCCTTCCGCTGATCCGGATTCAGCCGAATGCGATAATTGCGCAGCCGCTCGAACGGCGCAAGCAGCGCCCGCGCCAGCTCGGGCTGTAAAATCCGCTGAACGTACGCCGGATCGAAATGGAACATGGTCCGCACATACGGCGCGTGCGGGGAAGGATTCGGGCAGTGAAGCGTCATCCCGTGCATCAGGATAAGATCGCCGGGCGAAAGCGAGAACAGCTTGTCCCCGATCAAATAATTGCATTGCCCCTGATGAAAATAATACAGCTCGTACATGGCATGGGAATGGAAGTGGATTCCTTCCATCGGCGCTGCGTGGCGGTAAACGAAATCGATCGGCCGATCCCATTGCGGCACGGCCATCGGCCCTCACCTCCGGCGTATCTTCGTCTTCCGTGCCGGCTAGCGGCACGGAAACGTTTCTTCGTAAGGCGATTGTACCATGCCGCTTACCGTTATTGCACCCGTTCCGCGTCCCGCTGCGCGATCAGACATAGTTCCGCCGCTTTGAACGCATGCTCCTGGGTCATCGCATGTTCCGTCCGGTTCAGGCAGTCGAGAATGAGTTCGCCGAAAAACGGGTATCCGATTTGTCCGCTGACGTTGAAATGATACTCGCCCTCGTGATTGACCAGGTATACATGGTCGCCGGACTTCTCGCGGGCGACATCGATATATTTGCGCAGCTCGATATAGCCGTCCGTCCCGAGAATGATCGTCCGTCCGTCGCCCCAGGTGCCGAGCCCGTCGGGCGTCAGCCAGTCGACGCGGAAATATCCGGTTGCGCCGTTGTCGCCGATCAGCGTCGCATCGCCGAAATCCTCCAGTTCCGGATGCTGCGGATTGCGGTAGTTCCCGACCTTGCTCGAGGCCACGCGCGCATCCTTGCAGCCCGTATAATAAAGAAACTGCTCGATCTGATGGCTGCCGATGTCGCACAGGATGCCGCCGTATTGTTCTTTGCGGAAAAACCAGTCCGGGCGGTTCTTGCCAAGCCGATGCGGTCCGGTGCCCAGCACCTGGACGACGCGCCCGATCGCTCCTTCATCAATTAACCGGCCGGCATAGATCGCGCTTTCGACATGGAGACGCTCGCTGTAGTATACCATATATTTGCGCCCCGTTTCGGCGGCTTTGCGGCGGGCGGCGGCCAGCTGCTCCAGCGTGGTGAAAGGCGTCTTGTCGGTAAAATAATCTTTGCCGCTGTCCATGACCCGCAAGCCGAGCGCGCACCGTTCGGAAGGAATGGCGGCCGCGGCGACGAGCCGGACTTCGGGATCGTTCAGAATCGTTTCCAGCGACGGCGCCGCCTTCGCTTGCGGAAAGGTGCGGCAGAACGCCTTCACCTTGTCCGGATCGGGATCGTACACCCATTTCAGCGTTCCGCCAGCCTCAAGCAGGCCGTTGGTCTGGCCGTAAATATGGCCGTGGTCAAGCGCCGCAGCGGCGAAAACGAATTCGCCCGGCCCGCATACGGGCTCCGGCTTGGCGGCTTTCGGCGCGTAGGTCATGCCGTCCTTCTTGCCGAAGGTAGGTTCGGGAGAGGATGATGCTGACATCGGAAGCTCACGTCCTTTCATTTGCGGGTTAATGCGTGCCGGACAAATCGACAGGGGCCGCGCTCTGCAGTTCGGCTCTCTTGGAATGCCGGGAGCCTGCGATCCGCCGGTTCAGCTCGCGCTCGTACAAATCTTCGTCAAAAGGCAGGTCGACCCAATCGTCGAGCCAGGTAGACAGATGCATCGCATTGGAAATGGAAAGACCGCGTATTCCTTCTTCGCCTGGAGCGACAAGCGGCGTGCCGTGCCGGATGGCGTCGGTGAAATTTTGCATGATCCCGACATGTTCGGGGCTGCGGCCGAACGGCGGAAGCTCCACTTTCCAGCATTCCGGAGCGGCGAAAGGGACATGGTTGCGCTTGTTGAACTCCCGTTCCGACTCGCGCAGCCGCCAAAACTGCATGTTGCCGTTCTCGACGACGATTTTGCCGCGGTCGCCGCTGACCTCGAACCGGTTCGTGCCCGGCGCTTCGCCGGTCGTCGTCACGAATACGCCGGTCGCGCCGTTCGGGTACTCGACGTAAGCGGTGACGTCGTCCTCTACCTCGATGTCGCGATGCTTGCCGAAATGGCAGAACGCCCGGATTCGCGACGGCATCATGCCGATCGTCCACTGCCACAGATCCAGCTGATGCGGACATTGGTTGATTAGCACGCCGCCGCCTTCTCCGGCCCAGGTCGCGCGCCAGGAGCCCGAATCGTAATACGCCTGCGAACGGTACCAGTTCGTGATGATCCAGTTCGTGCGGCGGATTTCGCCCAGCTCGCCGCTTGCGATCAATTCGCGCAGCTTCACGTACAGCGGATTCATGCGCTGGTTGTAGACGATGCCGAATTTGCGACCGCTCGCCGCGGCGGCTTCGTTCATCTGGCGAACCTGCTTCGTATAGACGCCCGCCGGCTTCTCGATCAGGACGTGCAGGCCGGCGGCGAACGCTTTGCGGGCTTCCGGCGGATGATCATAATGCGGTGTCGCGATCATGACCGCGTCCACGAGTCCGGATTCGTACATCTGCTCCGACGTTTCAAAAAAGGGAACGCCGGGCAGATGGGCTTCCGCCCACTGCCGTTTTCCGGCATGCCGTCGCAAACGGCCGCAAGCGTCGCGCCGTTGACGGCGCCGGCCAGCAAATGCTTCGCATGGCTCGCCCCCATATTGCCGATTCCTACAATTCCGAACCGTACGTTATCCATTCGTTCCATCTCCCTGCCATTCGTTCATTTGCGCCGCATATACGCGCAGCATCTCCGCGGAGCCGTAAGCTCCGCTGAAATCTTCCAGACCGAGCCAGCCGTCGTAGCCGACGGCCTTGAGATCGGCGAGCACCTGCCGCCACGGCACGATGCCGCTCGCGATCGGCCGCCATCCGCAAGTCCACTCGACCGGAGACAACGGCTCGGCTTCCGGTCCGCCGCTCCCTTCGGCCTGGGGCAAGTTCGGATGCGCGCCGCTCCCGCCGCGGGCGGGCGACCATCCGGCATTTTTGACATGGACATGCGCCAGATACGGGCCGAGCAGCTCAAGCCCCATCCGGTAATTTTCGAATCCTTCGTACACCATGTTGCCGGGATCGTACAGCACGCCTACTTTGTCCGGATCGAAACGCGATACGAGACGGTGGGCGAGCGAGGCGCTGGGCGCAATCGTCCGGTGATGCGTCTCCACGAGCGCCTTCACCCCATAGTCGCCTGCGAGCGCTTCCACTTCGGCCAAATAAGCGGACGCCTCGGCGAACAGGCTGCCGAAATCGCGGCTGCCGTCGTAGCCCGGGATGCCGACGCGCACAAGAGAGGCCCCAAGCGAACGGGCGATGCGAAACATGCGCTCGGTACCCTCCAGGTCGCCGCAGGACAAGTAAGGGGCCAGCGCAAGCGACCGTCTGCCCGTTGCGCGCACCGTTTGCGCCAGGGACGCCAGTTCTTCCTCCGACGCCCGGGGATCGATCGTGCAGCGGTTATTGCCCCAGAACGAGGGCGCTTCCTTCCGCACATGCTCGGGCGTTTCCTTGCATCTCCATTCGATGCCGACGATCCCCGCCGCCTCGGCCGCCGAGCACAGCTGCTCCGGCGTCATGTCGGGAACCGCCACCGTAAAGACGGATAATTTCAAGCTCTATTCGCCTCCTTTGCCGGACGGGCCGCATCCGTCCTGATGCCCGGGGCGTTCGGATCTTTGGGCGGGCTTGACTGACATTTATCGTTGTGCGAAAACGTAGGCAACAGCGCCGCCTTCCCCGGAACATGCCGAGCGTTTCTTGAAGCGGCAATGATTCAGCCTCATTGTAGCACAGTTCGAGCGGTTGGAAGGGACCGCCAAGGAAAAGGTTAATGACAGTTAAATGAGACGGCATAATGCTCGCTTACAGTCAATTGGGTTCCGGCTCATGCTGCGGCGGAAGGAGAAGGCGGCAACCCCGGCTATCTCGGCAACCCCTGCAATCCCCGACAATCCCTGCAATCCCTGCAATCCCGGTAATCCCCTGTAATCCCCGGCAATCCCCGGCAAAAATCCCTGCAATCCCGGTAATCCAGGCCCGGCTAATCTCGGCTATCCGTATGAACGGTATTGCTCGCGTAAGCGTTTCCGTGGTATGATAAGATTGCATTATACAAAACAACGGTTTTATATACTAAACCAAAAGGAAGTGGGCTTTGGCAGAGAAATACCAGGTGCCCGCCGTCCTGCGGGCCAACGAAGTGCTTCGTCTCATTGCGGCAGAACCGGCGCGCTGGAAGCTGATGGAGCTGTCGCGGCGGCTGAACGTGAACAAGAGCTCGATGTATGCGATGCTGACGACGCTGGAGCGGATGCGCTGGGTCGACAAGCTTGCCGACGATACGTATGCGCTCGGCTCCGCGATGGGGGAGTTTGGTGGCGCTTACTTCCGCCAGCACGACTATATAGCCGCATTTCACCGCGAAGCGGGGGTGGCGAAGCGGCGGATCGGCGAGACGTTCCAGCTCGGCAAGCTCGAAGGCCGGGAGGTCGTCTATCTGGCGAAGGAGGAGGCGGATACGCCCGTCCGGCTGGCCTCCTCGCCCGGCATGCGCTTTCCCGCTCACGCTACGGCGCTCGGCAAGGCGATGCTGGCCGGGCTGCCGGAGGAAACGTGGCTATCGCTGTACCCGGATGGCGAGCCGCTGCGGCGGGTGACGCCCCATTCGCTTCCGAGCCGGGACGCGCTGTTCGCGGAGCTGCGCGCTGCGGCGGCGGCAGGCGTCGCGTATGACTTGCAGGAAGGCGTGCTCGGCTTCTGCTGCGTTGCCGCTCCGGTAGTGGACAGCGAAGGCCGGGTCATAGCCGGCGTCAGCTGCTCGATGACCGTTCACGAATGGGAACGGAAGCAGCAGCAGGCCGAAGCGGAAGTGCGGGAGGTCGCGAAGCGCATCTCGGCTTCCCGGCAAAGACTGTAACGGAAGGAAAAAGCGCAGGGCCGGGTCCTCGCTCTGTGCGAAGGACGCGGGGCCATATTGGGGGAGGAGCAAGCAACGATGAGGTTGAAAGACAAAGTGGTGCTGATCACCGGAGCGGGTTCGGGAATCGGCAAAGCGAGCGCGCTGTTGTTCGCCGGCGAAGGGGCGACGGTAATCGTCAACGATCTCGAGCCGGCCAAAGGCGAGGAAACCGTCCGGGAAATCGAAGCGGCGGGAGGCTCCGCCCTGTTTATTCAGGCGGACGTCACCGATCCGGCATCGGTGAAGGCGATGGTCGATACGGCAATCGGCCGGCTCGGGCGCATCGACGTGCTGTTCAACAACGCGGGCATCAGCGGCGTAGGCGCGATTCACGAGGTCGAGCCGGACGTATGGGACAAGGTGATGAACGTCAATATCCGCGGGGTCTATCTGCCGTGCAAATACGTCATTCCGCATATGATGGAGCGGCGTTCGGGCAACATCATCAACATGTCGTCCTGCATCGCCGAGATCGGCCTCGCCCGCAGGGCGTCGTACTCGGCGACGAAAGGCGCCGTGCTCGCGCTGACCAAGTCGATGCAGGTCGACTATGCGGAATACGGCATCCGGGTCAACGCGCTGCTGCCGGGCACCATTCTGACGCCGTTCGTGGAGCATTATTTGCGCACGTCGTACGCCGATCCCGAGGAAGGGTTCGCCTCGATCAAGCGGCGCCAGCTGACAGGGGAGCTCGGACGGCCGGAGGATGTGGCCAAGGCGGCGCTGTTCCTCGCATCCGACGAATCGAAATTTATGATGGGCTCGCCGCTGTACATCGACGGCGGCGTCGTATTCGGCAAGAACGCGTAAGGAGCCATATATAAGGAGCCATATAGGAGAGGAGATGCGAATATGAAGCTGTTGAATTTTAAAGAGAATGGGGACGTGCGCCTGGGCGTCGTGACGGACAAAGGCGTCGTCGACGTTGCGGCCGCTGCCGAGGCCGCCGGAATCGAAGCGCCGGCGGACGTCCATGCCGTCATCGAAGGCGGCAGCGCGGCTATCGCGGCGCTGAACGGCATTGTGGACAAGGCGCTGTCCGCGCCGGGCGGAGCCATTCGCGAGGAGGCGTCGCTGCGGCTGGCGCCGTGCGTGACGCGGCCGGGCAAAATAATTTGCGTCGGGCTGAATTACCGGAAGCATGCGGAAGAGACGAACTCGCCGATTCCGCAATATCCGATTCTGTTCAATAAATTCGCCAATACGCTGTGCGGACACGGCGACGAGGTGGCGCTCCCGAAAGTGAGCGAGCAGGTCGATTACGAGGCCGAGCTCGTCATCGTCATCGGCAAGGAAGCGAAATATATCGATTCGCCGGACGATGCGCTCGATTACGTGTTCGGTTACTGCTGCGTCAACGATTTGTCGGCCCGCGATCTGCAGTTCCGCACCCCGCAGTGGCTGCTCGGCAAATGCTGCGACGGCTTCTCTCCGCTCGGACCTTATCTGGTCACGGCCGATGAAGTGGGCGATCCGAACAATTTGGCCATCTCCTGCACCGTCAACGGGGAAGTGCGGCAGCAGTCCAACACGTCCGATATGATTTTCTCCTGCAAGGAGATCGTCCACTATATCTCACAGCATATGACACTCGTTCCCGGCGACATTATCCTGACGGGCACGCCGGAAGGGGTTGTGCTTGGCTATCCGCCGGAAAAGCAAGTATACTTGAAAGACGGCGACGTTGTCACCATCCAGATCGAAAAGCTCGGTTCGCTGACCAATACGATGAGGGCGGAGCGCTGATTCGCCATCCGCAGCATGGGGGACAGCCCCGCCGGCAAGGGAGAGGGAAAACGGCTCATGAAATTGGATCGGAATGACAGGCTTGTCATGATCGGAGATTCCATCACCGATTGCGGACGCGGCCGGCCGATTGGCGAAGGCTCATCCGACGGGCTCGGAAGAGGATATGTCAGTCTCGTCGAGGCTTTCCTGACATCGGCATATCCGGAGCTGAACATCCGCGTAACGAACACCGGCATTAGCGGCAATACGGTTCGCGATTTGCAGCAGCGGTGGCAGACCGACGTGCTGGAGCTTAAGCCGCAATGGGTGTCCGTGATGATCGGGACGAACGATGTGTGGCGGCAATTCGACCGGCCGACGATGCCGGAAATCCATGTGCTGCCTGAAGAATACGAAGAAACGCTGGAGCGGCTTGTGGCGCAGACCGCTCCCAGCGTCAAGGGCATCGTTCTGATGACGCCGTTCTACCTGGAACCGAACAAGAGCGACGCGATGCGCGCGCGAATGGACCAGTACGGCGGGATCGTGAAGCGGGTGGCGGAACGGAACGGCACGCTGTTCGTCGATACGCAGGCGGCGTTCGACCGCGTGCTGGAGCATGTATACCCCGCCGTTCTGGCCTGGGATCGCGTTCATCCGTCGGCCGCCGGACATATGGTGCTGGCCCGCGCCTTTCTCGATGCGATCGGGTACGAATACAAAAGGAATAACGGATAGAAGATTCGGACATGAAGACGGCGCGAGCGGCTTGTTCCCGGGGACAAGCCGCTCGCGCCGCGTTTTATTGAAGCTTGAAAATTTGAATGGTCCGCTGAAGCTGCGATACCATCTGGAGCATGCGGTTCGTATCTTCGACGACGTTCTGCAGCGAGGCGATCTGTTCGTTCATCGAGGAAGACATTTGCTCGGTGCCGGCCGCCGCCTGCTGCGTAATGGCGGATATGTTCTGGATGGCGCCGGCAATGTGCCGGGCGCTGTCCAGCATGGAGTCGCTCTGGCCTGCGAACGCGGATATTTGCTCGGATATGAAGCGCATGCTCTGAACGATTTCTTCAAAAATCCGTTCCGAATCCTTCAGCAGCTCGTTCTGCAGCCGGACGATTTCTTCGTTGGCCCGCATATGTTCGATCGCCTGCTGAATGCCGGTGTCAATATTGCGGACAAGCCCGAACACTTCTTTGGTAGCCGTGCTCGATTCCTCGGCAAGTTTGCGAACCTCCTGAGCGACTACCGCAAAGCCTTTGCCATGCTCGCCCGCCCGGGCGGCCTCGATCGAGGCGTTCAGCGACAGCAGATTCGTCTGTTCGGCCAGATCCGAGATTGTCCGCGTAATGGCCGAGATGCCTTCTGCATTTTTCGCCAGATCGGCGATCGTTTCCGCGACTTTGGCGGTCGCTTCCACATTTCGTTTCATGCCCTCGGCCTGCGTATCGACAGCCTGCCGTCCTTGCTCGACCAGCTGCAAGGTCTGCTCGGAACGGCGATTCATCTCCCGTGTCGAATCGGCATAGGAGGCGACCTGCTCTTCGATCTCCCGGATCGATTCGGTCATGTCGCCGACATCCCGGGAAATTTCGTTAGCCCCGGTCGCCAGTTCCCCCGCCGAAGCCGCAACCTGTTCCATAACCGTTTTCAACTCCTGGTTGCGGCTGTGGATGCTGTGGCTCGCCTCCGTCACGTGACGGGTCAGATTCATCGTGTTGTTCAAAATTTCGCGAAGCTTGTCAATCATGCTGTTGAACGAATGGCCGAGCTCGCCCAAGGAAGCCATCGAGGAATTCATGTCGACTTTCTGCGTAAAATCCCCTTTGGAGATGCGGAACGCAATGGAGGTCATCTCTTCGATGGAACCGCCGATCGCCCGCTCGATCACGCGAACAACCGGGTATACGACGCAGAGCAGGGCGAGCGCGACGATCAATGCGGCCCAAAACGAGCCTCCGCTCAAACTGGTCGTCAGCACCATGGCCGCAGACAGCAGCAGCGCGATCGCGTAGCAGCCCGTCAGAAGCTTCTTGCGCAAGGATAAGGAGTAGAACCATTGCATCTGAATACGCTCCTTTTCATAGGTATAAACGGCCATAAGTTCCGATGGTTTAGGTCTAACTGCCTGCAATAGCCGTGCCTTTATAACCAATATATCGGCAGATGCACGCACTTTTTTAAACGAGTTCCGGAAAACGTTTATTCCCGCCAAAAGCAATTTGGTATAATGCAGTCAAAGCGGAAGAAAGCGTCCGCACGATTATGGAAGCTGTAGGAGGCGGTCGAATGAAAATCGTGCTTGCGCCGGATTCGTACAAAGGAAGCATGTCGGCATTGGAAGTATGCGCCGTAATCGGGAGGGCGCTGCGCGCGGAGCTGGAAGACGCCGATATCGAGGCGCTGCCGATGGCGGACGGCGGGGAAGGAACGGTGGAGGCGATCGTCGCGGGGGCGTCGGGGCGGATCGTCGAGCTGACGGCGGCCGGATGGTCCGGTGAACCGATCGCCGCCCGCATCGGCCATATCGAGACCGAAGACGGACCTTGCGCGGTCATGGAAGCCGCCGGCCTGTTCGGGCTGCCGATGGTGAAGCCGTCCGAACGCAATCCGCTGCTCGCGACGACCAGAGGACTCGGCGATGCGATGCGTCAGGTTCTGGACCGCGGATACCGGCGGATGGTGATCGGATTGGGAGGCAGTGCGACGAACGATGGCGGGATGGGCATGCTGAGCGCGCTCGGGGCGAAATTTTGGGGACGGGACGGCGAGGAACTGGCCGGCTTCGGACGGGATTTGGCCGAGCTTGCGCGTGTCGACTTGTCCGGACTGGACAAGCGTCTGGCGGAATGCGCGATTACGATCGCTTCCGATGTGGCGAATCCGCTGCTCGGAGAGCAGGGCGCGACCCGGGTTTACGGTCCCCAGAAGGGGGCGGATGCCGCTATGGTCGAGCTGCTGGAGCAGGCGATGTGCCGGTATGCCGATCAGGTTGAGGATGCGGCAGGCAAACGGCTGCGCGACTTCCCCGGCGCCGGAGCGGCGGGCGGCCTCGGTTTTGCCCTGCTGCTGCTCGGCGGAAAGATCGTGCCCGGCGCCGAAGTTTTGGAACGGATCGTCGGATTGCGCGCCCGCATAGCCCGTTCGGACTGGATTATAACCGGGGAAGGGCGCAGCGACGGGCAAACGCTGTTCGGCAAGCTGCCGCTTCATGTCGGCAAGCTTGCGCAGTCGGCCGGCAAGCCCGCGCTGCTCATTTCCGGAAGTCTGGGGACGGGCTGGGAGCGGCTTCAGCCTTACTTTGTCAGCTGCTTCTCCACGGTAACGTCACCCGTATCGCTGGAGGAATGTTTGCGGCACGCGGAGAAAAATCTGGAAGCGGCGGCGCGCAACGCCGCGCAGCTGATCAAGTATTGCAGCCGTCGGCAATGAAGCGGAGCAAGGGAAGTGTAAGTGTTAATGGTCCTAAAGAACTAATAAAATGATAAATTTTGTTGAAAATAAGGGACTATTGTCTTATAATAAGCTTGCAACTGGAAACAACAAGAAATTAAGGGTAATACAAGGAGGTGAAGTGATGGATGCGGATGCGATGCCGCTAGCCCGGCAAGTAGACTTTGTTTTTCGTCAGCTGGAAGAGGAATTGACGAATGCGGTTGCCGGTACTGTACTGATACATATCCGTAACAACACGGTCGGGAAATTCGGTATTCGGCATCACCCGATCGAAAGCCGAAACGGCGAGCTCGAAAGCGCTCCCAAAGGCATGACTCCCGCTCAGGTTCAAGCGTTCAGGAGAATGGCGATCGAAGCGCTGAAGATGAAGAGAAACTGGACGCATGGCGAAATTTTATACGATTTTTCCGTCCGCGCGAACAGCGGAACATGGTCGGCAAGCATCCAGTACGAATCGAATTACAATATGG
>NZ_BOVJ01000197.1 GCF_018403665.1 Paenibacillus cisolokensis
TGGCCGCGGACGAAATCGCCAGTCAGGCCGTGGAGTTTCGCCCGCTCGGCCGTGCCAAGGACAGCGGACGATCCCGCTCGCTTGGCCGCGGACGAAATCGCCAGCCAGGCCGTGGAGTTTCGCCCGCTCGGCCGAGACGCGAACAGCGGACGATCTCGCCCGCCGGCCGTACGCGTACTCATCGGACGGCAGCGCCGCCCAGCATACGCTCCTTCGCACAGATGCCGGCCTCTCCGTCATACCGCCTTGGACGTGCACGACTTTGAGCCGGGGAAACTTCTCGAATATCCCCTCGCACACCATGCTGACGAGATGGGTCATCAACATTCTGGGACAATTCTGGGACAGCCCCTTGCGGGCATCGTCATTGTCCGAGAACGTCTTGCACTGCGCGGTGGATCGTATCGAACAGCTCCTCCAGGTTTTCCTCCTCGATGCAGGAGAAGGCGACGCGCAGATCGGTCGGTCCGAGCGCGATCGTCCCGACGCCGTAGGCATCCAGCAGCCGCCGGCGCACCGATTCGGCATCCGTCTTCGTCATTTTCAGACACATAAAATAACCGGAGTTGAACGGATAATACTCCCACGCATCGCCGTAGCGGCCGCTGTCGAGCAATTCCTTGACGCGGTTGGCGCGGCGCTTCATGATGTTGTATTTTTCGGCTTTCTGCGCCTCGTAATCCGGCGACTGAAGCGCGCGAAGCACGAACGTCTGCGACGGATGCGGTCCGCTGGAAATGGTGGCCCGGATAATGCCCATCGTTTTCTGCTCGAGCGCAGCCAGCACATCGTCGGAAGACGAGGCGTACGTAATAAATCCGACGCGGAAGCCCCAGACGTACTCTTCCTTCGTCGCGCCGTCGATTTTCACTGCGAGCACTCGCGGATGAATGTCCGCAAGCTTGCCGAAGAGCGATTCGTGCAACGAGTCTTCGAAGAAAAGCCCGTAATAGGCGTCGTCCGTTACGGCGACGACGTTGATGCCGGCTTCCGCGGCATCGCGGATCGCTGCGACGATTTCGTCGCCCTCAGCCGGTCCGGGCGTATAACCGGTCGGATTGTTCGGGAAGTTCAGGACGACGATCGCCTTGCCTTTGTCCTTGCAGGAGAGCAGGGCGTCGCGCAGACCGGCGCTGTTGAAACGGTTGTCCGCGTTGTACAGCGGATACTCCACGATGACGGCGCCGCGCCGGACGCCGAATGTCAGCTCATAGTTTTCCCAGTTTTTATCCGGAATGATAACGGCGTCTCCGGCGTCGGCGAACAGGTCGGCGACGATGCTAAGTCCGTGGGTGAGCGCGTTCGTTGCGATCGGATTGCCGATTTTTTCGTGCCGAGCGAAGGGGTCTCCTTCAGCAGTCTGCTGCGCCAGGCGGCGCGCAGCTCCGGCTTGCCGGCCGGCGGCGCGTATTCGTAAAGGTCTTTCGGATCGTATTCGCTTAGCGTGTTCTGGATAACGTCCAGATGCATCGGCTGCCCGTTTTCGATGGCGATGCCGATCGTAGCATTGAACTTCTTCGCCTTCGCCTTCGCCTCCGCGGATTGGCTCAAAATGCCTACCTTGGGGAAATAGATCGCTTTGCCGAGCGAAGACAACATGGCGCTGACGTGCGGGTTTTCCCGTTCCAACGTCTCATTCAACTGCTGAGCGAGTGGGTGCATGGCTTTTCCATCCTTCCGGAAATCTTTCGTCCGCGGCAATTCGCGAACGGATTGTCATTTCGGGAGTTATTATATCATTATTTTGGGCCGCAAGACCATGTCGCGAGGGATTATTTTCATGCTGTTGCATACGCGGGCAGGCTGTTGTATGATGACGGCAAAAAGATGTCCGATCGAGGGGAGGGCCTGTATGCTGCATTTACCACCAACTTCGCTCAAGCTTCTTCCGTCGTTTGCCAAAATCTCCTGCGAACCGGGATGGAGGTGGGCGAAAAGGGAAAAGCCGCTCGCCAACTACGATCTGTTTTACGTTTGGAGCGGGGAAGGAGAAGTGGAGCTGAACGACAAATTCTATTCCGTCGGCAAGGGCAGCTGCTTCGTATTCCGTCCCGGGGAACATCCGTGCGCCACGCACAATCCCCAGAAACCGCTCGTTTTGACCTATATACATTTCGACGTGACCGAGCCGGTTACCGTCATTCCGGAATCGTACCGGGTTCTGGACGATACGGAAACGGTCGATTTCGAGTTTTTGCTGTCACGGTATGTCCGGCTGCTGCTCGTCAATACATTCGCGGGTGAGGAAGAGGCGCAGCTCGTTTTGAAGCAGCTGCTTCTTCGCCTGATGCGCGGGGATATTCAGGCGCCTGCCGAGCAGAAAGGGTCCAACCAGCTGACCGAGGCCATCCACGAAGTCGCCAACTATATCCGCCAGCATCCCGGCAAGCCGCACCGCGTCGAAGATTTGGCGAAACGGGCGCAGCTGTCGCCGCGATATTTTTCCATTAAATTCAAGGAAATGATCGGCATGTCCGTGCAGACCTACATTATCCGCATGCGCATTGAGCGGGCGCAGCACCTGCTCATGCATGCCGGCATGAACGTAACGGAGGTAGCCGATGCCCTCGGATACCGGGACATTTTCTTTTTCAGCCGGCAGTTCAAGCAGTATACCGGGCGCAGCCCGTCGGAAATCCGCTGATGCCGGCGCGTCTTCAATGATCCGCTTGACGATGATGCGGGCAATAGCGGTCCATCAACCGGACCGTTTCATCGTCAAGCTCCCTCCCCCGCCGCCGCAATCCGTCCGCGATGGCACCGCGCATCTTCCCGCTCGCGTTTTGACCGAACTTGAATTTGCCGGTTATGCTTTCGATTTCGATCTTGACGACCGCCACCCCGGCAAGCCGTTTCCGGTATTCGGGGTCGTCGGCCGCAATCGGCCGATAACCGCCTTCAGGCTGCAGCTTGCGCATCAGCGCTTCGAGCGCTCCCGCTTTCTCCCCGATGTCTTCGACCGGCCGCGCGGTTCCCCGGATCAGCACCGATTTGAAATAAGCGGTTGCCGGACAGGCCAGAAACGGGTCGCTGAAATAGGACGGGATAACGGCGTATTCCTTCGCGACTGCAAACGCAACCCGCGGGTCGGCGGCGATCCGGTCCATCTTCTCGCCAATCCGGCTGCCGTGAAATAGATCGCTCCGTTCCAGTACACGAAATTCAGCGGCGTCACCCCCGGCGCCCCGTCCGTACCGGCGGTTCCGAGAAAACCGAACGACATGTCCGCGAGAAACGTCTCCAGCTCTTCGGCTTTTTCCGTCAAAAATTCTTTTCTTCTCATCGCTTTACCGCCTTTCTCCGATCCTGTATTTTAATGTATAAGGCAAAGTGTCCGGCGAAAAGGACCAATATAGTCGGATTTTAGTAGACCATTTGCGTCGCCGGGTGTCCGAGTCCGAATTCGGGAAGGAGGGACAACATGATTTATGCGGAGGAATACGAGCGGTTTCTGGACGCGACCGGACGGAAACGGACCGCGCTCTTCCTGACGCTGCGCGAAGCGATTGCGAGCGGCCGGTTCCCTGCGGGCTCGAGGCTCCCGTCTACCCGCCAAATAGCGGAGACGCTCGGCGTCGCTCGCGGAACGGTAAACGAAGCTTACGATATGCTGTATGCCGCCGGGCTGGTGCGCGGAGAACAGGGTAAAGGAACGTTCGTCGTTTTTGCGCCGACAGACCCGCAGCCTCCGGTGTCCGGGGCAGGCAAGCCGGAAGCCGTCCGGCTGTCGGCCTGGGCGGGACGCCTGCTGCCTGTTCCCGACAGGTCCTCGTGGCCGGAATACCGCCATACGGGGAATACGGGGGAAGAGATCGGCTTTATCATCGGGCGCATGGACGAGCAGGCGCTGCCGGGGGAGAGGTGGAAAACGTTTATGTATACGGAAATCCGGGAGGCAGGCCGCAAGCAGCGATGGGACGCGTTCGCCGCAGGAGGGCATGGACCGTTGCGGGAGGCGATCGCGGACGAGCTGCGGCGCGAGCGGGGCATTCATGCCGATCCCCGGGCCATCGTTCTGACGAACGGCTCGATGCAGGCCATCGCGCTGTTGACGATGCTGCTGATCGAGCCGGGGGACCCCGTTGCGGTCGAGCGCCCGTGTTATGACGGCATCGTGCGCGCCGTGCTGGCGGCGGGCGGGATCGCGGTGGAGGCGGAGGTCGACCGGGATGGGATCGTACCGCGCGACTGGGCGGCGAAACTGCTGTTTGTAACGCCGAGCCGGCAGTTTCCGACGGGGGCGGTATTGCCGCCTGTCCGGCGGAAGCAATTGCTGGAATGGGCGATCCGCCGGGAGGCCGTCATCGTCGAGGACGATTACGACAGCGAATTCCGTTGGGGAAGCCGACCGTCCGAGCCTTTAAGGGCGATGGACGCGACCGGACGGGTCGTCTATCTGGGCACGTTTTCCAAAACGATGTATCCGGACTTGCGGATCGGCTACGCCGTTCTTCCGGATAGCCTGATCGAGCCGTTCTTGCGTGCGAAATATTTACTGGAGCCGCATCCGACCGGCATTGCGGAGCAACGGGCGCTGGCCGCCTTCATGGCGAGCGGGCAGTACGGCAAACATTTGCGGAAGGCGCGAAGAATATACGGCAGGCGCCTCGCCGCGCTCAGCCGCGAGCTTGATCGCCGCCTTCCGCATCTGTTCGAGCGCGAGCGGTCAGGTGCGGGGCTTCATCTGTTCGTTCGATGGAAGAAGGAGCCGGAGCTGTACAGCCGTTTCCGGGAGGCTTGCGCCAGGGCGGGCGTGACGTGGACGGACGGCGCCGTGTACTGGACAGGCGGACCGCCGCAGCCTTCGGCGCTGTTCGGTTTTGCGCATTTGCCGGAAGAGCGGATCGTTCTGGGCGTCCGCCGTATGGAGGAGGTATGGCGGCGGATGTAAGAATATGTTGCGGATAGCCGGGCGAGATAGATCCGGCTTCGCTAGCGCGTTTTCCTGCTGTCTGCGGCGATCAGCCGTCCGAGCGCTTCCCCCATTTTACCTTCAGTCCGGGTCGCAGGTCGGCGCGCGGCTCGAATGTACCGTTCTCGGTCAGCAGCACGACGGTTGAACCGAATTCGAAGCAGGCCAACTCCTCGCCCTTTCGGACCTCGTTTCGCTCCGGATCGGCGTAGCGTATGCCGGAGACGTTCATCGCCCCGACTTTCACGACAGCCATTTCGCCTCCCCGATGCCTGATGTAGGTGATCAGCCGCTCGTTCCGGCTCAGCACGCGCCGCATATGCCGCAGGCCGAAATCGTTGACGGGATACACTTTGCCCGTCACCCGTTCCCGCTCCACGATCGTGCCGTCTGCCGGCACATGAATGCGGTGATAATCGGTCGGGCTGAGATAGAGGACGATGCAGTAGCCGTTCTTGTAGTTTTCGGTTCGGGGAGACCGGTTGAGCAGCTCCTCGATTGAATAGTCCTGACCTTTGATGTTTAGGACGGTTCCTTCCCTTGCCTGCCCCAATCCGGTGATAAGCGCGTCGACCGGGCTGACGAGCGCGTCCGGAGCCGAATCGACGATTCTCATGCCCGGCTTCAGCCGGCGGGTAAAAACTCGTTCAACGTCGTATATTGTTCAAGAGGCTTCTCGGCTTCCTCGACCCGAATGCCGTATATGCGGACGAACCTGGGAATGAAGCGGCGGCTTGCCCTGGAATGGGCGAAGCGTCCGGTCAGCCTGGAAATCCATTTGCGAGAGCTTAATTCGGTCATGGAACGCAGCAGCCATTTGGTCATGCCGGTGTCCTCACGTCCTTTCCTTCGGTAAACATGGTAACTTAGCTTACCCGGATAGTGTGACATATCCCGACAAACAAATCAATCATTCTGCCCGGAAATTGTTTTAACGAAATCCAGGTAAAGTTTTCCTTATCATCGAAAGGATGCCGTATATACAGCAGCATCATGCCGGAGCTGTTGAAGAAGCGCTGGCGTGCGTCTCACCCGGGTGACAAAGGTTTATTCCGGAACGATTCCGAGCATCCTTGGTGCTGGGGGTGATTCGGAAGGATGATGTATATCATTACGGGCACAGCGGCGCTGTTGGGAGCGGCTGTGCTGGCAGCTGCGAGAATCCGGGGAGGAACGCTCAGGCGTCTTATTGACGGGGCCGCCGCGCTGGCCTTACTCGTTGTCTTTGCGGCCGCTGCCGTCAGCATCTATCGTACGGTTGCCGGAGATACCGTTTTTCTCACGCAAATTCACGAGCTGCTGCTCAATCCCGCTTTTATGGCGGGAGGCGCCTATTTGGCCGTTTATGCGTTAAGTTTGCTCGGCGCGATTACACTAGGCCTTGGCGATTGACACCGACGGGAAATGACGGATGCCCGATTTGCGGATGGCGGGACACTTGGGAATGTCCATACAGGGCGAGGGCGCGTATGCTGAAGGAGCACGACGCAGGTACGCATCCTTGCACCAAGGAGGGCTTCCTTTTAATGAAACCGAAAATCGCCTTCGTGACGCCGGGCTCCTTCCCGCTGCCGTCTTCGTCAAGCAGCTCCGTAGAGCGGGTCGTCGAGGAGCTCGTTCCGCTGCTGCCGCCCGACGTGGAACCGCGCATCTACGGTAGAACAGGCCGCGGCCTGCCGGCAGCCGGACTTCTGCGCGGCGTGCGCTGCGAGCGGTATCCCGCGGCCGACAAGAGGCAATATGTCCGATCCGTCGCCCGATCCGTGCGACGCTTCAAGCCGAAAGTGATTCAGGTTGAAAACCGTCCTTCCTACGCCGTCCGTCTGAAAAAGAGCAATCCCAGGGCCCGGCTCTGGATCAACCTGCATTCCTCTACCTTCATCGGAAAGCGTTACATTAGCGGGACTGCCCTTCGCCGCGGTTTTCGCAGCGCCTCCAAAATCATCGTCAACAGCGATTACTTGCGGCAAATCGTGGCTCGCAAAGTGCCGGAGGCCGCAAGCAAGCTGCGCGTCGTTCATCTGGGGGTCGACGTGAACCGGTTCAGGTCGAGGTTCTCCCCGGAAGGAAAGGCGAGGCGCGAACGGCTGCGGCGCCGGAAAGGCTGGGAAGGGCGGAAGGTCATTCTGTTCGTCGGCAGGCTGATCCCGATAAAAGGCGTGCATCATCTGTTCGCCGCCTTGCCGGAGCTTATTGCCAAGCATCCGAAGCTGCTGCTTGTCGTTGTCGGCAGTCCGTTTTACGGCTCTCACCGTACGACACCATATTCGCGCAAGCTGCGTCGAATGGGGAAAAGCATCCGGCCCATGTCCAGTTCGTTCCGTACGTGCCGCACACCAAAGTGCCGGACTGGTTTCTCGCTGCCGATATCGCCGTCGTTCCTTCCGGCAAACGGGAAGCTTTCGGGCTCGTCAATGTCGAAGCGATGGCGACCGGGTTGCCTGTCGTCGCGACGCGGGCGGGCGGCATGAAGGAAATTGTGAGAGACGGCAAAACCGGCTATCTGCTCGATCCCGACCGGATCGTTGCGCAGCTTCGCGATAAGCTGCACCGGCTGCTGCAGGACGACGAGCTGTGCCGGACGATGGGAAGGAACAGCCGGGAACGGGTGGAGCAGCATTTTACATGGCGGCACGCCGCCGATCGCTGGCTCGCTTTGCTGCGCGAAGACGGTTTGCTGTGAAAGAATAGCGGCTGTCATACCGCAGCTTAAGAGGTTCCTTCCGGCGAACCGGAATTGCCGCAGGGGTTGACAGCTTTACCGCCTGAGGGTATAGTCTTACCAGGAAACCACTAGGGGCGCCCGCAAGGGCTGAGATAAAGCGCCGAACGCTTTGGTCCCTTTGAACCTGATCTGGGTCATGCCAGCGTAGGAAAGTGGAATGGTACGTACAGCGTGGAGAATCGGACGGCTTGCTGCCGGACGGACCGTTGGATCTGACGGTCCCCGTCGTTTCAAGCAGCTTTTCACAGCTTCCGTCCGCGGCGTCCGGCGTCCAGCCGGTACCGCATTCTCGGCGCCATGCAGCAGTTGCCGTTACCGCCGCCCTCGTCTGGGCGGCTTTTTTGTCGTCCGGGAACGGGAGCGCAAGACGGCGGCAATGATCGGCCGGCAGGGCGAAGCGCGAAATTCGCTGCCGAAGGCGGTGAAGGCGGTATTGTCGCGATCCGCGGTACGGCGCGTCTGATGTGTACGGGAATCTTTCGGAGGAATGCGCGTTGATGCCGCCGGTAACCGAAGCAAGCGGTGCCGTGCCGTCTTGTGTGCCGATGTTCCCGCAAAGTGCCTTCCCTTCCTTCTTTAGTCTGACGGATGACAGGGCCTCCTGGTGGAATTCCAAACTATTCCACACGGGAGGTTTTTTTATGCCGATATTGACCACTCCGCTGCCTGGCAGCCGCAAAGTTTATGTGACCGGATCGCGGGAAGACATTCGGGTGCCGATGAGGGAGATCGTGTTGTCGCCGACCGAGAGGGCGGGGACCGAGAAGCCGAACGAACCGGTGCGGGTGTACGACGCGAGCGGTCCGTATACCGATCCGGCTTATGAAGCCGATGTGCGGAAGGGGCTGCCGCCGCTGCGCCGCGCCTGGATTGACGAACGGGGAGATGCCGAAGAGTACGCCGGCCGGGAGGTCAAGCCGATAGATAACGGCTTCTCGACGGCGGAGCGGGCGGAAAAGCAAGGCGCACGCCAGTTCCCCAATTTGAGCCGCCGGCCGCTGCGGGCGAAGAGCGGGCGCAACGTGACGCAGCTTCATTACGCGCGCAAAGGGATCATTACGCCCGAGATGGAATTTATCGCGATCCGCGAAGGGATGAGCCCGGAATTCGTCCGCGACGAAGTGGCCGCCGGCCGTGCGATCATTCCGGCGAACATCAACCATCCGGAGTGCGAGCCGATGATTATCGGGCGCAATTTTCACGTCAAGATCAATGCCAATATCGGCAACTCGGCCGTCGCCTCCTCGATCGACGAGGAAGTCGAGAAGATGACGTGGGCGATCCGCTGGGGCGCCGATACGATTATGGACCTGTCGACAGGCAAAACATCCATACGACGCGCGAGTGGATTATCCGCAACTCCCCCGTTCCGGTCGGTACGGTGCCGATTTACCAGGCGCTGGAGAAGGTGAACGGCGTCGCGGAAAACCTGAGCTGGGAAGTGTTCCGCGACACGCTGATCGAGCAGGCGGAGCAAGGCGTCGACTATTTTACGATTCACGCGGGGGTACTGCTGCGCTACATCCCGCTGACAGCGCGCCGGGTAACCGGCATCGTTTCGCGCGGCGGCTCGATTATGGCGGCCTGGTGCCTCGCGCATCACAAGGAAAATTTTCTGTACACCCATTTCGAAGAAATATGCGAAATTATGAAAACCTACGACGTTTCGTTCTCGCTCGGCGACGGCCTTCGCCCGGGATCGATTGCGGACGCGAACGACGAAGCGCAGTTCGCCGAACTCGAGACGCTCGGCGAGCTGACGAAGATCGCCTGGAAGCATGACGTGCAGGTGATGATCGAAGGACCCGGCCACGTGCCGATGCATCTGATCAAGGAAAACGTCGAGCGCCAGCAGGCCGTTTGCCACGAAGCGCCGTTTTATACGCTCGGCCCGCTCACGACCGATATCGCGCCCGGTTACGACCACATCACTTCGGCGATCGGCGCGGCGATGATCGGCTGGTTCGGCACCGCGATGCTCTGCTACGTAACGCCGAAAGAGCATCTCGGGCTGCCGAACAAGGAGGATGTGAAGGAAGGCGTCATCGCCTACAAAATCGCCGCCCATGCGGCCGATCTCGCCAAAGGCCATCCCCGCGCGCAGCTTCGCGACGACGCGCTGTCCAAAGCGCGCTTCGAATTCCGCTGGCGCGATCAGTTCCATCTGTCGCTCGATCCGGAACGGGCGATGGCCTACCATGACGAGACGCTTCCGGCGGAAGCGGCCAAGTCCGCCCATTTCTGCTCCATGTGCGGACCGAAGTTTTGCAGCATGCGGATTACGCAGGACATTCGCGAATATGCGGCGCGGAGCGGGATGGAGACGACGGAGGCGATCGAGGCGGGCATGAAGGAGAAGGCCGACGAGTTCCGGGCGTCCGGCGGTTCGATCTATGTCTGACGATCGGCGTTCGGAAAGCGGTTGGGCGGTTGGCCGGGATGGCGGCCGCACGGACGGGGACGGCGGCTTGACGTCCCGCGTCGACAGCGACCGCTATTCACGGCAGATCCGGTTCGCCGCGATCGGCGAAGAGGGGCAGGCGAAGCTCGCCTCCGCCTGCGTCCTGATTGTCGGGACGGGAGCGCTCGGCGCTTCTCTCGCCCAGCATATGGTGAGGGCCGGCGTCGGCACAGTCCGTCTCGCCGACCGCGATTTCGTCGAGTTCAGCAATTTGCAGCGGCAGTCGCTGTTCGATGAGGAGGATGCGGCCCAGTCGCTGCCCAAGGCGGTCGCGGCCGCCGACAAGCTGCGCCGCATCAATAGCGGCGTGGCGGTCGAGGCGCATGTCGTCGACGTCAACGAGCGCTCCTTGCCGCCGCTGGCCGACGGCGCATCGCTCGTTCTTGACGGCACCGACAATGCCGCTACGAGGTTGCTGCTCAGCGATGCCTGCTTTGCGCGCGGCATCCCGCTGCTGTACGGCGGCGTCGCGGGATCACAAGGCATGAGTGCGCCGCTCGTACCCGGCAGAACCGCTTGCCTGCGGTGTCTGATCGGCGAAGGGGACGACGGAGAGGGCGAGACGTGCGACACGATCGGCGTCATCTCGCCGGCAGTCGATTTTGTCGCCGCGCTGCAGGCGGCCGAAGCGCTCAAATGGCTGACCGGCAATCGCGATGCCGTCAGGACGACGTGGCTGACTGCCGATCTGTGGCCGTTTCGGCTGCGGGAGTCCGCGCTTCCGGAAGGAAATCCGGCCTGTCCGCATTGCGGCGGGGCGGCAAGGCCGGACGCAGGGCGGCTACCGGCCGGGGGCTATGGGCGCGGGCGCGATAGCAAGCCGGTGCCGGGAAGACGCACAGCGGCGCCGGTTGCCGGAACGGCCGTTCGTTTTGGAGAGGCTGGCGAAGAAATCGGCGGTCCGGCTCGACGGGCCGCCTCAGCCGTGCAGGATGCCGGCCCGATTGAGGCGGCGTCGCTATGCGGGCGCGATACGGTCCAGGTGACGCTCGGTTTTCCGTTGAAGCTGGACGAGTGGCGCGAAACGCTCGCCGCCAGGGGCTGCCGCCTGACCGCGAACCCGTATTTGCTTCGCGCAGAGCTGCCGGAAGGAGAGAAGCTGGCGTTGTTCCCCGACGGGCGCATCCTGGTGCAGGGGACGACGGATACGGGACGGGCGGTCGCCCTTTGCCGTGAATATGTTGTCCGGTAACGGCAGCGGAACGATGGCCGCAATGCGGCAAAAGGTTTCACAACGCCAGAAGGAGGGACACAATGTTGGGCAAAAAGACTGGAGATCGTTCAGGCTCTATGTGATTACCGGGGAAAATTACCACCCGGGCCGCAGCTTGACGGATGTCATGGAGGAGACGCTGCGGGGGGTGCCGATATCGTGCAGCTGCGCGACAAGAATGCTTCCAAAGCCGGCCTGCTGGAGAAGGCGAAGCAGCTGCGGGAATTGACGGCGCGTTACGGCGTGCCGCTTATTATTAACGATCACCCGGATATCGCGATCGCCGTCGGCGCGGACGGCGTTCATCTCGGGCAGGACGACATGCCGCTCGGCGAGGCCCGGCGGCTGCTCGGTCCGGAGCGGATCATCGGCATATCGACCCACAATATCGGGCAGGCCCGACTCGCGCAGGCCGAAGGCGCCGATTATATCGGAGTCGGGCCGGTATTTCCTACGGGGACGAAGCCAGGTCGGACGCCGGTAACGCTGTCTTACGTCAGCGAGGCCGCGGCCGAAATCCGCATTCCGTTCGTGGCGATCGGGGGCATTACGCCGGATAACGTCGATTCCGTGCTGGAGGCGGGGGCAAGACGGATTTGCGCCGTGTCGGCCATCGTCGGAAACGCCGATCCGGCCGGCGTTTGCCGCCGGTTGCTGGAGCGGATAAGCCGGTACGAAGCCGCTCGCGAGTCCTCCGGACCGGCCAAGTCCTGCGAAGTGACGGTCAACGGACGATCCGTCCTGACCGACGCCGGCACCGTGGCCGAACTGGTCGCGCAATACGGGCTGCTTGACAGAAAGCTCGTCGTGGAATGGAATGGCGCCGTACTGGCGCGGCACGAGTGGGAAAAGACGCCGCTGGAAAACGGCGCGGTCATCGAACTGGTTCATTTTGTTGGAGGAGGCTGAAACCGCGATGAAACGATATGATTCGCAACTGGAAATTGGCGGAACAAAGCTTCGCTCCCGGCTCTTTCTCGGCACCGGACGGTTCCCCAATCCGGCCGTTCTTCAGCAGTCGCTGGAAGCGTCGGGAGCGGAGGTCATTACATTCGCGGTGAGACGGGTCAATCTCGACAGTGTGGAGGACGACTCCGTGCTGCAGCACGTAGAGGACCGTTCGCTCGTCTATTTGCCGAATACGTCGGGAGCGGGCAATGCCGATGAAGCGGTGCGCATCGCGAAGCTTGCCCGTGCCGCCGGATTGGGAAACTGGATCAAGGTGGAAATCAGCCGCGACGAACGGACGCTGCTTCCCGACCCGCTGGAGACGCTCCGCGCTACTGAGCGGCTTGTACGGGAGGGGTTCGTCGCGCTTCCCTATACATCGGACGATCCGATGTTGTGCCGGAGGCTGGAGGAAGCCGGCGCCGCCGCCGTCATGCCTGGCGGAGCGCCGATCGGAACCGGGCTCGGCATACTGAATCCGTACAATCTCGGCCTTATTGCCGAACAGTCGGGCGTACCGGTCATCGTCGACGCCGGACTCGGATCGGCGCAGGATGTCGTCCAGGCGATGGAGCTCGGAGCGGACGGCATTCTGGTAAATACGCCGGTCGCCAAAGCGCAGGACCCGGTAGCGATGGCCAAAGCGATGCGGCTTGCGGTGGAAGCGGGCAGGCTGTCCGCGATGGCCGGGCGCATCCCGCGCAAGCCGTATGCATCGGCCAGCAGCTCGACCGAAGGAGCGCTGTTCGGCGGGCCGTACGCCGCCGGTTCGGCGATTGAAGGCCGGCGGGCAGAGACGTCCGCAGAGGGGCTGCGGCGATGAAGGAAGAATTGCTGGTCGTGGGAGGCGGCATTGTCGGGCTATCATGCGCTTATGAAGCGGCGAAGCGAGGCGGCCGGAAGGTCACGATTGTCGACCGCGGCGATTTCGGCGGCCAGGCGTCCGGAGCGGCGGCCGGCATGCTTGCGCCGTATACGGAAAATAGCGAGCAGCCCGATCCTTTCTTTCGGCTCTGTCTGGACAGTCTTCGCCTGTACCCGGAATGGGCGGAAGAGATCGAGCGGCTGTCGGGCATTTCCGTCGAGTTGACCCATACCGGGAGCATTCAGGTCGCGCTGCACGAGGCCGACATGCTGCCGCTTCGTACCCGGCAACGATGGCAGAACGAGTGGGGAGCGCGGGCGGAATGGCTGGACGCGGCCGATCTGCGCAGACTGGAGCCGGGGCTTTCGAGTGCGGCCGCAGGCGGATTGTATTGCCCGGAAGAAAGCCATGTGTACGCGCCAAAGCTGGTCAAGGCGCTGGAGGCGGCATGCCGCCGGCTCGGCGTCCGCTGCGCAGGCAATGCGGGAGATACGGTGGATCTCATGCTGGACGGCGGCCGGGTTCGTCTCGTTACGGGGACAGGCGGCCGCTTCGAAGCCGACCGGGTCATCGTATGTGCCGGAGCATGGACGGGGGCGTTCGAACGATGGTTCGGGTTCGCCGTGCCGGTCAATCCGATTCGCGGGCAAATATGCGCTTATCACTCGCCGATCGGCGAAGTGAGGCGGATGGTGTTCACCAGCCAGGCGTACTGGGTGGGCAAGCGAAACGGCACACTCGTCTGCGGCGCGTCCGAAGATATCGCCGGCTTCGACACGTCCGTCACCGAACGCGGCATTGCCAGACTGACGAGGTGGAGCGGGCGCGTCTTTCCGGCGCTGGCAGACCGTTCCCCCGTTCACCGCTGGGCCGGCCTTCGTCCGGCCACCCTGGACGGATGGCCGCTGCTCGGTCCGGTACCCGGCGCGCCTCAGGCTGTCGTCGCCGCCGGTCATTACCGCAACGGCATTCTGCTTGCTCCGGTCACAGCGAAACGGATTTGCGACGTTCTGGACGGGAAGCTCCCGGCCGCCGAGCTTGCTCCGTTCGCGCCGGACCGCTTCGCGGCAAGCGCCAGGACGCTAGGATAGGAGGAGGACGGACATGAAGCCATTTCTCGCTTTGACGATCGCCGGCTCGGATTCCGGCGGCGGCGCAGGCATTCAGGCCGATTTGAAGACGTTTCAGGAGCTGGGCGTGTTCGGCATGAGCGTCATTACGGCGTTGACGGCGCAAAACAGTCTCGGCGTCCACGCCGTTCATCCGGCGCCGGTTTCGATCATCGAGGCCCAGATCGAAGCGGTCCTGTCGGATATGGGAACCGATGCGGTCAAAACCGGCATGCTGTATGACGGAGCGATCACCGAAGCCGTAGCCTGGGCGATCGGCCGTTACGGCGTTCCCCGGGTCGTCGTCGACCCGGTGCTGGTCGCGAAAGGGGGCTCCGAGCTGTTTCGTCGTGAAGAGCTGGACGCGCTGCGGACGAAGCTGCTGCCCGCGGCGGAAATCGTCACGCCGAATTTGCCGGAGGCGTGCGCGCTGCTTGGACTGCCGGATGGCGCCTTGCGGACGCGCCGCGATATGGAACAGGCTGCGATCGCATTGCTTGATTTCGGTTCCCGATATGTTCTCCTTAAAGGAGGGCATTTGGAGAACGAAGAGGAAGAGGCGGCCGATGTCCTGGCCGGACGGGACGACGGGCCGGTCTGGCTGAGCGCGCCGCGCATTCCGACCGGCCATACGCACGGTACCGGCTGCACGACGGCTGCGGCTCTTGCCGCCTATATGGCCCGCGGGTATCCGGTCGCCGAGGCCGCCGCCGCGGCGAAAGCTTTCGTCACCGCCGCGATCCGGGCTTCGTTTCCGCACGGAGCGGGCACGGGCTCGCTCTGGCATGGGGCGCACCGGGGAGAACCCGGCGGCCGCCGCTGAGCGGTCGATATAGCAGAACCGGCTTTTCTTTTTCGCTTTTCGCACGCGCTTTCTCCAGCTTTTTCGCATCTGCTAGTCGCGAGTCTATAGGTATTTGCATACACTACCTATGATATATCAGGCAGAAGAAGGAGAGGGCTATGGCGAAAAGCAGAAAAGGAAAAGGTCCGCGAGGGCGGAAGCCGCTCTTTTATGTCGATAATCCCAAGGCTTCTGAATTAAAATGGCTCGATGAACTGAAGAAAAAACGCAGGCGCAGGGTGACGTCAATGAGGTCAAGACGGCCGCGAGACCGCCGGTTCAGAAACCGGTCACGATTAAGGCGCTTGCGGAACCGCTCGTCGAATCGTCTGCCGCTGCCGAATCCGAAGCGTCGTTAATAACGGATACGGCGAATGCCGGAGGGAAATTCCCCGTCGTATCCTCGGATACGAAAATTGTCGCGTCATTCGACGAGCAACAGCTCTCGACGAAGACGGCAGTTTATACGGTACCGTCCCCGGAAGCCGCGCCGGCCGATCCGGGTTCGGTTTTCTCGGATGATGCGCTGACGCCCGATCATCAAGCGGCCGTGCCGGCGCAATCCGACGAAACCGCCGATCCGCCTGTCAAGGATAGCGGCGAACGGCGCGAGCAAGCGGAAGAGAAGCGTTTGCCGGGCCGGCAACTGCCGTTCATTTATACGGATGATCTGGCGGACGAAGCGGTGACGGGGGAAAAGATTGCCTCGGGAGCGGTTGACGAATCGAAACTGCGGACGGGAAGCGTGACGACGCGCGTCATTGACGATTTTGCGGTGGAGAGCATTAAAATAGCGGACGGCGCTGTAACAGCAGCGAAGCTTGCGTCCGAGACGATTACCGGAGAACATTTGGCCAAAAACGCGATCTCCGGAAGCAAAATCCGCGATCGTTCCATTACCGGCGAGAAGCTGAAGGACGGCAGCATCACTTACGAAAAGCTTGCGGACCGCACAATCAGTTCCGACAAGCTGGCCGAAGGATCGATTGAAGCGAAACATCTGAAGCCGTTTCTGGTGAACTCCGACTTGCTTGCGGATCGCTCGGTTGTCTCATCGAAAATTGGAAGCGGGGCGGTCCGTTCCGAAAATATTGCCAATGAAGCGATCGACACGTCCAAGTTGGCCGACGGTTCGGTTACGAGATCGAAACTGCGCGACGGCGTGGTAACCGGGGATAAAATCGGCGCCGAAGAAATCGATTCCCGCCACTTGAAGAAAGGCCTGCTGCTTACCGAGCACGTTACGATCGGCGCGATTACGGGAAAGCACGTGGCCCCGGGCGAAATTACCGCGGAGCACCTGGCCGAAGGAACGGTCGGTTCGCGAGAGCTGCGTCCGGCGTCTGTCACCGCCAGCGCACTAGCCGAAGGATCGGTGGACAGCTCGCATTTGCGCCATGGGTCCGTTCAAAGCGATCATCTCGCCGCAGGCGCGGTTGAAGCGGTTCATATCGCGGATGATTCGCTCACATCGGCGAAACTTGCCGATCAGTCGGTAACGACGATCAAGCTCGTCGATCACGCCGTTACTTCCTCCAAAATCGCCGAAAAAAATGTGACGTCCGACAAGCTGGCCGACGACGCGGTCAAGACGAACCATATCGGGCGGGCAGCCGTTACGTCCGACAAGCTGGCTGACAAAAGTGTCGGCCCCCGCCAATTGAAAGCGAATGCCGTTCACGGCACTCATATCGCCCTTCATGCGATCGATTCTACCCATTTGCGGGATAATGCCGTAACGGGGGAGAAAATAGCCGCTCGCGCGATTGGGGAGGGTCACATTTCCGCCAGAGCGGTGAAGCGGGACCAATTGGCTGAAGGAGCTGTCGGTTCCATTCAACTAGACGGCGGAAGCGTGACGGCAAGCCATCTTACGGAAGGCGCAGTTGAAACGCAGCATCTGGCCGATAGTGCCGTAACATTTGAAAAATCGACAGCGAGGCGATCCGGGCACACCATTTTCAGCGGGTTCCGTTGTGGAAGAAGCGATTTCGGAGAAAGCGGTCGCGTCGCGCCATCTGCAGCCCGGCATTGTCGGTGCCAGGCATATGGCGGAAAATGCGATCGGTACCGAAGCGCTGCAGAACGGAGCGGTGACGGGAGCGAAGCTGGCGCATGGGGCGGTCAGCGAGCGCCATCTGGGCGCCGGCGTCATTTTCTCGCATCATCTCGGGGACCATGTCGTCAATTCGCTGAAGCTTTCGCCTGAATCGGTCTCAACCGACAAACTGTCCGATTTGGCCGTAACGGGTTCGAAACTGGCTGACAGCAGCGTATCCTCCGACAAAATCGTTCCCGGAGCGGTGGACGGATCGGCGATCGCAGCCGACGCCGTAACCGGCGTGCATGTGCGTGACGGCGCGATTGCCGGGCGGCACTTGCAGCACCGCATTTTGGAAGAAACCCATTTTCGCCCGCAGTCGGTCACTTCGGATATTATCGCCGACGGCGCGGTAGACGCGCAGAAGCTGGCACCGGGAAGCGTATCCGGCATTCATCTTGCGCCCGAATCTGTCGAGGGCCGCCATTTGACGGACGGGGCCGTGCACGGCTGCCATTTGGCCGACGGTTCGATACGGGAGGGCCATCTGACCAACGAGGCGGTCACAGGGGATAAGCTGGCGCCGCAAAGTGTTGGGGAGGCTCATTTGCGCAGCCGGTCTGTCGGCGTTTCGGCGCTGCAGCCGGATTCCGTATCGTCGGAGACGATTTCGGCCGGTGCAGTGGAAGCCCGGCATCTTTCCGCCCGTTCGGTGGGAGGCGAGGCCATCTGCGAACGAGCCGTGAGCGCTGCTCATCTGGCGCCGAAGTCGGTCGGCGAAGCCGCGCTGCAGCCGAACGCGGTAACGGCCGAGAAGCTTGCGGCCGGCGCGGTGACAGGCGATCATCTCGCACTCGAGACGATTGCCAGCAAGCATCTCAAGGCGGATAGCGTACAAGGGTACCATATCCGCAGAGGAACGATTACGGCGTCCCATCTGGCGGTCGATACGCTGCTGCTGTTCGACAAAATGCCCGACGGAAGCCTGCATGGCAGCAAAATCAAAAGCGGCACCATCTTGACCGACCATATCGTTCCGGGGGCGGTCGGCAGCGCGCAGCTGGCGGAATCGTCCGTGAATGCCGCGCATTTGGCCGACGGCTCGGTGCTGGCGGGGCATTTGTCCGCAGGAGCGGTTACGGAAGAGAAGCTCGCCGACGGTTCGGTGACGGGCGGGAAGCTGGGACCCGAGGCTGTCGGTTCCAGGGAACTGGCCATGGATGCCGTCCAGGCGGCGCACTTGGCAGCGGGCAGCGTAACGGGACGCGCATTGGAAGACGGCTCCGTGTGCGGCGCCAAGCTGGCAGCGGAATCGGTGGACGAATCGAAGCTTGCGAGCGGCGCCGTGACGGAACAGGCGATTGCCGAAGGGGCCGTTACGGCGGAAAAGCTGGGCGTTTCGAGCGTCACAAGCGAGAAACTGGCCCCGGGTTCGGTACTGGCCGTTCATCTGGCTGCGCAGTCGGTCGGAACGGGCGAGCTTGCCACGGGCGGCGTCACCGAAAGCGCGCTGGCCTCAGGCGCTGTTACCACCGGAAAGCTTGCCGATGGCGCGGTAACGGAGGCGAAGGTAGCCGACGGCGCAGTGACGGAAGCGAAAGTAGCGGACAGAGCGGTGACCGCTGCGAAGCTGGCCGACGGTGCAGTGACGGAGGCAAAGCTCGCCGATGGTGCGGTAACGGAAGCGAAGCTTGCGGACGGTGCAGTGACGGAGGCGAAAGTGGCCGACGGCGCGATAACGGAAGCGAAGCTCGTGGACGGCGCAGTGACGGAGGTGAAAATGGCCGACCGCGCAGTAACGGAAGCGAAACTGGCAGACAGCGCGGTAACGGAAGCAAAGCTCGCCGATGGTGCGGTAACGGAGGCGAAGCTGGCGGATGGCGCGGTGACATTTGGCAAACTGGCCGAAGATGTCGTCACACTCATGATTAACCGGCTTGTAAGCATTCTGGAGCAGCCGCAATTAACCGATGGATGCGTCACATCTGACAAATTGTCAGATCGAGCTGTTTTGTCCGCGCATCTATCTGAAGGCATAGTCGGTTCGGAGCACATCGGCAGCGAAGCAGTTTGCGGTTCGCATATCCGGGAACGAAGCGTACAATTTCAGCACCTTGCTTACCAACCGGTCGCTACGGCTTCCAAAGAGGCTGCTCTGCAGCAATTCGGTCTTTGCGACTACGAGTTTGCAGGGCAGTCTGAACAGACTGACATTCCGATCAAATTCGAGATTCCTTTCCTTAGCGAACAGTACTCGATCATTGCTACAACCGATCATCCCGCGTGCTATGCGACCATTAAGGAAAAAAGGCCCGACGGAGCGGTTCTGTGTATTGTTAGAACGCGTTTTGGCCCGGAACCGAAAGGGACAGTAAACTGGGTGGCCATCGGTCGGCATCCGATGAATTAACGGTATAAGGGATCTTGCAAAATTTCGGTCTCGTTCCTCGTTCATACGAAATGGTGGGCACAACCTCCGATTTCCACTATTACCAGTGGTATTGGGGGTTCTTTTCTATTTGCCCAGTTTCCCTCCAGATGCACAATCCGGCGTAAGTTTGCCAAGCGCACGATTCGTGCCTGTCTGGGTTAGAGCGCGCGGAAAAGGCGCTATACCTATACGGGCAAGCGTCCTGAACCCTGTACAAATGCCGTTACATAAAGGTTTGCGGTACATATGATATGTGGAGAAAAGAGGCGGTAGAGTATATCCGCAGCACCCAATCCATGGCAGGAGGTAAAGCTTATGAACAGACCTGACAGCGGCAATCGGCTGGCAGCCGCGTCCGCCCGCATCCGGTCAGCGATGCGAAGACGCGGGTTCGTTAAGGGAGCCTCTTCCGGGCAGACGGGCACCCGTCCGTTTACTAGGGTCATTGCCAGGAGCCGCGGCCACATAACAGGCAAAGCGACCAAGCGGAACAAACGGCCAGCGCCACCCGTCCCGAGAAAGCCGCGCCGGCCTAAACGTGCCACCGATTCGTCTGCCAAAGGAATAATGAAAGCGCCGCGCCGAATGTCAGAACGGCGGACTCGGACTGTCGGCCGGAACGATTCGACGCGGCTTTCCGGGAAGAGCACCCGTCTCTCGCTCAAAGGCGATAGCCGCAACGGTTTCCGGGGAAATCAGAAAATTGGCGCCAACCGGTTGCCAGCAGGCAGGAATACGGGAAGAAGGGACAGTTTGGACGTCAGGAGCGTGTCCGGATTACCGGAGTCGATCCAGCCGCCATATTCCGATACGAAAGCGCTCGGCCCTGACATGCCGAACGTTTCAGAAACGGCGCCGATACCGGCGCATCGTCAAGCTGGGGAGACGGGTTTTGCACCGTCGCCTTCTACGGCGTCCGACACGTCGTCGGCGCATCATCGGATGCCGCCAGGCGAACCGGACGCACTGCCGCTGCCGGCCGTCAAAACGAACATCCGCCACGGTATTCCTCTGTTATCCGTCATTATACCGGTCATGAACGAAAGGCGAACGATCGGACGAGTGATACGTGAGGCTGGCAAGATTCACCCTTCCGTGGAAGTCATCGTCGTCGCGAATGGATCTATCGACGGTTCGGCCGCTATAGCCAGGCGGAACGGCGCTCGAGTCATCGAATATAGGCGCCCGCTCGGTCACGATGTCGGACGAAGCATCGGCGCCCGCGCGGCACGCGGTGAGGTGCTGCTGTTCATCGACGGCGACATGGTCGTGCCGGCAAGCCAGTTGCGTCCCTTTGTCCGGGCTGTCACCGACCGAGGCATCGATGTGGCGCTTAACGACTACTCGGGTCCAACAGACAAGATCAACATCCATAGCGTCGTGCTTGCCAAGCATGCGCTCAATGAATTGCTTGGCAGGCCGGAACTGAAAGGGACATCATTGACGGCCGTTCCCCATGCGATCAACCGCGAGGCGCTGCATGCCATCGGTGTCGAATCGCTGTCCGTTCCGCCGCTGGCTCACGCAAAGGCTGTCCGGATGGGACTGAAGGTTGAGGCGGTTCATCATGTCAACGTAGGCCGAATCAATCCGCCCAGGCTGAAGCGGGAACGGACGAATTCACTTGAAAAGCTGATTGTCGGCGATCACCTGGAAGCGATTGGCTGGCTGATGGAGTCAAGCGGCGATCGGGAAGGATGAAAATATCGGTCGTCGGAACCGGAACAATACGCACTGTTGGAGGAAGCAGGATGTATGAACAAATCGATGAAACTGCGGCGCATCGTCAACCGGATGACGTGGTGACAGTTATGACGGTCGATAACCTTGAACGCATCAATTTTCATGACGCCTCCGCCACCGCAGAGCCGGAAGACCGTATCTTGCCAAGAGTACGTGACTCGGCTTCCGGGCACAGGAAGAGGGGCGACAGAAGCCGCATCGCACGCGGCGCAAAACGGCGCATCGCACGCGGCGCAAAACGGCGCATCGCACCCGGCACCAAAAGCCGCGCTCGCGGTGGCGTACGTCCTGTGCGCCGCAGGCGCGCTATCGCCGCCGTGCGGAACGCTTATGCCGCCGGCACGAAGGACGGCAGGAGTGCGGCCTCTCAAGGAGACAGATGGATTTCGGCGGAGGCTGCGCTCAAACGGCGGATGAACGACAGCTGGACGCGCTGGTGGTGGAGACAAGGCTCGCCGCGTGACATTCAGGCCATTCTTCGGTGCGGCGCAGCTTACCGAGACGGATATTTACAAGCTGTCGGCTTCCCCGGGCGCTCATGGCTCCCGGTTCCGCTGACCCGCTCCGCTTCGGCCGTCGTTTGCACCAGTGACGGGACGGGAGCGCTGTACGCCGTACTGGAGCAGTTATCGCGCCTTCCGCTGGAAGAGGTTGTCGTCGTGCTGCATGGCGGCGAAAAGGAAAGCCTCCGCCTCGCCCGGTCGAATCCCGAAGCACATGTCGTTTCGCATCCCGATACGTTTGAACGCGATGCGGATCGGGCGGTCGGAGCGAATGTGACGCGCTCCGATATCGTGCTGTTCGTCGGCGCGGATACGGTGGTGACGGCTGAACGGTTAATCCCGTTTCTGCTTGCCGCAGATGCTGGCGCGGACGTCGTTCTCGACGATACGACCCCGCAGCTTGGCATTTTCGGAACTGGAGCGGAACGGCCAAAATTCAAGCTTTCCTGAATGCTTCGTTCGGTCGGAACGATCTGCGCGCCAATTGTGTGGGAGTACTTCCCCACGCCTTGTCCGGTCGGGCAATCAGACAGATCGGTGCCGCTGTCTTGTCCGAGCCTGCCAAGGCGCAGGCCGAATTGCTGCATCGGGGGTTACAGGTGAAGGTATGCTCGGCCGCCGGCGCGATATCGTGGCAAAGATCGAACAGGTCGAGCGGTGAGGAGGCCGGGGAGCGAACGAAGCTTGTCGCCGGCGACCACCTGGAAGCATGGCGCCACACGATGAGCAGTCAAGGAAACCGCTTGTCGCTGCCTGACCACAACCGGCGGAGAATAGCCGCTACGGGAGGAGAAATATGAAGCTGGCAAACATATTTGCTACCGATTTATAGCGGGCTCCATCTGCTTATCCGCTGCATCGCATCGATCCGGACATATACCGGCCCGGTGGAAACGCATTCGAGCTGAATCGCAGCCGAAAACGGATTGACGGATGGCCCGTACGGTAGGCATTGCCGGACCGGTGACGAACGTCTGGCGGAAGACTCCTCAGGGCATTACGGGAATGACGATTGCTGTCTGTGCCCCCGCATACACGGCTATTTGCTGCTGATATGCGGGGGGGCGCTCTCGTGCATTACGAGGAAAGCGCCAGCTTCCGCCGTGAACCGGAGTTGGTGGTGGCGAAGCTAATATGGATGAACCGGCAAAATTTATCGACAAGTTGAATGCAGACCGTGCATTGTTCATGTAGGAGCACAGCAAGGGGAGATGTCGTCTTGAAGGCCGCATGATTGGCCAGCGGTGTACCGGCATGCGGCTGGCGGCTAGGAATGCCCCGATGGTTATCAGGCGCCGGAAGTTTCGGATAAAGTGGTGAATTATTTTCTTGGAGGGAAAAGGGATGTTCAATAATCAGCGTATCCTGGTAACCGGAGGGACAGGGTCATGGGGATATGAGCTGGTCCGTCAACTGCTCCTGAAACAACGTCAGTGTCAAGTCAGTGTG
>NZ_BOVJ01000198.1 GCF_018403665.1 Paenibacillus cisolokensis
GCCGTATCATCGCCCGAACGGCGTCGCTCGCCGCTCGAACCGTGACGTTTCGCCATATGAATGGGACATTTTACTGCACGAAAGGGGCCGTATCATCGCCCGAACGGCAATGCTCGCCGCCCGAATGGCCGTGCAAGCGCCGAATGATCCGTTTCACCGTCCGAATAACCGTGCCGCTACCCGAATGGAACCGCAACTCGCCGAACGGCGACGCTAGCCGCCCGAATGGCCGTGCAAGCGCCGAATGGTCCGTTTCACCGTCCGAATCGAACCGCGCCAGCGCCCGAATGAGACGTTTTACCGCGTCCGAATGGAACGTTTCGCCGCCCGGACGGGCGGCTTTGCCGTCTTCCGGACTTGCCTTGACTGGCCGGAACGCAGTTATATATAATGACTACATTAATCGAGGGAGGTTCGGAATGAACAAGCCGAATGAAATCATCGTAGTCCTCGACTTCGGGGGACAATACAACCAGTTGATTGCGAGACGCATTCGCGATCTGGGCGTATACAGCGAATTGCTGCCGTACAACACGCCGGTGGAGCGGATACGGGAACTTCAGCCGAAAGGCATCGTGTTCTCGGGAGGACCGGCCAGTGTTTATGCGGAGCAGTCGCCGCTCGTCGATCCGGCCGTTTACGAGTTGGGCGTGCCGATCCTCGGCATCTGCTACGGCATGCAGCTGATGGCGCATCAGTTAAAAGGGAAAGTGCAGCGTGCGGACAAGCGGGAATACGGCAAGGCGGAAATCGAATTTGTCGCCGGTTCCTGTTTCATCGAAGGGCTGGAACGCCGCCAGACGGTATGGATGAGCCATAGCGATCTGGTCGTGGAGCTGCCGGAGGGCTTCCGTGTCGAAGCGAGCACGGCCCATGCGCCGGTCGCGGCGATGAGCCATCCGGAACGCAAATTTTACGCCGTTCAGTTCCATCCGGAAGTGCGCCATACGGTTCACGGCAACGAAATGATCCGCAATTTCCTGTACAACATTTGCGGCTGCGAAGGCAACTGGAGTATGGAGACGTTTATCGAGGATACGGTGCGCGACATCCGCGAGCAGGTCGGCGACCGCAAAGTGCTGTGCGCGCTGTCGGGAGGCGTCGATTCGTCCGTCGTGGCGGTGCTGATTCACAAGGCGATCGGCGACCAATTGACGTGCATGTTCATCGACCACGGCCTGCTGCGCAAAGGCGAGGCGGAGTCGGTCATGGACACGTTCGCCGGCAAATTCGACATGCGCGTCATCAAGATCGACGCCAAGGAGCGGTTCCTCAGCAAGCTCAAGGGCGTAGAAGATCCGGAGAAAAACGGAAAATTATCGGCAACGAATTTATTTATTTGTTCGACGAAGAATCGGCCAAGCTCGGCGAGTTCGATTTTCTGGCGCAAGGCACGCTGTATACGGACATTATCGAAAGCGGCACGGCGACGGCGCAAACGATCAAGTCCCATCACAACGTCGGCGGTTTGCCGGAAGACATGCGCTTTAAGCTGATCGAGCCGCTGAAGTCGCTGTTCAAGGACGAGGTGCGCAAAGTCGGCGAAGAATGCGGCTTGCCCGCCGAAATCGTTCACCGTCAGCCGTTCCCGGGACCGGGACTGGCGATCCGCGTGCTGGGCGAAGTGACGGAGGAGAAGCTGGCCATCGTTCGGGAATCCGACTACATTTTGCGCGAAGAAATTGCCAAGGCCGGGCTTGACCGGGAAATTTGGCAGTACTTTACGGCTCTGCCGAACATGAAGAGCGTCGGCGTCATGGGCGACGCACGCACGTATTCGTATACGGTCGGCATTCGCGCTGTGACGTCGATCGACGGCATGACGGCCGACTGGGCCCGCATACCGTGGGATGTGCTGGAAAAATTTCGAACCGCATCGTCAATGAGGTGGACAACGTCAACCGCGTCGTTTACGACATTACGTCGAAGCCGCCGGCGACGATCGAGTGGGAATGATTTTTCCGAACGTTTTTGGACAGAACTCCCTTTAATATTCATCTTTTCTATTGACAAACCGGTGACCGGGTCGATAGAATGATGAAGGACAACAAAATAACTTTTCGTATAATCTCAAGAATCGGCTTGAGAGTCTCTACAAGGTCACCGTAAATGATCTGGCTACGAAAAGCGAAGAAGAGCGTCTGTCCGCGCATTTGCGGACAAGCTCTTTGGCGTTTTACGGAACCTGGGAGACATGCTTCGACCGCATGGCTTCCGGGTTTTGTTGTTTTGCCGAATATAAAAAGGGAGGGTTTTGTCCGACATGGAACGTTTCTTTCGTCTGAAGGAACACGGGACAAATGTTAGAACGGAAATTATGGCGGGGCTGACGACGTTCATGACGATGGCCTACATTTTGGCGGTCAATCCGAACATTCTGAGCGCCGCTGATCTCAGCTGGAACTCGGTGTTTCTGGCGACGGCGCTGGCGGCGGGCATTTTTACGATCGCGATGGGATTGTTCGTCAATTTCCCGGTGGCGCTCGCGCCCGGCATGGGGCTTAACGCCTTCTTCGCCACGACCGTCATTACGTCGAAAGCGACCGATACCCCGATATCGGCGGAAATGGCGCTGACAGCCGTTTTCATCTCGGGTATCATCTTCATTATTCTGACGGTGACGCATGTTCGGCAAATGCTCATTACAGCCGTTCCGGACAGTCTCAAGCATGCCATTACGGTCGGCATCGGACTGTTCATTACGATTATCGGCGTGAAAAACAGCGGCATTTTGACCGTTTCCGTCGAGACGATGAAGGACGTTCCGGCCGGCACGTATACGAATCTGCTCGGCTTCGAATCGGTGTTCCATATGGGCGCTTTGAATACGCCCGACGTTTATTTGACGGTAATCGGCCTGCTGCTGATCGCCATTCTGATGGTGCTGAAAGTGCCGGCCGCCATTCTGTTCGGCATTCTCGGCACGACGGTTATCGCCATTCTGACCGGTAATGTCGACGTGGCGAAATCGCTCGAAGGCGCCAGCTGGATGCCGAATTTCAGCGACCTCAATTTCGCGCACTTCGATTTTGCTGGCGTGTTCGAGGTCGGGCTGATCACGGTCATCCTCACCTTCACGTTCGTGGAGCTGTTCGATACGTTCGGCACGCTGATCGGTACGGCCAACCGTGCAGGCATTATGAAAGATCCGGAAAAAGGCAAGAAGAAAGTCGGCGAAGCGATGCTCGTCGACGCGATCGGCGTCAGCGGCGGCGCAATGCTCGGCACGAGTACGGTAACGGCGTACATCGAGAGCTCCTCCGGCATCGCCCAGGGCGGACGTACCGGCCTGACGGCGGTTACGACCGGCGTATGCTTCCTGCTCGCTCTGTTCATCTCGCCGATCGTCGCGCTCATTCCGGGCTCGGCGACGGCAGCGGCGCTCATTATCGTCGGCGTGCTGATGATGCAGTCCGTGCGCGAGATCGACTTCTCGGATATGGTATATGCGATTCCGGCGTTTTTTACACTTGCTTTTATGCCGTTTACGTACAATATCGCCAACGGCATCTCGTTCGGCATCGTCTCGTATGTCGTGCTGGCGTTTATCGCCAATGTGAGCGGCCGCGGCAACCGGCAAGGCGGCTACAAAATTCATCCGCTTATGTGGATTCTGGCTGTCCTGATCGTGCTTCGCTATTTGCTCATGGGAGGCCATTGATTCCGCGGGCATGATCCAAGCCCTTTCCGCCAATTGCGGCGGGAAGGGCTTTTTTAAGATGCTTTGACGAAAGCTGCAAAAGTGCAGGAATTTTGGATCGAATAGATGGATATGGCGTGAAATTCTGCATAAATACAGTATTTTTGGGAATTTTCGCTTGGCTGGGGCTTGAACG
>NZ_BOVJ01000199.1 GCF_018403665.1 Paenibacillus cisolokensis
TTTGTTCATCGTACCGATGCAAACGGGTGCCCGGCGGGTTAGGCGCGGACGAATAAGGCCCTGGAGGTTCGCAAACGGCCGGCCGAGTGATTCGGCGCGAGGCTTCCCGCCTTTTTTCCCGCTCAGGAGAAGAAGATCGTGCGAATATTGTTGGCGGCCAGAACGAACAATACGGCGATGCCGATGGCGGCGAGAATGTTGCTCGCTGCTTTGTTCTTGAGCTCGCCCATCACCGCCTTGTCGTTGGCCACGGCGAACATGGCGATGCCGATGACCGGCACGATAATGACGGTGACCGCCTGGGCCAATACGATCATCTCGAGCGGCGCAGAACCGAAAATAAGGGAGACCAAAGCGCCGATCGCCATCACGAGCATAATGCATACGCGGACGCTGCGGTCGCTCAGCTTGCTTCCCAGGTCGAGCGCTTCGGCCAGCATCACGCCGCCGATCGTCGCGTTCCCCGTCAGGGAGGAGAAGGAAGCCCCGAATAGGCCAAGCAAAAAGACGTCGTTGGCCCAACTGCCGAAGACGGGCTCGAGCGCTTTACCCATGTCGCCGGCGGAGACGATTGTCGTCCCTTGGGGCAGCAGCACCGCCGCCGCGCTGATCATGATCATGGATGAGATCAGGCCGAGAATGATAATGCCGGAGAAGCTTTCGCGGATGCCGTGCTTCCGGTCGGCCTTGGTCAGTCCTTTCTCCCGGACGAGATAGGATTGGTAGAACGCGCCGACGATGCTGAACGTCGTGCCGACCAATCCGATCACGAGCAGGATGGAGCCGTCCGGCACGACCGGGACGAGACCGCTCAATATGCCGCCGATGCTCGGTTTGACCATGATCAGCGTCAGCAGGAAAGCGGCGATCATCAAGGCGACCATGGCGAGCATCAGCTTTTCGAGAACGACGTAAAAGTTTTTGGTGAACAACAGGGACATGCCGATCACAGTCGTCAAGACGATCCACAAGACGGTGGAGGTTCCGGTCAGATCGGCGATGGCGAGCCCGGAGCCGATGGCATTGCCGGACTGGAACGAGGCGGTGACGAGGAAGGCGCCGATGCCGATCAGGACGGAGGCGGTCTTCCCCCATTTCGCCCGGATGAGAGCCAGCAAGGAGCGGTCCGAAGCCATGCCGATGCGGGCGCTCATAGCGGTAAAGACGAGCATGAACAGAACCGACAGCACGAGCGCCCAGAACAGGCTGTACCCGTACAGGCTGCCGATTTTGGACGTCAGGGTAATGCTGCCGGGACCGAGCACCAGCGCGGCGGTAATCAGGGACGGTCCCAACGTGCCGAGCCACTTTCTGAATGAGGAAGGAATGGTTTGCCGATCATCTGATAGCGCTTTCATTAATAAACCTCCTCTATAGTTCCGATTGTATTGTTATTGTAAGAGGATGGCAGGTATTGCGACAAGACTTTAAATCGTCTCTAAATATCCGCATCCGCATCCGGATCGGGATCGGGAAATATCGGCGAAAAAAGCCCGGGAGCGGCCTGACGGCTGTCAGGACTCGCTTACCCGGGCGTTGCGCGTTTTGGATATGATTTTGCGGATGCTGTCTTCCGACAGGTGATAGCGGCGCTCCAGCTCGGCGATCGAGCAGCCGCTGCGATAGCTGCGCCAAATTTCCTCGTTCCGCCTGGCGATCAGCTTGCGCGTTCCGCTTAATTCGCCCCATTTGGCGCGCCGGTCGTTTTTTTTCGGAATATAGATCAATTCGCCGTCGATGTACTTCTGCAGCTCCTGGAGAAGGCTAGGGGGAAGCACATCTCTTCCATTTTTGTAATGCCCCATTGAAAACCTCCTTCGATTGACGCGAGCGAAATGCGTATGCCTGTTCATCTGCAATAGTCCGAAATGCCATGATGACGGCTCCTCCTTTCATGATAATGTGATGTCCGAAAAGACAAAAAAACCGTGGAGTTCCAAATGATCCACGTTACTGCGCAGCCTTGCGGCCGCTACTTCTTCTATATCATTATAAGTAAATACTTTCCAATGCCGCAACAAAATAAATAAAGCAGATTGCCGCCAAATAGGGAGAGGCCCCGCAGGGCCTCTCTTGTACGGGCTTCGCTTACGCGAAGACCACCTCATGGATCTGAATCATTTCGATCAGCCTCCTTTCCGCTCGATTCGTCGGCCCGACACTTTAATTAACGCATATGGCGATTGCAGCCGGCAAGCGAAAGAACGGTTATAACCGTTTTTCACACACGGAGGAAATATCCGCGAACATTTAAAATGAAAAACATATCTTTCAATCGTATGAAAACGATGTTACAATAAAGATCATGCGCCCTGAAAAGGCTGCAGAACAAGCCGGCGCTTCATGTTTCCATCCTGCGGGAAAGAAGGAGAATCGAAGGATGAAGAAAGAACTGAAACGGATGCAGACCTCCAATCCGATTTTGATGATTTCCAGCATATACAATTCGTTGACCAAGGCGGAGAAGAAAGTGGCCGACGCGGTTCGCGACAATCCGGAAGAAGCGGTCATGTTTACGGTTACCGATCTGTCGGAGAAGGCGGGCGTAGGCGAAACGTCGGTCATCCGGTTTTGCCGCAAGCTCGGTTTTCGCGGTTATCACGATTTCAAGTTGGCCGTCGCGCAGGATCTGGTCCATCTTCCCAGCTATATAACAGGGGAGATCGACGAGTCGGACGAATTCGACGTCATTATCCGCAAGATGACCCAGAACCATGAAAGCATACTGAAGAGCACGATGGATCTGCTTCGTCTGGAAAGCCTGCAAGAGGCCGTCGAGCTGCTTGTCAAGGCGAACAAAATCTATATTTACGGCGTCGGCTCTTCCGGCATTACCGCGCTGGACGCGCATTACAGGCTGATGCGTCTCGGGATGAACGTGGAAGTGCAGCGCGATTCGCATATTATCGCCATGTCGGCGGCGCTGGCCGGTAAAGGGGATGTCGTGCTCGGTATTACGACCTCCGGCAGCACGAAGGACCTGGTCGATCCGATCGCGGAGGCGAAGCGCAACGGAGCCGGCGTCGTCTGTCTGACGAGCCACGCCAAGTCGCCGATCACCCAGATCGCCGATGCGGTGCTGCTCATCCCGTCGAAGGAGACGCCCTTCCAGGGAGGCGCGCTGACGACCAAAATTGCGCAAATCCACGTCATCGACATTGTGGCGACGCTCATTGCCATCACGAAGAAGGAAACGGCTTACGCCTCGGTCAAAAAGACGGCGAACGCGGTGGCGGACAAACTGTATTAAAAGGACAAGCGGACTTGTTGAGAGGACAACCGGACTTGTTGAGAGGACAACCGGACTCTTTAAAGGACAAACGGACTCGTTAAAGGACAAACGGACTCGTTAAAGGACAAACGGACTCGTTAAAAAGGCAAGCGAAAAAGTACAAACGGACTCGTTATTGGACAAGAAGACACGTTAAAGGACAACCGAACTTGTTGAAAAGACAAGCGGACTTGTTGAGAGACAACCGAACTCTTTAAAGGACAAGCGGACTCGTTCGGAGGGGAGAAAGCATGACGGAACTGGCTATCGGCGTCGACATCGGCGGGACGAAGATGCACGCGGCAGCGGTGGATCGGACCGGGCGCATCGTACTGGAGCGGATTGCGCCGACGCTGGCGCAGGAAGGGGGCGAAGCCGTTCTGTTGCGCGCGCTTGAGCTGACCGGCGCCGTGCTCGCCGAAGCGGAACGTCTGTCCGGCGCCCGCCTGGCGGGAATCGGCATCGGCAGCGCCGGGCAGATCGATTTCGCGACGGGGAAGGTCGCCTATGCCGGGGAGACGATGCCGGGCTGGACCGGCATCCCGCTCGGCGCGGCGGTGAAGGAGCGGTTTGGGCTGCCGGTATGGACGGACAATGACGTCAACGTCTTTGCCGTCGGGGAGAAAGCGCTCGGCGCCGCCCGCGAATTCGACCATTTTGTCTGCCTGATGCTCGGCACGGGCGTCGGGGGCGCGATCATGGAAGGCGGACGGCTCGTGCGCGGCGCGTTCGGCGGAGCGGGAGAGCTCGGCCATCTGTCGGTCAATTTCGACGGTCCGCGCTGTTACTGCGGCAATTACGGCTGTCTGGAGCTGTACGCTTCCGGCACGGGAATCGCCCGTCTCGCCCGCGAGCAGGCGGCTGCGGAAACAGCCGCTGCCGGTACGGACAAAGCGGATGGCGCGGCCGGCGTGCCGGAAGGCGGTTCGGAAGGACCGGATTCCCATGCGGTCATTCGAGGCTGGCTCGCCGGGGAGCCGTGGGCGGTCCGCATTATGGACAAGGTGGTGCTGGCGCTCGGAACAGGCATCAGCAGCCTGGTGCATACGTTCAATCCGCAGGCCGTTATTATAGGCGGCGGCGTCGCCGCGACGGGCGAGCCGCTCATGGCGGCGATTCGCGAGCGCGTCAAGGCGCAGACGTATCCGTCCATGGGCGGGCATCTCCGCATTTTGCCGGCGGGACTCGGCGCAGGCGCCGGCGTCATCGGAGCGGCCGCGCAGGTGTGGGTGTACGGCTAGCAACCTTAACCGCACGTGCACACGCGCCTTCGCCGATATGATGTCCGGAACCGCGAAACGGGGATGTCCGGCAGGACATCCGGTTTTCCGCGGACGGAACCGTTTTTCGATTTTATTGTAAGCGCTTTACTCATGTGCTTGCGTGCGTCGATGTTGCCAAGGAGGTGAGGCGGTACTGCAACAGACATCAATGTCCGACACAGTCAAAACCGAACCGAATGGGAGGATGACGTAATGAGAAAGCGAACGATTACGACGGCGGTTGTTCTCGTATTGGCGATCGTGCTGTCGGCGATAGCCGGGGAAGGGGCGGCGTATGGCGCCGATGATCCGGAGCCGAAGGGGCAGCCCGGGGAAGAGGCTCTGTCAGTTGCGGAGGCGCACGCGCCGGACGGGGCGTCGATCGGCATCACGGATGTCAACCGGCCAATCCGGGCGGCCGACGAGCTGATTCTGTTCACCCGCGAGCATGCGTCCGACAAGACGGACGGCAACGCTTATTCGGCCGCCGTAACCGCCGAATATTTCGACGGCAAGTATACGGTGACGGACGTGAAGGCGCGGGTCGGCGCCGTTCCGATTCCGACGAAAGGCTTTGTGCTGTTCGGCCACGGGACGAGCGAGCAGTGGCTTCTCGAGCATTTGAAGGCGGGCGACGAAGTGACCGTGACCGGCATCGACCTGCCCGGGCCGGTCGACGGCAGGCGGCTGCAGCTCGAGGACGGATCGAGCGTTAACGTCGACGGTGTCGACGAGGAGCGCAGCGCTGACGGCGTAACTCTGTATACGAGCGCATACGGGACGTCGACGCCGCCTTACGGAGCGGATACGGCCGAATACATCGTGACCGGGGACACCGTCGCCGGCATTCAGTCCGACGGCGCCAAAGGAACTTTCATTCCGGCGAACGGTTATGTCATTTCCGCTTCGGGCGCCGCACGAGCGCTGCTTGCAAGCGTCGAGGTCGGGCAGACGGTGCGCGCGCTGAACCTTGACATCCCGATCCTGCCCGAGCGGTACGCGCAGATTCGCGATATCGTCGTGCCGATCGACGACGTGAACGGGGGGCGCGACGCGAACGAAGTGGTGCTGTATTTGCCCGATTACGGGGCGACGACCGGTACGAACGCCTGGGGGATGGAATTGACGGTCGTAAACGACGCCGTCACGAACATCGTCGGCTTTCGCCCGGACCCTGCGAATCCGGGCGGTTTCCTCGACAACAATTCGCCCATCCCGGCGGATGGCTACGTTTTATCAATCCAAATCGGAAGTGCCGCGTATGCGGCGCTGAACGGCCAAGTCGCCGTAGGAGACGGGGTGAAGCTGGTGTTGGACAACCAGACGCTATACAAGGCGGCCAAAACGGCATACGACGCCGTCAATCCGAAGACGCGCGAAGACAACCCCGGCGGCTACGACGAGGCGACGAATACGCCGTATCCCGGATTGCGCGGTCCCGATCAGCTTATCGTGTATGACGGCGGCTACGGGCAACCGTCGACCGGAACGAATCCGTGGGGGCTCGAAGTGACGGTGAACGCCGACGGCAAAGTCGTCTCCATCGGCGGCAACGACAGCGCCATTCCGGACGGCGGACTCGTGCTCTCCGGCCACGGAGCCCAGGCGTCCTGGCTGGCCGCCAATGCGCAGATCGGCGCCACGGTAAGGGTGAACCGCGAAGCGAAGACGGTTCTGCTGCTGTTCACGCCGGAGTCGTACCTGGACAAGGCGGAGATCGGCTTCGCGAACATCGGGCGCGAGCTTGCGTCATCCCGCGAACGGTTCCTTGACGTGCCGTACGGAGAGATCGAAAACCGAATCGCCCAGGCGGAGCAGGCCTATGCGGAAGCGGAAGCGCATTTGCGGGACAACGGAGTCGAAGGCTTATCCGATATTTTGAACCGGCTGGAACGTTTCCTGAACGAAGCCGGCTATATGAATGTCGAATCACGCGGCGTCGAGCACCGGGGGCTCTGGCTTCGCCCCAAAGAGCAGACGGTCGAGCAGGTCCGGGAACATCTGACGGCCATCAAGGCGCTGAACATCAATGCGGTTTATCTGGAAACGTGGTGGGACGGCTATACCGCATTCCCGACCGACAATCCGCTGACCGGGCTCAATCCGATCTACAACGGCTTTGACGTGCTAGGGGCCTACATCGAGGAGGGCAAGAAGCTGGGGATCGAAATTCACGCCTGGGTGGAAAACTTTTCGTCGGCGGAAACAAAAAAGGGCCTGTGCTGGAAATCCATCCCGAATGGACGATGCTCAGCCGCAAGGGAGACCCTTACGAATCGAGCGCAGGCAGCGACTTCAAATATTACTATCTCAACCCGGCGCTTCCGGAAGCGCGGGACTTCGTCTCGTCGGTGTACAAGGAGCTGCTGACCAAATATGATGTGGCGGGCCTCCATCTCGACTACACCCGTTATCCGGGGGCCGGCGATTATACGAATGATCACGGTTACGAGCCCTATACCCGGGAGTTGTTCAAAAGCGAGTACGGCGCCGATCCGCTCGATCTCCATCCCGGCGATGCGCTGTGGGAGACGTGGCTGGAGTTCAAAATCGGCATCATCAATACATGGGTCGACCGGGTCGTCGCGGAAGCGCGCGCCATCAAGCCGGACTTGTCGATTACGGCGGCCGTATGGCCGAACTTCGAGAGCGCTCCCGCGCTGCTCGCCCAGCGGGCCAAAGACTGGGTAGACAAAGGCTACATCGACACACTGTTCCATATGTCGTACCATCCGGACGCCTCGCTCGTCGTCGAAGACGCGAGGAAGACGCTCGCCGTAGCCGGAGGAAAGTCGCTTTCCGCTTCCGGGGTCGGGACGTTCATCGGACTGACGAAGGAGGAGCTTGCCCGGCAAATCGCCGGCGTCAACGCGGAAGGGCTGCACGGCAGCGCGCTGTTCGAGTTTGAATCGCTGTTCGCCGGCCGCTACGGCGATATTTTGAAGCCGGGCGTTTACCGGAACGAGGCGGTCTTCCCCGCCTTCGGAAAGACCGCTCCTTATGAAAAGCTGTTCGAAGAAATGGAGCGGAAGATCGATGACATCTATGTGCCGTTCGGCGGCATGCCGGCCAAATCGGCGAAGAAGCTGGAGAAGCAGCTCGAGAAACTCAAGAGCGCACTCGATCGCGACGGCGGTGCGCTGACCGCCAAGACGGCCCGCAAGCTGGAGAACGAGCTCGGCAAGCTGCGCCGCGAGATCGAAAGCGACCGCGCGCTTCATGCCGAAGTAAAGCTGCGGATGACCGCAGACCTCAAGCTGGCGGAAGACCTGCTGGGCGTTTATCAGTCCCGGTAAAAGTAAAGAGTTGAAACTGATCCCGCCCCCGTTTTGCCGGATTCCGCATGGCAAGACGGGGGCGGGTTGCGTTTCGGAGCCATATGTCCGATCGACGGTGCATGTCTTATGCCCGATTCGCCGGTCCATCATCCTTCGCGTGCATTGTTGCTTGAGATCCTGTAGAATGGGTCAATATGTCATACCAAGGAGACGAGAAGATGATGCAATCATTCAAGCCTTTGGGCATTCGTCCGGAACTGGTCCGCCGGCTGCGCGAATCGGGCATTGTGCGGCCGACCCCGGTTCAGGCGGAAGCGATCCCGCTCATCGCGGGCGGGCATGACGTCATGGCCGAAGCGCAGACGGGGACGGGGAAGACGCTCGCGTTCATCCTGCCGATGCTGGAGAGGATCGATCCGAATGTTCCGCATGTGCAGGGTCTTGTGCTGACCCCGACGCGGGAGCTGGCTATCCAGATTACCGCGGAGTTGGAGAAGCTGGCGCCGGTCACGGGCGTGAACGTGCTCGCCGTATACGGGGGACAAGATGTTGACCGGCAGCTGCGCAAACTGCGGGGCGCCGTTCATTTCATTGTGGCGACGCCCGGGCGTCTGCTTGATCATTTGCGCCGGGGGTCGGTTCTGCTCCGCCGATTGTCGATGCTCGTGCTCGACGAGGCGGATCAGATGCTCCACCTGGGATTTCTGCAGGAGGTGGAATCGGTTTTGGCGCAGACGCCGCATCAGAAGCAGACGATGCTGTTCTCCGCCACGATGCCTGCGCAAGTCCGCGAGCTGGCGCGCGAGGTGATGAAGGAGCCGCGCTTTGTCCGGATCCGTCCGGATAAGCAGGTAACGCTGGCGGAAATTGAACAGCGGGTCGTCCTGACGGCCGATCGCGGCAAGCAGGACGCCTTGTGCCGGGCGATTGACGAAGCGAATCCGTTCCTGGCGATGATTTTTGCCGGACGAAACGGCGCGCCAGCACGCTGAACGGGGCGCTGCTCGAACGCGGGTACGCGTCCGAAGAGCTGCACGGCGACTTGTCGCAGGCGAAGCGGGAGCAGGTGATGAAGCGGTTCCGCGAAGCGAAATTCCAGCTGCTGGTGGCGACCGATGTCGCCGCCCGCGGTCTCGATGTCGAAGGCGTCACGCATGTTTTCAATTACGATATTCCCCATGACGCCGAGAGCTACATTCACCGCATCGGCCGAACGGGACGGGCCGGCGGGACGGGCGTCGCCATCACGTTCGCGGCGCCGAAGGATCAACGCTACCTCGAGCTGATCGAGCAGTCGATCCGCATGACGCTGCCGAAGTCGAAGGCGGGGGGTTCGGACGGGACGGCCCGCACGGCCGAAGCCGAACGCGAGAGCGGCCGCAAGAGCGCGGGCCGAGCGGCAACAAGCCGCGCAACCGGTTCGCGCGCCGCAAGCGCAAACCGCGGAGAAGCACGCCGCGGCGGCGCCGGGCAAGGAGGCACGTCCCGCGGCGGTTCCCGCGGACGGGCCGGCGCAACCGGCCCGCGCGGCACGCAGCCGGCGAGTGCCGGCCGCAAGAGCGCATCTTCCCGCGGCGCCGCTACTGCCGCAGGCCGCGCCAAAGGCGGCCGCGGCGCTCGCGGCAAGCGGTAAAAAGCCAGGGGAACCGTAAGCAATAAGGCGGTTTTGCCCGTTTTTTCGCGTCATTATCGTTCTTTGTCCCTTGAAGAACCTTTTTCGTATTTGACAGCCGCTTCAACAGAGGAGTATGATCGCTGTAAAATTCGTCGTTTATTTTATGGAGAAAAGAAGGTCGCGCCGAATGATCGGGAAGGAAAGATTTGAGGGCTACAGTTTAGCCGGCTTTCGCAAGGATCTTGTTTCCGGCCTTGTTGTCGGCATTATCGCCATTCCTTTGGGAATGGCGTTTGCTATTGCATCCGGCGTGAAGCCCGAGTACGGCATCTACACAACGGTTGTAGCCGGCATTTTGATTTCCTTGTTCGGAGGCTCCAAATTTCAAATCGGCGGTCCGACGGGAGCTTTCATTCCGGTGCTGCTTGCGATCGTGATGCAGTACGGCTATGAGGATTTGCTGATTGCCGGTTTTCTTGCGGGGATCCTTCTTGTATTAATGGGCGTGCTTCGGTTGGGCGTGCTCATCCGGTATATTCCCCGTCCCGTAACGGTCGGGTTTACCGCCGGCATTGCCGTCATTATATTCAGCGGCCAAATTGCCGGATTTTTAGGACTGAGCGGCATCCGCAAACACGAGGAGTTCGTGCTGAACATGCGGGAAATCGTTCTGCATATCGGATCGATTAACGTGTACAGCGTCATAACGGCCGGGATCAGTCTGGCCGTTCTGCTGCTCGCCTCCCGATTTTTGCCGAAGGTGCCGGGAGCGTTATTGGGGCTTGTCATATCGAGCGCGGTCGCCGCGCTCTTTTTCAAAGGCCAGGTCGCTACGATCGGCTCGTCCTTCGGGGCGATCCCGAGCGGTCTGCCTCCGCTGCATATTCCGGAGCTCACATGGGAACGGGTCGCGGCGATGCTTCAACCCGCATTCATTATCGCTGTGCTCGGCGGTATCGAATCCTTGCTTTCGGCCGTCGTAGCCGACAACATGTCCGGAAGCCGCCACAACAGCAACCGGGAGCTGATCGGTCAGGGAATCGCCAATATGGCCGCGCCGTTGTTCGGAGGGATTCCGGCTACGGGCGCCATCGCCCGCACGGCGGCGAATATTAAGAACGGAGCGGTATCTCCGCTGTCCGGCATTATCCACGGTTTCGTCGTCCTGCTCGTGCTGCTGCTGTTTGCGCCTTACGCCTCCCATATTCCGCTTGCCGGCATGGCGCCGGTCCTGATGCTGGTGGCATGGAATATGAGCGAGCGGAAGGAATTTATGCACATTCTGAAAACCAAAACGAGCGATTCGCTCGTGCTCGTGGTTACGTTTGTGCTGACGGTATTTACGAATTTGACGATAGCTGTCGAAGCGGGGCTGATTATGGCTGTTCTGCTGTTTGTAAAGCGGATGAGCGACCTGTTGAACATAGCCAAAGTGCTTCCCGACCCGAACAGCAAGCATGCCAAAGTGAAAGCGCATATGGTGTTCGAAGGGCATGATTGTCCTCAAATCGGCATTTATACGATCGAAGGGCCTTTATTTTCGGGGCGGTCGGTCGATTTGAAAAGTCGTTGTTGGCGGACCCGCTCCGTCCGAAGCCGAATATTTTGCTGCTGCGTATGAGCCGGGTTCCCTTCATGGATACGACGGGCGCCTACCAATTATCCGGTCTGGTCAAACGTTATCGGAAGCAAGGCGGTTTGGTGCTGTTTGCAGGGATTCAGCCGCAGCCGCTTGACATGCTCCGAAAAACCGGATTATACGAACAGATCGGGGCGGACCGATTTTTCGAGCATACCGGCGAAGCGATCAATTATGCGTTGGAACGGTTAAATCCGGCGAAATGCCGCGGCTGCAAGCATTTCGTATTTCGCGAATGCGCGGCATTATCCGAGGGGAAAGGCGCGCAGCCTGCGGCTGTTGTAGCCGGAAACAGTTAAAGTTGGGGCCGCAGGCGGACCGGGAACGGTCGACGCGTTGCGGCTCTTGTCTTCATGACGGCGCGGCGACGATGACCGTGCCGAGCGGATAGCGGCCGTCCGGCCGTCTCCCCTCAATGGCGAATTCGACGCCGGGTTTGCCGGTTTGCGGGTCGAGAATGGCCGCGTTGACGATATATTCGCCTTCGGCCAGCCGCTTGGGCAGCTTTATCGTATGGAATACCGTTCGCGTCCCGGGCAACCATTGCCGGATGTCGGCATCCGCAACCGTCTTCAGCACGATGGCGCCGGTAGCCGCATCCGACAGCGACAATTCCAGCGGCCACGGGTAATAGAAGGGCGCTACGCCGCGGTTGCGGATGTCCAGCCGGACATTCAGCTTCCCGCCGGCCGGCGCCTTTTCTCGTGCGATTCCTTGACGATGACAAACCGATAGCCGATCGTGTTGAGAAACCGGTCGATATTTGCCTGCAGCGTCCTGTCTTCTTCGAGATAGGGCGCGTTCGGGCCCATCCAGCTGACATGCGTAAGCCGCGCCTGCCGCAGCGTTTCCCCGATGCTGTCGTCCTGAAAATATTTCGTTCTGTGCGCAAATTCGCCGCCGCTCGGCGCTTTCGTCCAGAAGTTGAGCATGGCCGGTTCCTTTTCCTTTGTCAGCCAGGACGTGTACCCTTGAGTATACCAGGTATAAAAACCGTCGGCCGTCGCTTTCGGATCCCCGAAGGCGTCGTTGAACAGTCCCATGCCGTTGCGAAGCGCGACATCATGCGGGCGCCGCATCAGCAGATGCTTGTCCGGGAACGCCCGGACATAGTGCTCGGCGTACCGGTCGGAAACGTTCCGTTTCGGAAACGGGATGTAGCCTTCCTTTTATCCCATGTATGCCATTCTCCCCAATGGCCGAGACTGCCCAATTGAATGAATGCGATCAGCGGATCGTCGTTGTAGCGCCGTCCGAGAGCCGAAATCATGCGTTCGTGATTGCGGATCAGCAAGGAGTTGTCGTAGTTGGGGCTGAACCCTTTGCCGTATTCGTTGTCGTACCAGGTTCCGTCGCCGCCGATTTCGCGGTAGAGCCAGTCGGGAATATCCATATGGGCGTAGTCCCGCGGATAATCCATGATCACCCGGACGATCAGATGAACGCCGCGTTGTCTCCATAACGGGAAGTTAAACTTTTCCTCTATGGCATCGAAGGCATATCGGCCTTTCTCCGGTTCGAGTTCCCGCCAGGTCAGATTGACGTGGGCGAGCCGGAACGGCTGCGCGGATTCGTCGTATTTGGCGTCAACGGCAAAACCCATAAACGGGTTGGCCAGCACCCGGTCGGATTCTTCCGGATAAAATACGGTTCGCCCGGCCGGGCTTTCGGCGGCATGCAGGCTGTCTTGAATTACAAACACAAGTATCCCGGCTATCCCCAAAAAGGCCAACATCACGAGGCTGCGGTATAGAAGGGCATTCATGTTTTTCTTCCTTTCGGCGACAGGCGGTCCGTCATTTTTCATCATGTTTGTTTATTATATACCGGCAGCAATCGGCAGGGAAATACTGGTCTGGAAATTGTAAGTGTTGCTTTTTTTGTGAAACTGTATATAATACAACCTATATCTCAGATTGAAAAATATCATATTGGAACGACCTGTAAAAAGCAAACCTATCGAAAGTTAGGGACGCAAAGTCAGGAGTCTGCCATGCTGGTATTCCAGCATAATGATCGTCCGACTGCCATGTTATAATGGCAGTCTTTTTGTTTTCGAAAAAAGAACCGGTCTCAA
>NZ_BOVJ01000200.1 GCF_018403665.1 Paenibacillus cisolokensis
TTTGCGGTATAAGGACTACTGTGTTCGAATCGGCGTCTTTTCGCGGTATAAGAAACCACTGTGACCGTCCGTTTAACAATGAAGAAAGAGGTGTTCGTATGATGCAACTGGCCGAGTTTTTCCCGTCTCAACCGAGCCGCTTATGGCATCTTGCCAGGCAGATGGGCGTCGATTACGCCGTCAGCGGGCTGCCGTGGGAGGAGAAGGGCGAGAAGCCCTGGGATTTGATGCCGCTTATCCGGATGAAGCAGCGGTTCGCCGATTTCGGTCTGACGCTGAATGTCATCGAGTCGATGCCGCCGAGCAACAATATCAAGCTCGGTACGCCGGGACGCGACGAGGAGATCGAGACGTTCCGGGAGCTGATCGTCAACATGGGCGCGGCCGGCATACCGGTGCTTTGCTACAACTTCATGGCGCAATTCAACTGGTTCCGCACGTCGACGACGACCCGCACGCGCGGCGGGGCGCTCGTCTCGAGCTATGACCATAGCCTGATGCGGGACGCGCCGCTTACCGAGGCCGGCATTGTCACCGAAGAGCGGCTGTGGGACAATTTGCGCTATTTTCTGGAACGGATCGTGCCGGTCGCCGAAAAAGCCGGCGTGAAGCTGGCGCTCCATCCGGACGATCCGCCGATCTCGCCGATCCGGGGCGTCTCGCGCATTCTGCGCAGCGCCGATGCGCTGCAGCGGGCGATCGATCTCGTACCGAGCCCTAGCAGCGGCATTACGCTTTGCCAGGGCACGCTGGCGACCGCCGGCGAGGACATCCCGGCCGTCATCCGCCGCTTCGGCCGGCAAAACAAAATTTTCTTCGTTCATTTCCGCGACGTGCGCGGCACGGCGGAGAAGTTTGAAGAGACGTTCCATGACGACGGCCAGACCGATATGCTGGAGGCGATGCGGACATATGTCGAGATCGGCTTCGACGGGCCGGCGAGACCCGATCATGTGCCGACGATGGAAGGGGAGGACAACGCGAATCCCGGGTACGAGCTGCTCGGCCGGCTGTTCGGCGTCGGCTATATCAAAGGGCTGATGGAGGCGGCGTCCAAGCTGCGGACCGTACCGCAGGCGTCTCCCGGCGCCGCAGCCGGTACGGCCGGCTCCTGAAGGTCCGGCTAACGGCAAACCACAAACGGCCGGTGCGGTATCGCTGTCCGCACCGGCCGTTGCCGGCAGGCCGTCTTTCGGCCGCCGTGACCCGCCGCCGTCCGCTAGCTCCACAGCCGGTCGTTCGAATAAAAGTCGTTCCAATTGTCGGTCGGTTCCCAGATGCCCGGCACGCCCGGATGAAGATGCTCGGCCAGCACATCGTCGTTCAAATCGTCGATGCCGAGGCCCGGAGCGTCCGTGATCGTCATAAATCCGTTCCGGACGAGCGGTTTCGGCAGCTTGCCGCTTACGATAATATCGTCCCACCACGGCACCTCGCACGAATGGTATTCCAGAGCGAGGAAATTTTCCGTCGCCGCGGCGACATGCGCCGCCGCCAGACAGGCGATCGGGCTTTCCGCCATATGGATCGCCATCGCGACGCCGTAGTCCTGGGCCATGTCGCCGATTTTCTTCGTCTCCAGAATGCCGCCGGCCGTCAGAACATCCGGATGGATGACGGATACGCCGCCCGCTTCGAGCAGCGGCTTGAAATTTTCCTTCAAATAAATATCCTCGCCGGTGCAGACCGGCGTCGTCACCGCTCGCGCCAGTCTGGAGTACTGCTCGGTATACTGCCACGGCAGCATATCTTCCATCCAGGCCAGATTGAACTTGTCGACACGGCGGCCGAGCTTGATGCAGTCTTCCAGACCGATATGGCCGAAATGGTCGATCGCAAGCGGCACCTCATAGCCGATTACGGCGCGCACTTCCGCTACGTACTGCTCCAGCAGATCGAACCCCTTCTCCGTAATGTGGATGCCGGTGAACGGATGCGCAATATTGAAAATATCGTAATGGCGGTTTCGCAACTGGCGGATTTCATCCTCGGACAGCCCGCTTCGGTCCGGATTGTAGCGTCTCCGGGACAATTCTTTCATCTCTTCTAGAAAGCCGAGCGGGGCGCTCAGCGCTCCGGGCTCGTTCATGAGCTGGCCGATGCCGAGATCCATCTTCAGAAAGGTGAAGCCGGCGTCCATCCGTTTCCTGAGCGCTTCGCCCATCGCGGTACCCGTATTTTTGCCGGTGACGTCCGTGTCGCAGTACATACGGATGTTATCGCGGAATTTGCCGCCCAGCATCTGATAGACCGGAATGCCGTACGCTTTGCCGGCCAAATCCCAGAGCGCGATCTCGATGCCGCTTACGCCGCCGCCTTGGCGGGCATGCCCGCCGAACTGCTTGATCCGCCGGAACAGCTTGTCGATATTGCACGGATTTTCGCCGAGCAGCCGGCTTTTCAGCATAAGGGCGTACACCTTGTCCGCGCCGTCGCGCACTTCGCCGAAGCCGACAAGTCCCTGATTCGTGTACACTTTGATCAGGCTGCTGTGGAAAGGGGCGCCCACGATGTCGGTGAACCGGATATCGGTAATGCGGAGCTCGGAAGGACTCGAATACGTATTGACATGATTCAGCGTTTCCTCATACGTTTCATTCTTGGGCAAAGGGACTTCACTCCTTTTGCGGGATGATGGCGTATAAGCTACAGCAGCATGCTGGCCCCGTCGAGACGGATGGCCGCGCCGTTTAGAAATTCGCTTTCGTCGGAGACGATATGGCAGACAAGATGGGCCACGTCGCCCGGCAAGCCGATGCGGCCGAGCGGGAATTTGCGGCGGATGTCGCGCGGGCGGGATTTCGGCTTCGCAACGTTCGCGGGCGGCGGCGGGGCCGATCGCATGGAGCTTCGCTTGCCGACGTCGACGGCGCCCGGTTCGACCGTATTGACCGTAATGCCGTATCTCCCCAGCTCGATCGCGCTTTCCCTCCCGAGCATGCGGATGCCGCCTTTCGTCATGGCGTAGACCGGGTCGAAATCGGTCGGCCTTTTGCCGTGAACCGACGAAATGTTGACGATCCGGCCTTGACCCCGGGCTTTCATACAGGGAACGACGGCCTGGATGCACTGCCAGTAGCCTTTCAGATTGACGGCCATCATCCGGTCGAACTGTTCCTCGTCATATTCGAACAAATCGTAATTGAGCTGCATGGCGGCGTTATTGATCAAAATATCGACCGTCCCGAACCGGTCGACAGTTTCCCGCACCATCCGGTCGATGTTCGGCTTATGCGCCACATCCGCCTGTACGAGCATGCAGCTTGCGCCCGCCTCCTCGATCCGCCGCTTCGTCTCGAGCGCGCCGTCGGCGCTCCGGTTGTAATGAACCGCCACCTGCGCGCCGCGCCTGGCCAGCTCCACGGCGATGCCCTGGCCGATTCCCGTTCCGGCCCCGGTGACGAGGGCGGTTTTGCCGGTCAACTTCATGGCGCACCTCCCGTCGTTTCATGTTGAGGCCGTTTCATTTTATGGTCCATATAATGCATCAGAAATCCGCCGTCCAGCCGGACGTCGGCCCCGTTCAGGAAGTCTGCCTCAGCGGATGAGAGGTAGAGTGCGAGATTCGCAACGTCGGCATAAGTGCCCAATACGGCGTTCGGCACTTTGTAGCGGTAATCTTCGTACAGGGCGGAGATGCCGCTGCGGAACCGCACGTCGTCGCCTTCGAGCGGACCGAGCTCGATCAGGTTGACGTTGATGCCGTGACGGCCAAGTACAAGCGCCGCTTCGCGGCATAGCATTTTGATGGCCCCCTGGGACACACTGTACGCGAACGAAGCGCCCGTCGGCTTCTCGGCATGAATGGAGCCGATATAGACGATTTTGCCGGACCGCTTCGCGGCCATCTGCCGTCCGACCGCCTGCGTGACGACGAAAGCCGACTTGGCGTTGGCGTTCAGGACGGACAGGAACCGCTCCTCGTCGCAAGTTTCCACCATTGCCGGCCGGACGGCCCGGCGGTTGTGAATGAGCACGTCGACCGTTCCCAGTTCGCGCTCGGCCCGGTCCAGCAAAGCGGCTGTTTCGCGGGGGCTGCACAGATCGGCGCCGGCGGCTATCGCCGGACAGCCGGCGGCGTGCAGCTTCTCGAGAGCGGGTACGAGGGCGTCCGTTCCCGCTTCGCTGTTCAGGATGAAGCGCGCGCCTTCCGGAGCGAAACGGTCGATCAGCGCCATGCCCGATGCGCTGCCGGCTTCGGCGATCATGACGACTTTATCACGCAGTTTCATCGATCCCCTCCATGCGGCTGAACGCCGGTTTGGTTGAAAGGCGGCCGCAACTTCATCTTAGTCAGTACGACCCTCGCTGGCGATGCCGTAAATTTACGATTTTGTTTGTTTTTTTTCGCTTTCGCGGAGTTGCTTTTGCAGATTTGCTTTCGCGGAGTTGACGAGGGACATGAGGAGATAGGTGCCGAAGCCGTGCCGAATCTGCAAGCACGGCTGCCGCTTCAAGAGAATGAAACGGGTTGGCCGGGCGGGTAGAGGATATATTCTTCGAGCCCCGCCTTCTCGAGCTGGGCGATCAAATATTCGTCCGGCGTGTTCTCGACGCCGGGATAGCCTTTACGCGTGTAGATATGCTCGGCATCGGGGAACAGATCCCGCAACATGCCGCGGATGCGCCTGCCGGATGCGTCGTTGTCGGTGAACAGATAGACGTGGCGGTCGCCCACCGCCTTGCGCAGCTTTTCCAGCTGGCGCGTGCCCGGCGTTCCGTAGGTGCAGAAAACTTCGACTTCGGCGCTTAACAGACGCCGCAGCCGGGCGCGATCGTTTTTCCTTCCACGATGACGACAATATCCATTCCGCTCCCCCTTTGGCTTTCAGTTCGGCTTCGATGCAAGCGCAACGTTTTTGCCGGCGTTTAATGATGCTAGTGTACCCGATTTGCCGACAGGTTTCAAAAAAAAAGCTCTCCCAAAGGAGAGCCGTACGTGTTCACGGGCCGGAGCGGCACTGTTTTGACCCTTATTACTTTAGAAAAATCCGAAACAACCGCAGAATACAATAACCAGCAGAATAAACAGGACGAGAATCGTGCCCGTTGAAGTCCAAAGACCACCGCCGTATCCGGCACCACCGACATGAGACATCGTGTTGTCACTCCTCCCTTTCGTAAGTTGAGAGGTCATGGCTCTATGCGTTCGCATAGGTCACCCGACACCATATCGTATGTACGGGAAGTGAAATAGCCCTATGCGTTTACCCAGTATCACGAAAAATGGGTCCGTGCGGATATCGAACGTCCGACGCACAGCGGCAGGATGGCCGCAACCAGCATCAGGACGGCGAACGCGATAAAGTAGGACGAAATCTGCTCCCGAAGATGTCCCGCAAGCATCGGGCCGATGAAGGCGCCGACCGAAAAAGCGATGGACAGCGCGGAGAACGTCCGTCCGTACCGTTTCCCGCCGCTTAGCTCGATGAGGAGCGACGACAGTGCAGGGAAAATGACGCCTTTGCCCATTCCGATGATAAACAGGACGGCCATGAGCGGAACCGGGAAGTCCGCCGCAATCGTATAGTAGCAGACCGCCAGCAGCAGCGTCCCCCACAGCGTCCGGTAGTAAGGGGAAAGCCGGTTCAGGAACAGCATGCTGAGCGTCAGCAGGGCGCCGAGACTGACGACGGAGAAGAGCAGGCCGGTCGTCATCATCGCATCGGGGTTTGGCCCATAAGCGGCAGCTCGAACGACAGGATGCCCTGCGCGCAGCTGGTCGCCACCGGCAGCAGAAAGACCGGCCAAGGGATGCCGGCCTCCCGGCGCAGCTTGCCGCCGCTATCGGAAGGCTTCGCGGCCGGATCGGAAGCGGATTCGGCCGGAGCTGCGGAAGAAGCGGAAGCGTCCGCCGTTGCAGGGGCAATGTCGCGAATGAAGAAGAGCGCGCAGACCGCGGTGGCGATCAGAATCCAGCCGAGCGCGTAAAACGCTGCCGTAAAGCCGATTTGCGCGACCAGATAGGCGCCGGCGGCGGGAGAAACGACGGATGCCAGCGTATGGATGAATCCGTTGCCGGCCATCAGCTTGCCTTGGCGGACGCGGTCGGTTGTAATCCGGGCGAGCAGCGCCATGCAAGCGGGCGACAGGAAGGCGAGCACGAAACCGCTGACGGACCGGAGCACGAGCAGCTGCCACGGATTGGTGACATGGGATTGAACGATGAGCACGGCGCCGGCGGTGAGCAGGCTGAACACGATAAACAGCCGGCTGCCGTATCGGTCGACGCCGTAGCCGGCGATCAGGTTGCCCGGCAGGTGAGTAATCGAATACAGCCCCATCATCAGTCCGATGAATGACGGCGCGGCTCCGAGCGAGATGGCGAAAGGCGTCAAAATCGGGTACTGGGCGTGCAGGTCGAAGAACGCCACGAACAGGAACAGATAAAGCCATACGGCGGTTTTCAAGCCGGTTTCCTCCCTTGCCTTGTACAAACAGTTACTACTACTTGTACGCCCGTTTTCGGCGAATATGTCTGGGACGCGGGAAACGGCCTGCGGTGCGCATTTACGCCGGCCGACGACGTAAGGTATAATGTTTTGTAATCGTGTTTCGTACGCGGTATAATGGAGGGGAAGCGATTGTGAATTTCGATTTCAATTACGATTGGGCAACCTGGAGCCGCTTTTTCGAGGAGAACTGGTTCGTTCTTGTCATCGCGCTCATTCTGCTGCTTGTCATCGTCGGCATCGTCAAGACGGTGGTCAAGTGGCTGCTCGTTGCCGTTGTCGTCATCGCGGTCGTCGTGTACAGCGGCTACAATCTGGAAGATTTGAAGTCTATCGGCGAGAAGGTGACCGGCACGGTCAAGCAGGAAGCGCTCAACGCGATGGTCGGGGAAGCGCTCAACGCGACATACATCGAGAACGGGGACGGCACGTTTACGGTAAAGACGGACAACCTGGAGCTGCAAGGCGTCCTGGGAGAGAATGAAGTGAAGGTGTCGTTTCGCGGCGCTCCTCTCGGAACGTGGAAGATTGACGATACGATTCGCGATTTGATCGACAAGGCGAAGCAGAACGTATAGCCTGGTTTTGTTGTAGGAGGTAACAGCATGACACACTTCGTGCAGGCGTTGACGCAATGGGAACCTGTGGCGGTCGTGGTGCTGCTGCTCCTGCTCGGCTCGCTCGTCCAAGGCATGCGAAGAGGCGCATCGGGTTCCGCGAAGCGCCTCTTCTTCTTTATATGGGAAGCGCTGCTCGTCGTCGTATTCCTGTTTGCGGCCGCGCGCCTTGCGGCAGCATGGTCGCCTGCCGCACAGCGCTGGCTGGCGGCGCGGGTAACGGTGCCGGAAGGGGAGCTCGGCGCGCTTGCGCAGTTGTGGTATACGCTGCTGACGGGCATGCGGGACTTCACCCTGCTTCGTTTCGGCATTCTGTTTCTGGTCAGCTACTGGCTGCTGCGTTTCGCGGGCAGCTTCCTTACCCCGCTCGCCCATATCCTGTTCGAGCGGCTTACCGGCGATCGGGACGGCGAGGAGGAACGCCCGGCCGGCTCGCTCGCCAGCCGGGCCGCGGGGGCGCTGATCGGGGCGGTTCACGGCGCGGGAAGATCGCTCGTGCTGCTGGCCGCGCTGTTCATCTACGTCTCGCTTGTGCCGGGCGGTCCGCTGGCCGAAGGGATACGATCCTCGCCGCTGTACGGAGAGGCGTCGGAACGGCTGCTGCAGCCGGTCGCCGGCAGCATGCTGGCCGACCGGGGGCCCGTGCTGACGAAAGCGGTGGAAGAGGAATTCCAGCGGATTTTGCAGCGCAAATACGAAATTATCGATTACAACATACCGGACGATATCGCCGCCGCGGCGCTGCAGGTGACGAAGGACGAGCGGACGGCGGAAGGCAAGGCAAAGGCGCTTTACAACTGGCTCGGCACGCGCATCGCCTATGATTGGGAAAAAGCGCGAAATTACGAGGAACGCGGCATTTGGAAGGAACAGACGCCCCAATATACGTTCGAGCACCGCAAAGGGGTTTGCATCGATACGGCCCGCCTGTACGCTTTGATGGCAAGGGCGGCGGGGCTCGAGGCGCGCGTCGTGACCGGATTGGGAGCGGACGGGCAGGGAGGCTTCGGCCCGCATGCCTGGAACGAAGTGAAGGTCGACGACGGACGGTGGATACCGCTGGACGCAACCTGGGCATCGTCCGGTAACTGGTTCAATCCGCCGAACTTCGATGAGACGCATATTCGCGGCGCCTAAAAGAACGGCAAGATGTTATCCGCCATGGAGACGATAACGGGAGAGGAGGTACAGCGGCATGCAGGAAGATCCGCAACAGAAGGAGATTGCCCACCGCAGGCAATTCTCCGTTCGGCTGAACCTGTTTTTTTTCGCCACATTCGTATTGTTCAGCATCCTGATCGTGCGCCTCGCCATTTTGCAATTTGTCGAAGGGCCGACGCTGAAGGCCGCGCAGGATAAAATCAGCACCAAAGACGTCCGGATTCCGCCTATCCGGGGCAATATTTACGATTCGACCGGGGAGACGATCGCTTATTCGACCTCGACGCAGTCGCTCTATTTTCAGATCGAGCCGGGATTCAAGAACGACGAAGCAGAACAATTCGCGCGCCGTCTGAAAGAGGTGTTCGACAAATACGGCGATCCGGAGAAGGCGATGACGGTCGAGGAAATCATCGAGAATATGGACCTGACATTCCGACGGAACACGATTTCGGTGCCGAGACGGATCAAGTCCGGGCTGACGAATGAGGAGATCGCCTACTTCGCGGAAAACCGCGATCAGTTCAAAGGGATCGACATCGTCGAGGAGAGCATCCGCCATTACGATAAAGATACGGTGGCGGTGCAACTGATCGGTTACTTGAAGAAATTCAAGGGCGCAAAAGATCTTTCGTTCTACAAAAATATGGATAATGTAACCGATCCGCGGCTGAAATATTTGGATGACGAGCAGGTCGGTTTCGACGGGCTCGAATATATGTACCAGGAGCAGCTGCGCGGCAAGAACGGGCTGAAGACGTACCCGGTTAACGCCGCGGGCCGCATTATCGGCCCGGTGCAAATTACGAACCCGGAGCAGGGCAACGATCTGTATTTGACGATCAACAAACAGGTGCAGCTGCGCACCGAGCAGGCGATTATGGACCAGCTGAAGGCGCTGCAGTCGACCCCGAACGGCCGGGGGCGAACGCCCGCACCGGCTACGCGGTGGCGATGGAGGTCAAAACGGGCAAAGTGATCGCGATGGCCAGCATGCCGGATTACGATCCGAACGTCTGGGAAGGCGGCAGCATTTTGACCGAAGATTGGAATAGACTCCAACGTTTCATGGAGAACGGGACGATTCGGGAAGTGTATCAGCCGGTAGAGGACTACGGCAAGCACCCCTCTTCGCTTGTGCCGCTCGGTTCGACGATCAAGCCGCTGACGGTGCTGATCGGGCTGAACGAGAAGCTGTTTACGACCGACACCTATTATAACGACGACGGCGTCTTCTATTACGGGAAGGAAGGAATTCACCGGAGATCGATTCGCAACGCCCGGGGGGCGGTTTACGGCATGATGGACCCGGCCCGGGCGATCGAGAAATCGTCCAACCCGTTCATGGCCGAGATGGTCGGCAACGCGCTGTACATGAAGTATAAAGGCGACGAAGGCGTAAAAGTATGGGACAGCTACATGAAGCAGTTCGGTCTCGGCGTCTCGACGGAAAGCGGATTGCATAACGAGTTGAAGGGTATCATTGAATATTTCAATGAGGCCAAATCGGCAAGCGTGCAGTCGGCGCTCGTCCAGGCGTCCTTCGGCCAGCAGGGCCGCTATACGACGCTGCAGCTGGCCCAATACGCGGCGACGCTAGCCAGCCGCGGCAAGCGGATGAAGCCCCAGTTCGTGAACGAAATCCGCGATGCGAACGGCAATCTTGTGCAGGGCTTCGAACCGGTGGTGCTGAACACCATCGATTTCCCGGACAGCTATTGGGAGGAAATCGAGCAGGGGATGCGCCGGGTCAAGGTAACAGGGTTCGAAGGCTTTCCGTACCCGTTCTTGCGCAAGACCGGTACGTCCGAGCAGAGCGTGGCCGGGAAGATCGTCGACAACGCCGTATTCATCGCGGCCGCGCCGGCGGACGATCCGGTGCTTGCGGTCGCCGTCGTCGTGCCGGAAGGCGGCTTCGGCGGGCAGGGCGCGGCGCCGATCGTCCGTAAAATTTTCGAAGCTTATGACGACGAGATCGGTTTTTACGGCAAGCCGAAAAATCCTACGAAACCGGCGGGCGCCTCGAAGTCCGGCAGCACGACGAAGGCGGCCGGAGCGGACAACGCCGAGTCGGCGGAATGAGTCCAGCGATATTGTTTGTGTTTTACGATAAATTGAATGGTTAAAGCTATAGAGCATTTCCTTGTAATGAGGAATGCTCTTTTTTTGGTTTAAAAAGAATGATATCTCTATAACAACAAAAATATATTTAATAACGAT
>NZ_BOVJ01000201.1 GCF_018403665.1 Paenibacillus cisolokensis
ACTGCACTTTTGCAGCTTTGATCTTTTATTGGGTTTCTATCTTCCGGATGCCAGCCGCCGCGGAGTCGGAGTAAAGCAATTTCGAGACAGGTGGCAGTTTACAGCGGGGTAGCGCGAGCGAACGTGGAGGTTCGCAATTAGTCGCCGGGTGGCGAGAGCGAATAGAGCTCTGGCCGCCATCGCGAAACAGTATCGTCCCCGGACAGAGACGAAGAAGTCGTTTTTGCTTGTTTCATACGCATGGCAAATTGCGTGTGCTTGACGAATTACGTACGCCTAGCAAATTACGTGCGTCTGACGAATTGCGTTGCCGCTAAGCCGTGGAACCGCTACAATCAAAATTACAAGGAGATCACGTGAAAAAGCTGGTAAAGGAGGCGGGCGTCCATGAGTGGAAACGTCAGCATCGAACGGTTCGTCCTGGAGCCGGGCGGCGATTTGTTCATACGCGGCAGCGTATACGTACAGCCGGATCAGGATAAAAAGCCGGTGATCGTCATTTGCCACGGGTTCAAAGCGTTCGCGTCGTGGGGGTTTTTCCCGTATGCGGCGGAGTGGCTGGTGCAGCGCGGGTTTTACGTCGTCCTGTTCAATTTCTCTTGCAACGGCGTGCGGGAGTGGGATTTTGACGAGCTTGACAAATTCGCACGCAACACGTATTCGCGCGAGCAGGACGATCTCGCAGCCGTTTTGTCGGCGCTGACCCGCGGCCGGCTGCCGTTCCCGCAGATGGCCGATACGGAGCGCATCGCGCTGCTCGGCCACAGCCGCGGAGGCGGCAATGCGATCATCTTCGCAGCCGATCATCCGGAGATCGGAGCCGTCGTCACCTGGAACGGCGTCGGTTCGGCCAACTTGTTTGACGAGCGCTTCGAAGCCGAAGCGAGACGGGAGGGCGTTGCCTATACGCCGAATGCGCGGACGAAGCAGCTGATGCCGATCAACCGGATATTCTTCGAAGATCTGGACCGAAACCGCGAACGGTTCGATATTCCGGCGAGGCTGGCCGAGCTTGACATTCCGGTTATGCTGCTGCAGGGCGACGAAGATGCGGAACGGCTGCTGAACGGCTTCCGGCGCATGCGTGAAGCGGCGCCCCGCCATACGTATCGCACGATCGCCGGAGCGGGACATACGTTCGGGGCCGTTCATCCGTTTGCGGGGACGACGGCGGCGCTGGAAGAAGCGTTGGAAGCGACCGCTTCTTTTCTGCTTGAGAATCTCCGGCGCAGGAACGGCTAACGTCGGCGGTCATACCGGTATTACGGGGTCCGTCATCCTTCCAATTGCGTAAGCTCCACGCGCCATGCTTCCGGATTCCAGGCGGCGTGCAGACCGAATAATTGCGCGGCGAAGCCGATCGGAACATAAGTGGTGCCGCCGCGGATTTGCGCCGGGACGTCGAGCGCGATGGTCCGTTCGCCGTCCGTTTCGGTCACTCGCGCTTCCTTGCCGCCGGCCGGCAGTTGCAGCGACCTGTCGCCCAATGCGGCGTAGATTGTGCCGCTCGCCCGGTCCCAGGCTACCTCGGCGCCGAATTGGGCGAACAACGGTCTCATCGGCACGAGCACTCTTCCGTCAGCCGTCAGCGGGTCCGGCGTCAGCCGTACCTCCCGCCCGTTCAGAAAGATGCCGACCGGCGTCCGGTCCAGATCGAAAAATTCGACTTCATATTGCAGCGTCGCCGCCGATCCGTCCGTCTTTTCCAATCCTTCGACCGTCACTTCGAAGAGCGAGCCGTCGGCGAACAGAACGCCGCTATCGTCCGCCGTCAGATCGGGACGGAACACAATGGCCGGAGAACCGGCATACATGACGGCGGAGACGTTCCCGTACGCGCCCGACAGCATATCCTTGTCCTGACGTCCGATCGTCCAGACGCGGCCGCTGGCGGGATGGCGCAGGGTGATGCTCGCAAGGGCCGGGTCCGGCGTTTTGTAGATTTCAGGGTTGAGCGATATGGACCAGACTTGGCGCGGGTGAAAAAATTGCAGCGGGAACGGTCCGCGGGCCGGATACGGTATGGCGTCGTAAACGAATAGCGATTCCCGGCTGCGGTCGGTGACGCTGATCGTCGAGTAGCTGCCGGCAAAACCGAATCCCGCTTTCTTGAGCTGCGGAGACAGAATCCAGCGCCGGTGGCCGACTTTGCCGATATTCCGGGGATCGGAGTCGTCCATGTACCCGATCACCGCCTCGTGCAGGGTGCGGTATCCTTTGGCCAAATTGCTGGTGGAAGCGGAACGGTAGCCGGTCTCGTAAAAATCCGCCTCCATATCGGCCGGGCGCTGTGGGCGATGATCGAGCTTGCCTGCGGCATGCAGCAGCACTGCGCCGTGCTGGGCGATGGCGTTCAGCGACGCGTCCGCTTCGATATCGGCGGGTAGATCGGCCAAATAACGGACAAAATTAACCATATTGAGCCCGTCCTGTATGAAAGCCGGCTGCAGCTTGCCCGGCGCATAGGGCGCTTGCAGGCTCGGGATGTCGGCGTAAGGCGTACCGGCATAACGGGGCTTGAGCCGCTCCCATGCGGCTTTGATGGAGGAACGGGACCGGGCGGCCGTCAAATCGGCCATGCGGATCTCCTCTCCGGGATACACGGCAGCTTTCGCGGGCTCGGATGCGCTGGCATCCGCTTCGGGGAGACGGACGAAATTCCCTACTATGTTTATCATCAGAAATGCACTCAGTAATGCACATAGGATACGAATACAGCATCGCATTGCGGCATCATCCCTCCAGGAGCATAGCCATTCCTTTCGATAAGAACGTCCGTATTCCTTTTTGTACGCGCAAAACTTACGAAAGATTCGGAACGACAATGCCGGTATATCCGGTGCGGGAGGCGTGTAAAGATGGCCAAATGGCTGGATTGGATGCGCAGACATGCCGGTCGCAAGCTGGCGGGCATACATGCCTGGAACGGATGGATCGTTCTGCTGCTGGCGGCGACGGGGTTGCTGCTCGCAAGCGGTTTTTGGCGGGGGGTGCTGGGCGAGGGGAGAGTTTGGCTCAAGTGGGTGCATATTGCGGCCGGACTTGTGTCCGTTGCTCCTATCATCCTGTATATGACGCTCATCGGCAAGCATTGGAGGCTGCTGAAAGGCCGGCCCTGGCAGCGGTTCAATATCGTCGTCGTGCTGACCCTCCTCGCCGGCTGGCTGTTGTCGGGAGTCATCCTTTGGCAATTCAGGCTTGCCGGGCCGGCGTTGTCGAATGCGGCGCTTGTCGCGCACGATCTGCTGACCTGGATCGGGCTTCCGTACATCATCTATCATTCGCTGACGCGCACACGATGGATCAAGCAAGCCGGCCGCAGGGCCGTCATCACGGAAAGGTCGGAAGAACGACTGCACCCGGCCGCTCCCCAGCCGTTGTATACCCGCCGCGCTTTTCTCCGTACGGCGATCGGGGCCGGGCTTGCTGTCGCGTTCGGGCCTTCGTTGCTGCAATGGGTCGGACGGTCGCTCGGCAGCACGTCCGGCAGCGCGCTTGAACGGTTGGCGGAGAACGACAAAAACCGCTTGCTGCCCGCGCCGCAGCCGCTTGCCGATTCCTCGCCGCCGGTCGGCGGCGGAGCGCAAGGACATTTTCGCATTTATACGGTAACGCCGATCCCGGCATTCACGAACAATGACTGGTCGTTTACCGTCGACGGACTGGTCGACCGGCCTTTCACCTGGAATTGGGAAGAATTCGTGAGCCGGAAACGAACCGTGCAGGTAAGCGATTTTCACTGTGTGACGGGCTGGTCGGTGTACCGCAACACCTGGGAAGGCATTCCGCTTCGGGAACTGCTCGATTTGGCGGGTGTCCGGCCAGAAGCGAAAACAGTCAAGCTTTATTCCGGAGACGGCGTCTATACCGAGTCGCTCACGCTCGATCAGGCGAGAATGGATGACGTCATGGTCGCAGTTTTGCACGACGGCAGGCCATTGCCGTCGGACCTCGGCGGTCCGGCCCGGCTCATCGTTCCGAAAATGTACGCGTACAAGTCGATCAAATGGCTGAATCGCATCGAGCTGATCGCCGGCGATCACGACGGGTACTGGATCGAGCGCGGCTACAGCAAAGACGCGTGGGTGTAAAAGCGCCAATGGGCGGGAGCGGGCGAACGCACGTCTCTCCCGGCGCGAACAGCGGCGCCGCGCGGAGGCGGACAGACTGCAAACATTTACGGTGCAACAGCAGCAACGGCTGCAACGGCTGCAGCACAGCTAGCAGCGATTGCAACAACTACAACGGCTGCAGCACAGCTGGCAGAGACTGCAACACCTGCAATGACTGCACAGCTAGCAGTGATTGCAACGGCTGCAACGGCTGCAGCACAGCTAGCAGAGACTGCAACACCTGCAATGACTGCACAGCTGGCAGGGACTTCTACAGTTGCAGTGGCTGCAATAGCAGCAACAGCTACAACACCTGCATCGACTGCACGGCTGCAACGGCTAGCAGCGATTGCAACGGCTGCAAGGCTGCCCATCCCGGCGGCTATCCGCATCGCTGGCAAGTCCTGTTCCGTTTCGGAAAATGGTACATGATACCAGCTGTCACCAAATGGCGTTTCACCCGACCGGCTTCAGTCGGTCTTTTTCTTTTTTGGCGAAAAGTTGCTTGTCGATTTGGCGTCCTCGACCGTGTCGTTGACAAAAGCCATATCTTGGTTCTTGGCATTCATACGGGTAGTTCCTTTATAGTTGTTTTTGTGGGATTGGTTTTCCATTGCCGTCACCTCCTTGTCCGGACGTAGTATTCCCGGCGGGAGATACGGCATTCCGCGCGAATGCGCGGCAGGACATCCAGGGAGGCGATCGATGTGCCGCACAAAGCGAAAAGGGTGAAAATCCGGGCGGTCCGGCTGCTGGCGGTTGCCGCGCTGCTGGCGGCGGCGGTGGCGCTGGCGGCCGCATGCTCCAATGAAAGGCAAGAGAGCCCGGCAAGCGGCGATAAAGCGGGAGGAAGTCATACGGAGGCCGCCGTTCAGGCCGGCGATGCGAAGGAGTGGCTGGACAAAGCGGCCTCTTCGTTCAAAGGCGTGGACGTTTTCGGCATCGATATGAAGCTGGACCAGCGGCTGACGACGGACGGGCAGACGTCCGAGCTTGTCATAGCCAATGAGGGCAACGTGTCGATCGAGCCGCTTGTCATGAGGCAGACGGTCGAATCGACGTTTGACGGCCAGACGGATAAGCTCGCTGCGTATTTGACGCCGGACGGTTACTTTACACAGGACCTGGTAACCGGCGAGTGGAGCCGGATGGACGAATCGGAGCTGCCGAAGATCAAGGCGTCGATGTCCGACTATCAAATCGCGCCCGCCGATCAGATGAAGCGGCTTGCCCGACATGCCGCCGCGTTCTCGGCGACGAAAGATGATGAAGGGAACGTCGTGCTCGCTTACGAAGGCGACGGCGCGGGAGAGGACGCCCGCGCGCTGCTGATCGACGTTCTGACCGTTACGCTGGGAGGAGGCGCGCTCCCGGAAGGGGTCGAGGACAGCATCGAGACCGAAACGATGAGTTACCGGATCGTGCTCGACCCGGACACCGCGCGTCCGGTAACGGTCGATGTGACCGCCGATCTGACGCTCGAATTCGAGCCGGGCCATCCGTCGAAGCTGACGCAGACGATGAGCGTCCGGTACGATGACTGGGGAGAACCGTTCGAGGCGGACGTGCCGGACGAAGCGAAGCGGGCGCCGGAGGTCATCATTCCGGACGCCGAAACGATGGAAGAGCTGGAGAAGCTGTTGGAGGAATAGGCGGCCGGACATTAGCGGCCGGTCATAGCGGTGCATGATTAGCTGTTGTACGTTAGCGGCCGCACGCCCGGTCTTTCGCTCACCCTGTTCTTCGAGTATAATGGCGAAAGACCATGTCATGTTAGAGGAGTGTTTTCGTCATGCCACTTTCTTGTGGAATCGTCGGATTGCCGAACGTAGGCAAGTCGACCTTGTTTAATGCGATTACGCAGGCAGGGGCCGAATCTGCCAACTATCCGTTCTGCACCATCGATCCGAACGTCGGCGTCGTGGAAGTGCCTGACGAGCGGCTGGACAAGCTGACCGAGATCGTGAAGCCGAACCGGACGGTACCGACGGCTTTCGAATTCGTCGATATTGCCGGCCTGGTCGCCGGGGCGAGCAAAGGCGAAGGGCTCGGCAACAAGTTTCTGGCCCATATCCGCGAAGTCGACGCCATCGTGCATGTCGTCCGCTGCTTCCGCGACGATAATATTACGCATGTGGCGGGAAGGGTCGACCCGCTCAGCGACATCCAGACGATCAATCTGGAGCTGATTCTGGCCGATCTGGATACGGTCGAGAAGCGTATGGAGCGGACCCGCAAAAGCATGAAGGGCGGGGACAAGAAACCGGCCCAGGAGCTGGCGGTGTTGGAGAGGCTCAAGGAGGCGCTGTACAACGACAAGCCGGCGCGCAGCGTAGAGCTGTCCGACGAGGAGCGGCTGGTCGTCCGCGACCTGCATCTGCTTACGATGAAGCCGGTGCTGTATGCCGCGAACGTCAGCGAATCGGAGGCGGCCGATGCGGACAACAATCCGTTCGTGCAGCAAGTCCGCGAGTTCGCGGCGGCGGAAGGAGCCGAAGTCGTGCCGATCAGCGCCCGGGTGGAGGCCGAAATTGCCGAGCTGGACGGCGATGACAAGAAGCTGTTTCTCGAAGAGCTGGGACTAGCGGAATCGGGCCTGAACCGGCTGATCAAAGCGGCGTACAAGCTGCTCGGACTGTATACGTATTTCACCGCCGGGGTGCAGGAAGTGCGCGCCTGGACGATTCGCAAGGGCACCAAGGCGCCGCAGGCGGCAGGCGTTATCCACAGCGACTTCGAGCGCGGCTTTATCCGCGCGGAGGTCGTCTCCTATGACGATCTCGTTGCCGCGGGTTCGATGAACGCGGTGCGCGAGCGAGGCCAGCTTCGCCTCGAAGGCAAAGATTACGTCGTCCAGGACGGCGACATTATGCATTTCCGCTTCAACGTCTAAAACCGAACAAGGCCGGCTTCCCGCTGCGGAAGCCGGCCTTGCCGTTTCCGACTGTCCGTATCGCCTGCGGCAGGTTTGTGGTATAATGGAGAGACGACATTTTTGCAGAAAACTTAGGGGTGAAATACGGTGTTGGACCGTTTACAATCGTTGGCCGACCGGTATGAGAAGCTCAGCGAGCTGCTGTGCGATCCGGATGTAGCGAACGATCCGAAGCGTCTGCGGGAGTATTCCAAGGAGCAGTCGGATCTGCAGGAAGCTTACACGGCCTATACGGAATATAAAGAGGTGCTGGCGCAGCTCGACGATGCGAAAGCGATGCTGGGCGAGAAGCTCGACGACGAGATGCGCGAGATGGTCAAGCTGGAAATCGAGGAGCTGACCGCCCGCCGTGCGGCGCTGGAAGAGCGCATTCGCGTGCTGATGCTGCCGAAGGACCCGAACGATGACAAAAATGTCATTATCGAGATCCGCGGCGCGGCGGGCGGGGACGAGGCGGCGCTGTTCGCGGCCGATCTGTACCGGATGTATACCAAATACGCCGACTCCCAGGGCTGGCGCGTCGAGCTGCTGGAAGCGAACGAGAGCGACCTGGGCGGCTTCAAGGAAGTTATTTTCATGGTGTCCGGCAAAGGCGCTTACAGCAAGCTGAAATTCGAAAGCGGCGCCCACCGGGTGCAGCGGGTGCCGGTTACGGAATCCGGCGGCCGCATTCATACGTCGACCTCGACGGTGGCGGTCATGCCCGAGGTGGAAGAGATCGAGGTCGAAATTCTGGACAAAGACATTCGCATCGATACGTTCTGTTCGAGCGGCGCCGGCGGCCAGTCCGTCAACACGACGAAGTCGGCGGTGCGCGTCACGCATATCCCGACCGGCATCGTGGCGACATGCCAGGACGGCAAATCGCAGAACGACAACAAGGCCAAGGCGCTGCAGGTGCTGCGGGCGCGCATCTACGACATGCGCCGGCAGGAGGAAGAAGCGAAATACGCGGGCGAGCGCAAAAGCAAGGTCGGAACGGGCGACCGGAGCGAGCGGATCCGCACGTACAATTTTCCGCAGAGCCGGGTGACCGATCACCGGATCGGCCTGACGCTGCACAAGCTTGACGCGATTATGAACGGCGAGCTGGATGAAATTATTAACGCGCTGACGCTGACGGAGCAGGCGGAGCTGCTCGAGCAGAGCGTGTGAACCGTCGAAGCGGGGCGCGGCGCCGCAGAGACATGACAAAACAGAACGGTGCCCGGGAGGAACAGGGATGAGCCAGTTTAGGACGGCGCCGGGGACGACGATCGGGGAAGCCTGCATGCAGGCTTCCTCGTTTTGGCGTCATGCGGCGTGGAGGAGGCGCGCGCGAATGCGGAGCGGCTGCTCATGCATCTGCTGGGAGCGACGCGCGCGGAGCTGCTGCGGGATTGGCGGGAGCCGTTCCCGCAGGAAGAAGCCGCCCGCTGGGAGCGGCTCGTCGCGCGCAAGGCGGCCGGCGAGCCGGTGCAATATATCGCGGGCGAGCAATGGTTTTACGGCCTGGCGTTCACGGTGACGCCGGCCGTGCTGATTCCGCGCCCCGAGACGGAATTGCTCGTCGAGGCGGTGCTGGAGGCGGCCGATGCATGCTGGCCGCCTGAGCAGGCCGCGCGCCCGGGCGATGCGCCGGGCGGCGCGGCGAACGTGCCGACGGTGGCCGACGTCGGCACGGGCAGCGGCGCCATCGCCGTGACGCTGGCGGTGCAGCGTCCGCGCTGGCGCGTATGCGCGTCCGACCTGTCGGCGGACGCGCTTGCGGTCGCCCGCACGAACGCGGAGCGCCACAACGTCGCGTCGCGCATAGCGTTCGTGCAGGGCGACCTGCTCGCGCCGTTCGTCGGGCGCGAGGGAACGCGGCGGGCGTGCGGAGATGAACGCCCGCCCGCCGCAGGCCTTGGGATCGACGTATTGGTGTCGAACCCGCCGTACATCCCGTCCGGCGACCTGCCCGGACTGCAGCGAGAGGTGCGCGATTACGAGCCGCGTCTCGCGCTCGACGGCGGAGACGACGGTCTGACGCCCTACCGCCGCATGATCGGCATGCTGCCGCAGCTCGCCCGCATTCCGCGCATCGTCGCCTTCGAACTCGGCCTGGGTCAAGCCCCGGAGGTGGCCGGCATGCTGCGCCGGTTCGGCGCATGGGACGAGATCCGGATCGTGCGCGACTATGCCGGCATCGAGCGCCATGTGCTGGCCGTCCGGCATAGCGATGACGGGAGCTGACACTCCCGGACAAGGCCCGCAGCAGAACGGCGGCAACAGGGCGGAACCGCATAAAGATGGCGCAAAACAGATCGGCCGTTCGTCAGCCGGACTTTGGCGGCGGTTTGCCGTACGGCCGGCAGCGGAAAGCCGAATCTACTTTCTTTTTTCCCGAATGATAGTTTAGAAGACAGGTTAGCCGGAAATAATGACGGATAGAAACGTTCCGGAACGCAAGCTGATGCACCGACGGGTGCGCGAGAGGGGCTTGTGTTGGATGATCCGCCATTATCGTTATCCTTTTCGGTTATCCTATCTGTATCTGTTCGTCACATTGTGCGTGCTCGTCATGAGTTGGGAGACGCAGCGGACCGACGCTGCCGTTGCGGACGCCGCCATTCCCGAGCAGTCGATTCGGCTGCGCATATTGGCCAATTCGGATTCCGCCGCCGATCAGGCGGTCAAGCGGCATGTCCGCGATGCCGTCGTGGAAGCGATGAACGGCTGGGTGTCCGGCCCGCAGACGATCGGGGAAGCGCGTGCCGAGATCCGGTCGCGGATGGCGGACATCGAACGAATCGTCGAAGCCGAATTGAGAAGCCGCGGCTTTGCTTACGGATTTCGCGCGGAGCTGGCCGTCGTGCCGTTCCCGACCAAAATTTACGGCAAGCGGGTTTACCCGGCCGGCGATTACGAGGCGCTGCGCATCACGCTGGGCGAAGGGCAAGGGCAAAACTGGTGGTGCGTGCTGTTTCCGCCGCTCTGCTTCGTGGACAGCGTGACCGGAGAAGCGACCGCCGCTTCGGCGACCGCGGACGGCTCCGTCTCTTCCATGGAAGACCGGGGCGAAGCCGCCGGCGCGCAAACGCCGGAAGCCCGTTTCTTCCTGTGGGAATTGATCCAATCGATACTGTCGTTTATCCGCAGCTTGTTCGTCTAAAAAGAATAGCAAGCCGCTTGAAGCTGTCCCGGAGGTTGGGTAAACCTGCGGGGCAGCTTTTTTTTTGTCCCATCAAGGATTAACGCGAAACGAGGACGATTTACATCCTTGACGGCCGGTGAAAAAGTTTTCCAGGCAGGCCTTTCCCGCGATT
>NZ_BOVJ01000202.1 GCF_018403665.1 Paenibacillus cisolokensis
GCATGGGCAAAATCGCTCGCACTCTGCCGGCTCTCCTAAGAAGGCATGCAAAACAAGAATCGGCAAAGTGGTCGTGGCGCGCCTGCAATTTGGCTATCCTTCCAGGCCATGCGGGGAACGTACCGGATAAGATTGTATTTAGTTGTCAAAGGTCCGTTGAGGGGAGCGAACATGTCCCTCTATTATTCATTTCATTTTTGATACAAAATCGGACCTTGAATTGCCAAATCAATCGAACAGAAGCGAAAGGCGAGGAGGGAAGGCGATAAACTGAGAATAAGGCTCTGAACATGAACCTTATTAATTTTAAAGTTCAATTAACGCTTGAAAGATGCGGTCTGCCATACAACACTTGTTTATCCGAATCGAACAAACCGCGATAAACGACTTGTCCCCGAGTGGAGGAAGCGTCTACTACTTTGCCGTCTCCCGCATAAATGCCGACATGCGTAATATCCATGAATCTGCCATTACGCTCGTAACTCCAAAACACAAGGTCGCCCGGAACCAAATCCGCCGCGCTTACGGTCAGGCCATTCTCCACGCAAAATCTGGCCTGTTCCGCCGCGGTTCGCGGCAAGCTAATGCCTAACTGACGATACACCCATTGGACGAGATAGCTGCAATCCGTAAAGTGGTCCTGACCGGCCTTCGGTTGGCTATACGGATCGCCTAGACGAGTCAGCGCCAATTTGACGGCTTCACTGCCCAGTTCGCCTTCGGGCAAATGCTGTTGAACCGATTCAAGCTGCTCCGGCGTTAAGCCAATATCCGTATCTTTACCAAGTATTGCAAACATGAGCAGGCGGAACTCCTCGGACAGCATCTCCTTCATAAATTCCATCTGTTCACTTGTAAAGCGGTAAGTATCTGCCTGTTGCTCCGCAGTATGGCTAGTGACGGTAATATGCAAAATGCGCTCATATCGGGTAATCGTCTCTTCGCTGCTGCTCCCGTCCTCATGTTCAACCGTAACCGTTTCCTTATGTTCTATCGTTTCAACACGAGATTCCAGCGAATTCATATCCCAGAACACCGATCGAATGATACCGATTCTTGTTGCATCAAGCGCGGCCACATCCATTCCGTTTTCCGCATCCGTGACGGTCTTCACGGCAAAGACGGCGATAATGTCCATCCAGTTATCGATCCGCGTATTGTCCGCGCTGCCGGGATAATGATATTCCACCCGGTCTACATTGCCAGCGGATTGCTGTATATCTACCAGTCGGGCGGCAAATTCATCGTCTATTTCCTGAACGATTCGAGAAAGCGGCTTTACATCGGCATCCGTATTTTCACCGGACACAAAGATACCGAAAGGAGAGGAAATGACGGCGGCACTCGCCATGACAATGCACAAAACTACAATTACCGAACCGCTGATCCCCAAAAGCGCCGTCAATCCCTTGACAAGCAGGGCGGTGGCTCTTACAACCATTTTAACGATAAGGCGATTCAATCTCGCGGCAGCTCGCGCGGTTTGAATGGACCGGCGGGCAGACATCGCCATCTGCGTAGCCCGCTGTGCTTCCTTGACGGCATTCATTTTCCCTTCAGTTTGAGCATCCGAATGATTGTTAGCGCGCTCTAGCCGATGCCCATTTTTTATAAATGGCGATAATGTCTTAAAATTTCGTACTTTCCGTTTGATCGTATAATCTGATTGTTTTGATATAGCAGAGGGGACTCGGGTTAACGGTTTCACGCGTCCATTTGCTGAACGAGATACCGCGGCGGAGAATGTTTCCTTCTTCCCGACCGGTTTTAGAGGGCCGATATCCCTTTTCTGCATCCGCTCAGGAAAGCGGCCTGTTCGAGAACGATGCAGAAGCCGGGCATTGACCCGGCTCCGTATAAATCGTTGTTTTCCTGAATGCGAGCCAGAAGACAAGACGTATTTTCCATCAACCGGCTTACGGAGACGTATGCTACGGGCAAGTCGCGGTGTACGCGTAATCGAAGACTCCGCATTGACATCAATTGGGCTCTGACTTGTGACAGAATTACCATCTGGAAACGGCCTCCTTATTAGAATGTGCCGAATCAATCTCTTGTTGATATGCAGACTCATCCCCATTTGGGCACGTATCGTTTTTATCGTAGCCGCTGCGGACTCGCGCTGCGCATATTCAACCGGAGACTGGGAAGTCGCCTTGTCATTATCCACCTGCCGCTTGGCATGAGCGCTTGAACGCTTTACACGATCCAACATGTTTTGGAATCTGTCCAACCGTTTGATGTCTTTCACAACATTCCTCGTTTTAATTTCCTTCATCGTCCCATTCCACTCCCGTCGCTGGCAGCCATTCAGCGAATTTGTTCAGCCAGCCGTTTGATCGTTCTCTCGTGATTTCGGCAATATTCGGGATAACGAAGACGAATCGCTTCAAAAAGTAGAGGGCATAGCTGCAATCAAATAATTCATGGGGAGTGGAGTGATGTTCGCCCCCCACTTCAGTCCAGCCATTCCACAAATTAAAGGCGAGTCGGCATACCCGAGTGGAACTGCCGGTTTGCCAAGGGGCCGAAAGGCCTTCGGGCTTAATGCCACCATTAGCAAAATCATACAAATCACGGATATGACTTCTGGTTTCTCGGGAAATGCCCAATGTATAGAACAATGCTCGGTGATAGCCGTCGTTGCATTTCCTTTCATCCATCATCTGAACATAAAACCTCTCGTGTTCATCATCTCGAAACCGAACCTGTTGCATCGTCACATACCCCTTTCGTGTAGAATGCAGCGGCTGGTTGCAACCAGCCGCTGTCTGAACATGGTCCTCTATATAACCGTTCATTTTGGCAGGAAAATCGGACCCTCCCACGAAACGATTACATGTTTTTGAGCAAGTATTCCATTTGTTTCAAGCCTCGTTGAATCGATTTACGAACCGCCCGCTCATCGACATGCTCGGCTCTGGCAATATCGACTTTGCTCATACCCAAGAAATAATGGGCGTAAATCCGCCTGGCAGATTTCTCCGGCAAAAGGCACATTGCTTCATAAAGTTGCTGCCTTGAAAGTTTGCGCTCGTAATACTCCTCCGGTGAAATCGAAAGAAATAAAACATGCTGCTCAATCCCATCGTTGCGATCAAGCGAATAATAGGCCCGATGGCGATATGTTCGAAGTCTGTAAGCACCTTCTTCCAAGTCGAATCGCCGCATTTCGTGGGCAACTTCTTCATCTACATCAACCCATACATCCGACTTTATAAAAGGATACATACCCCGCAAATTCATCTTTTTCATTCATGTCCCTCCATTTTGGTTTGTTGGCAAACCAAAACAGAGGGGGGGAGAACGACAGCCAACGCTGCCTTTTATGCCTTTGTATAACAGCTGTAAAAAACAAAAAGGACCTTGCCGCAGAGCGCGTCCACGCTCGATTGCGACTAGGTCTGATTGTGAAATTGAATTATATTCTTGCCGATATTTTCGCCGATTGCAGTTATGAGCAATAAGCATACATCGCCTTCACCCTCTTTCTCACCTGGCAACACCGTGTGAGAAATTAAGTGGGCTATGATGTATGGCGCTGCCCTTGTTCCGTTCAGCTCCGTGGCATCCGATATTTATCCGACAACTGCATTGACAATGTAAAAAAGCGCCGTAATTCCTTCCGCTGGCATCTGGGAAAGAAACGACGCTTGATTAAAAGTGAGTAATCACACATATTTATGGTTGCTACCATTGCACTGTCTGTCCACTTTATCAACATAACACGAAATAAGTGCATATGGCGTGCATAGTTAGTGCATAAAGAGGGCAAAACCAATGCAACGTTCGGAACATGTTCGATGCTGCCCCGACACTCTGATCCTCAAAGTTGAATATGGGGGACAAATCTATGTGCAATGCGCCTTCTGAATTCATTCAATCTGCTTGAGACGACTCCAAGTCCAGCAAAAACGCCCGATCTTTGATTTTCATGTAGATTTTGCGTAAAATTCGCTTCCGATGATAAAAGTACGCGCGGCGGGAAAGTGCCAGGCGACTTATGGCATCTGAGGACGCAATATTATCAATGTATCTCAATCGAACAAATAAGCCTTCTTCCGAGGTGAGAAACGTGAGAGCGTAGTCGATAAGACTGATTCTGGATAGCAATAATGGGATCTCATTTTCAGTGATCTGTATGCGTCGAATGACCGTTCGCAATACCGTTTCCTGTTTTCTGCCTCTGCTATGAGACGCAACCATATGCAGGGTGCGCGTCAATTCTGGGATGTGAGTGAGTTCGGATTGAACATACTTCAATCTCGCTTTCCAGTCTTTATAGGACTTCAGCCACGATTCAACTTTTTCAAAGGGAATGGGTACTTGGTCTGCGACATCACAAAGTCCTCCTTTTGATACATGCTTTCTCATCGTTTTCGGCCAGTTACATTTTTCACTCTCCATTTCCATCGTCATCTACCCTTCATTTCTAGATTCGCAGAAGTTGACAAGGTACGATATTCACAACCTTTATTCCTCTTTTTATGACTCTCACCTCCAGTAGTATTCTCCTATAAATCTCCATCTACACCCACCATTTTACCTATAAAATAAATAAATATGGAGGGTGATTTTTCATCATGCGATCAGTTCATAAAATGTCGAATGAACGCATAATGACTCGAATCGGTGCGAATCGCTAACACGTAACCCGGTCTTGCCGATCGTACAGGCCTCTTCGTTTCGCTTTTTCGGCTGCTTCATGAATAGAGCTAGCGTTGAACTTTCGAATGATGTTACGAACGTGCGATTTCATGGTGTTCTCTGTGACGCCTAACAACTCTCTAATTACCGGCTGTTTATAGCCCCACCCGATCAACTGCAAGATCTCTTTTTCAGTGGGCGTCAGCATTCGATGTAATTCTTTCCGCTTATCAAAACCAATTTCTTTACGGACAATGTTAGCAACATCGGCATGAAGAGAAGATTGCCCCCGATAGGCTTCCCTTACTGCGTTTGCGACATCCGTATAGTTGATCTTGGTAATGTAATTGATCGCCCCAGCCAGCATAGCTTCCACAATGATTTCAGGCTCATAGAGGGAGGTCAAGATAATAATTGGCATTGATTTAGTTTTCAGAACTTCAGAAATTGTATGGAGTCCATCCTGTTGTGATGAATGTAATACCAGATCAAGAATCATCACGTCTAAATCCAATTGCTCACCCGCACGAATGGCCGATTCCTTGTTTGTTGCAATATGGAATAGATTCATATCCGGCTCTGCATTGATGAGCTCCGCCATCCGTTGTTGCCAAATGGGATCGCTGTCCACCAGCAATACTTGTATCTTGCCTTCTTTCCAACGCACGACTTCATCAACTTCTATGGCATAACCTGCACGCTCCTCCATCTTTTCATCACCTCGTTGATTGTTCTGAAAATGCAAAAAAGACACGTACCCTCGAAAGGCCGTGCCTTTAACTGACAGCATTAGAGAGGGTAACCCGGCGATCATTGCACGCAGGCAGAAGACCCGTGGCTTTGCGTCCCAGTCTTTCGAACTGGTTTGCCTTTTTCCTGTATCGCTTTATTGATATATCGGGACAACTGATCAGATATTCATGCCCGTTAGGAATGAAATCCAATCCTTGTATTAAAAACTAGATGGTCAATCCAGCCATTATCGCATTAAGTTACCCCTCATTTGGTAGGATTAACTTTATAGCTTACTAAGGTCGGGATGGACAGCATCGTCGGCGTCCGTAGAGAGCGAGAGCTCTTCCCACTTAGCCAGCTCCGCGAGCTTCAATTCGTCGGCTTGCCGGATCATGTTCACGGCATCGCTGCCCAAAGGGAGCCATTGCGGCGGCTCTTCCATGTCGGCCACTTTAAGGATGACATTAGCAGCCTTCTTGGGGTCTCCGCTGGGACGTCTCCCTGTCCTGGCCGCATCGCTGAAGATATTTAGAAGTATGCCGACTGTCTCTTGATACGGTTCACCAGGCGGAATAATCTTCATCGAGGACCCTGCCCAGTCAGTACGGAAACCGCCGGGTTCAATCAAGGTTACTTTCACCCCGAAAGGCTTGGTTTCGGCGGCAAGCACGCTTGAAAACCCTTCGACGCCGTGCTTGGCAGCCGTGTATGCGGCGAGTCCCGGTCCTGCCGGTCTGCGGCCGCCGATCGTGGAGAATTGAATAAACCGCCCGCTCCTTTGCTTTCGGAAGACCGGAACAACCGCACGGCTGACATGGATGACGCCGAACAGATTGGTCTCAATCTGGGCGCGGAACTGTTCCGACGGCGTTTCCTCAATTGATCCCAGATCGGCGTATCCGGCGTTGTTCACGACAACGTCGATTCGACCGAATTTCTCTACGCCTTGAGCAATGGCCTGTTTGGCTTCGTTCTCATCGGTAACATCCAGGCGAACGGCGCAGGCGCGTCCTTCGCTTGCGGATACCAGTTCTTCCAACGTCTCCGGATTTCGCGCCGTTGCAACCACCAGATCACCCCGTTCAAGCGCCGCTTCTGCAATGGCGCGGCCAAATCCACGCGAAGCTCCCGTGATAAACCATACTTTTGCAGGCATGTATTTTGCCCTCCTTATTGAATGAACGTTTAATAAATTACTCCCTCATTAAATCACACGCCAGATTCGGTTGTCAAATGAACGTTTATTCAAGTATAATGACCCTATGATGAAAAGAGATCCCGAATCGAAAAAACGACAACTCCTTGACGCTGCCTTAAAGGAATTCGCCGCTCGTGGCCTAGCCGGAAGCCGGGTCGATCAAATTGCCGAGCGCGCTGGGTGCAGCGCAGGGCTGGTATATACCTATTTTGGCAGCAAGGACGAATTGTTCGACGCTGTGCTGCAGTTTATTGTCAACGAGACCGTAACCAATATTCCAATTATTCCAGAAGATCTGCCCGAGTATGCAGGAAAGCTGTTTGATGCGAGCGTGCAGCACCCTGAAGTCGCTCGCGTGATCATGTGGCACCGACTCGAGCGAGGCGGGACCGATCAACTGATCCCCGGAAGCATCGAGGCCGCCCGGCATAAAATCGATGTCATTCGAGCCGCTCAAGAGGACGGAAGGCTTTCATCCCGGTTTGATGCGGGACAATTGATGATACTTGTTCAAAGCATTGCTACACTGTGGTCGTCCCAACCTCCCGAGATCGCTGAACTGGCAGCCGCGAAATCGGATCATGCACGTCGACGTGCAACGGTGGTTGAGGCCGTCAGACAATTGATTTCCAAGTCCGAGGAGTCTGCAACATAACAGGGCAAATGCAGCAAAAATGGTAAAAATCAATGCATCCGCCAATATAACCGTAAATTCTGCGCGAGTAACCCGATTGTTTGGCCTGAACGTTCCATCCGGATAAGCTCCTTTGATTATTCCATCAAATCGGCTTGCTTGACAGCAATAGCCGGTAATTTCGCGGAAGACAATCCTGGGCTTCGCTGTTTCTCCGGCTTGCATGATAACCGTATGTTTTCTCGGTACCAGCTTTAAAGGCCATTCGCCAGTTGCCCTGTTCAAACACAATGGTGTTGTTATGCGTTAAATTGTAAGCGGTCGGTTCATGTCGAAACCAACCGCTTACCGCTATTTGGTTAAGCCTCTCCGGGTTTCGTCGTCATTAAGCTATACAGCTTCGTTTGCCGCGGGAACCTGTCGGTAAACGGCACAAGGGAACTGCCTACCTTCATCAAGCCATTCCCGGCGTCAACATTGGTAATATAAGAGAGTTGCAGGTCCGAAATATTGAGAATCTTGGCAAGCTCCATCCGATCGGTGCTGGCCTGATTCAGCATGACAATAAATTCGCTGTTCGCGAGCATAGTCCGGGCCGTATGGCTTTGCAGCAAATCATCCACGTTTTGTGTAATGCCCGTACAAAAAGCGCCATACTTTCGGACGCGCTTCCAAAGCGTGAACAGAAAGTTGGCGCTGTATTCATGCTGAAACAGAAGATAGATTTCGTCAATAATGATAAATGTATTTTTGCCTTTAACCCGATTCTGTGTAATCCGATTCAGGATGCTGTCCAGTACAACCAGCATGCCGATCGGGAGAAGCTGTTTGCCCAAGTCGAGAATGTCATAGCAGATAAGCCGATTATGGACATTGACATTGGTCGGCTTGGCAAACGTATTCAAACTGCCGGAAGTAAACAGCTCGATCGCAAGCGCGATGTCCTGCGCTTCCGGCTCCGATTGGTTGAGCAGCTCCGCGCGAAAGTCCTGAAGCGTCGGCGGCTGCCCCTTATAGTTGCTCTGCAAATACTTCCTGTACACGCTGGCGGTGCAACGGTCAATGAGCGACTTTTCCTTGGCTCCCAGCTGATAACCGCCAATCAATTGCTCGCAGAGCGAGAGGACGAATTCCGATTTGAGAATAATCGGGTTGGCTCCGTCGCCATATTGCCGGTTCATATCCATCGCATTGATATGGTTGGGCGAGGTGGCGGATATATGAATCGTCTCGCCGCCCAATGCGTTCACCAGTGCGGAGTATTCCCGTTCCGGGTCGATCAAAATAATATCGTCGTCGCTGGCCAGCATCTGGTTGACGATTTCCCGTTTCTCGGTAAAGCTTTTGCCGGAACCGGATACGCCGAGAATAAAGCTGTTTCCGTTCAGCAGCTGCTTGCGATTGGCAATAATCATGTTTTTGCTGATCACATTTTGCCCATAGTAAATGCCGCCCGGATGCACGATTTCCTGTGCCCGAAACGGAATAAAGACAGCTGTGCTTTCCGTCGTTAACGTCCGCAAGGCGTGAATCTTCCGCAAGCCGTAGGGGAGCGCCGTATTCAGACCGTCCATTTGCTGATAGGTCAGCGTGGAAAACTGGCACAAATGCTTGCGGGCGGTGGTGAGCAGCGCCTCCGTATCGCTTTCAAGCTGCTCCTTGCTGTCTGCGATGTGGACCATCGTCAGCAGGCCGAACATCATCCGCTGATCGCGGGTGGTCAAGTCGTTCAGAAATTCTTTGCTCTCTTTGCGTTGCTGCTCCATGTCGTAGGGGACCACGGCAGAAAAATTATTGTTTCGGTTTTGTCGCCGCTGCCAGTTGGTGATGTTCGTCTCCACGCCAAGCAAACGGCTCTCCACCTCACGAACGGCCTCGTCAGTCGGAATCGGGATAATATCCAGTGACAGCAGCAAATTCCGGTTCAGGTCGCAAAGCTCGGACACCATGCTGTCCTTTATATAGCTGGCGTATTCCCGCAGAAAGATGACGCGGCCAAAAAAGTTGCCCATCCGAAAATGATCTTTTTCAAACTCGAACGTATCCGGGCAAATGTAGTCCTTGAAATCATGACCCTTGCGCATCGTTTCGGACAAATGGAAACGAAAATCCGCTTCCTCGCCGATCCGAAAGAAATCATGGAAAATGCGCAGACGGTCGGTTGCATCCAGTTCGATACATTTGGAACCGAGACGGGAAAAATGCGTCATCAGTTCGGTTCCGACCCTTGCGAAATATTGACGGGCTTCCTCCACATTTTTCTTGACCACAGAAATGGTAACGTACTTTTCCTGAATCGTACCGTTTGCGCCGATGGCCTTTGCGAGCAACATCTCGTTGTACTCCTGCCGGTACACATCTAGATGATCCTCCCGAAGCGGAATCAGAATCGAGCTTTCAAAATCGGCCCGGTTCAAACGCCTGTTATGGATCGTGATCTTCGTGGTCGCTCCGCTGTCGAGGGAATTAAGCAGCTCGGAATAAGACAGGAACAATTCTTCCTTGTCTTCTCTGGACGCTACGGCGTAGTTGATATCCTCGAACCGATACGATTTGGAGAACTTGTTGCCGACAAAAAAATCCCGTCCGGCCAGAGGGCGCGAATCGGGATGACTTGCTGAACGCCTTTCGGAATGACAAATCGTTCCTTGTCCTGCTTGATGATGCGTCTGAGCGTTTTAATCATGGCGCTTCATCCTTTCCTGCTCGTAACTATGCATGTTCTTTTTCAGCGCTTCAACATAGACATTGGTCGAATAGAAGACGAAGCGTCTTGGCAGCAGAAATTCCGATTTCACATACGCCCAAAGCAGCTGCTCGGCCGTCATGCCGTGATAGCTGATGAAACCCAAGGCTGCGCAGGGCGCAGCCCCCAAAATGCACATCCAGCTGAGCGTTTCCAAGCCAAAGCGGCCGCGCAGTCCAAAATATAGTCCGATCGCCACGCCGACAGCCAGCACAGAAAAAAAGAACTGCCGCAAGGACAGTCCAAAGAATAAGCTTTCCGTATAATCCCGGATTTCCCGGTTAATTTTCACTTCCATTTGAAATCCTCCCATAAACGATGCTCACTATGGTCTACAACTCGCCCTCAGCTTCCGGTTGAACCGATGTTGGCTCTGTCTTTTTCGATCTTGCCAACAACTTATCGCCGGATAGAAGAGGATCGGCTAAAAGCGCAAATACAAGCTGAGCGCCGTCTCGCATGCCTTGCAAATATAACCATTCATTCATGATCGCCTGCTTAAAATGGTGCTTGTCCTCCCATTCCATAAACGCCGGCAACTGCGTCATATCCACGCCGGAAAACATTGCTTGAAAAGCCGATTTCTCTTCATCGCGACATCTACGCAACTCGGGATGGTGTTCGATCCGAGCCGAAACGTGGTCCAGCCGCCGCTGGATCGCATTTTGAAACCATAACGGAAACTCCATTGACATCCCCCCTCCTTGTGCGAATGCGATCTAGCGCAACTGATGCTCTCGTCCGGACTTCCTTTGAAGCCACTGGACAATCCATTCGTCCACCTTCCGGCTTTGAGCCTGAACCGCCTCATTCTCAAACAGAGGAATTCCCTGATCAAGAGATTTTTTCCCAAGTTCGTTCAACTTTCTTCTTTCCTCCTCCAATTGACCAAGCAAACGTGTCATCGGTCGGCCTCCCAGTGTCTTCATTAGATCGGCGTTCCTGGCTGTCTGAAAGATAGATTACCTCTCTATTTTATTGCGTAAATCGGTTTATTTCATTTTAATGCGATATTCGCATTAAAACAACGATGCACTCACGTACAATTTTGCTTGTAATGTGAGGTGCATATAAATGAAACATCGTAAAGAACCGCCAGGCGACAAAAATATAATCGGCGTGAGAGTCGTTGCCATCCGCAAGGCAAAGGGGATGAAACAGAAGGAGTTTCTCGCCAGACTGCAAACGGCTGGTCTCGACATCAGTCCTACCAGTCTTTCGCGTCTGGAAGGGCAGTATCGGCTTGTCCAAGACTACGAAGTCGTGGCGATTGCCAAAGCGCTGGATGTTTCCGTCCGGGAATTGCTGGGCGAAGAATCGGAATGAAGCTACAGCCCCATCATCTCCCTCACCACCCGGTCCGCCATTTTGACCGTCCCCACGAGCACCAGCATGTTAAAAATCAGCTCGCCGATGTACGTCCACACCATCGTAACCGCGCCAGCGCCTTCATCGACCGCCGGGGGAGCGGAGGCAAAGGCGGAGTAGATGATGCAGGCGAGTACGATAATCGCTCCCTCTAGGCAAGCGGCCGCATACCCTTTGAGAAACGATTTACCGATATTTTGGCTCGGCTCCCCGGCAAAGGAGGAAAGCGGAACGGGAGCGATGGCCGTATATAAATAGATACGAAAAACCGTCCGTACACCGAGAGGATCATCACAAAAGACAACACCGTGATGAACAGACTGCCCAGAAGGGAGACGACCCACAGCGGAATGCTTTGCCAAAAGCCGACGTCTTCAATCGCTTTTGCAATGGTGTTCGGCAAAGTCATAGCCTCCGTCCTTCCGAACCCGGAACGTCCCATCATCGTGGAGATGATTCCCTGAACAATGGTAAACAGCGCCATCATGAGCTCCAGCCCGTAGGTAACGACCGCTTTGGCCAGGACAAAACGGATAAACAGCTTGACGGCCATCTCCGGCTTTTTCACTTCGGCAAAATTGCCGGTCGTCTTCACCACGCCGATCACAAAAAACAAGACCAGAAGCGCCAGTCCCGTCGCCTGCAACGCGCCGTGAATGTCGGTAATGACGCGCCACACGCCGCCGCCCTTGAAGTCGGCCGGCGACTCGGTAACAAGCTGCCAGATTTCGTTCATTTTCTCGTTCCATGTATCGAGCGCATGTTCGAGATTGTCAATAATCCAACTGTTTTTGGCCATATTCTCACCCCTTTTCTGTAGATGGGGAACGGACAAATCGCCCGTTCCCCTCATTTGCGACTCCCGTTTAACCGGCAATCAGGGTAAGAATTTCCTTCGTGAAGGTAATGATAATTCCGCCGGCGAGCGTCAGGAACCCGTTCGCTCGCTGGGAAGGATCGTGAGACTTGAGCGACAATCCGATCTGCACAATGCCGAAGCCGAGTATGATCATGCCGATGGCCCGTATTAATCCGAATATGAAAGTGGACAAATTATTGACCGTCGTCATCGGGTCGCCCTCGGCATAAGCGGTAGAGACGAATACGGTTCCCGTTAACATCAGCATGATGTACAGTGCCAGCAGCCGTTTCTTTTTGAACTTCATTTTCATCATTCCCCTCGTAAAAATAGCGACTCCATGTCTTCTTCCGACAGAAGCTCGTACTCTCCGTTTTCATCAAGCGTCACGGTTCGCCAATCGAGCGCAAGTTCCGTGCCCCCATGCTGGTAGGGAGGACCGTTGCCATCCGTCGTGAGAGCGACATGGGGATGCCTGAGCAAATCGTATTTGTCGTCCTGAACAGGACGCTCGCCGCGAATAAAGAGCAAGGCATGACGGTTATCGAGAAGCCGCACCTCATCGGGCGTCAGCAAGTCGCGGCCGGACAACTGATAGTTGATCGAATAGCTGCCGCTGCGTCCCTTGCTTTGGCCATAGGTGTTCGTGTCGATCGTTTCCTTGCCCAGCAGCTCCGATACGTATTTGTGGGTGGATTGTTCATTGCCGCCCAGGTACAAGAACACGTCGCAGTTCCCAACGATCGATTCCCACGACTCCTTGTACAGCGATTTGAGCTGCGCCAAATTTTGCAGGATGATGGAAACCGAAATCTCGCGGCTGCGCATCGTGGAGAGCAGCTTGTCGAATTCATCGGGCAAGGCAACGTTGGCAAATTCGTCCATCACGAAATGCACGTGCACGGGCAAGCGTCCGCCGTGCCGGTAGTCGGCCTCATACATCAGGCATTGAAAAAGCTGGGTGTAGAGCATCCCGACGATGAAGTTGAAGCTGCTGTCGTTATCGGGAATAACGGCAAACAACGCCGTCTTCTTTTCTCCCATGACAGCCAAATCCATTTCATCGACCAGGCTCATCCCGGCAATCGAATGCAAGTTGAACTTCTCCAGCCGAACGCCGAGGCCGATCAATATCGATTTGGCCGTTTTCCCCGCTGCCAGCTTGAAGATGTTGTACTGTTTGACTGCCAAATGCTCCGGGTCGCGCATCGCCAGCCGTTCAAACAACTCGTCCAGCGGACTCTGGTAGGTTTCGTCTTCTTCTCGCACTTCGGCGGCAGCGATCATCTCCATCACCATCGGAAAATTCTGTTCCTCCGGCGGCGCTTCATAGAGCAAATACAACATGAGCGCCTCCAGCAGCGCCGTTTCGGACCGTTCCCAGAACGGGTCGTTCGTATTGCTGCCCTTCGGCGTTGTATTGCGAATCAGGTTGGTGACCAGCTTCAGCACATCCTTGTCGTCGTTCAAATAGGCGAAAGGGTTGTAGCCGTGGGAGCGATGCGGATTGATCAGGTCGAGCACCTTAATGTCATACCCTTTGGCCTTGAGCAGATGACCGGTATCCCGCAAGATTTCGCCTTTCGGGTCGAGAACAACGAAGGACGTATGCGCCTGCATGACGTTCGGTTTGGCATAAAAGCGCGTTTTGCCGGAGCCGGAACCGCCTACGACGAGCACATTCACATTCCGGCGATGCTTGCGGCCGTCGAGTCCGATGCAAACCTGCTTGGTTAAAATTTTGTTTTGTTCCTGCTGCTTGCTTCGATATTTGGCGCATATGCTTTTCGCCCGGCCCCATCGCGCGCTGCCGTGCTCCTCTCGTCGTCGATAGTTTCGCGGGGAGGCCAAGTAAATACAGACGCCGAGTCCATAGGCCAGCGTAAAAATGAATAGACAGCGCGGCGTATCGTCTACCCACTGAATGTCGAACGGGTGATTGATCGCCGCGCTGAGATGCTCCACAATCGCCGGCAGCCCCCGGAAAATGCAGGGGCGGTCAGCATCGCCGCCCACAAGACGGGAATTAAAAAAAACGCAAAGAGTATCAAATGACTCCTTGCGGTTTCAACGCGCCTCATGATGGCTCCGGCGTTTATGTTTTTGATAAGGGGCGTCAATCGTTTTGAGCAACAGTTCATCGACGGCGTCGGTGGGGCGCTTCTCGCCGATCAAATCGTTTCGCAGCGTATTCAGTGCATGCACCACAATGCCATGCTCGTAATGATCCAAACAGAGAATCCGTTCTTCTTCCTTCACAGGCGCTCCCTCCTGAACAAAAATTGAGCATGTCCCCCGCGGCGCTCCTATCTTGCTGGTTCTGTCCGATGTTGTTGCCGCTGCTGCGCCAGCATCCGGTTCATCTTGCGGGCCATGTCATGCGCGGTATCCTTCATCACCGCCAGTTCGGCGCGAATTTGCTGCGGTTCGATGTCCTTCAACTTCTCCTGTACACGATGGAAACGAAAGGACGACGTGTCCACGCCGAACTGCTTGCACAGCATGTAAGAGGCGCAATATGCATGGAACGTAAAATGGGAACGGCTGTAACGGCCATCGCCGCGATCCAGTTCCGCATGCGCCAGTTCCTGCGCGAGCGACCGGAAAATGTGCCCGGCATCCATGCCGCGGCGGATGACAATATTGCGCATGTCCGGCTGATAGAGCGCATGCGTTTCCGGCGGCATCGCATCCCCAATGACGATCGGAACAGGAGCGCGATCCATCAGCGCTTTGATGCGCATCCGGTCGTCCGGATAGGTCGGTTGCTCCCGTTTTGGGTTGGCCGTCGTTTGCGCGATGTCGAACATCTTTTTGAGGTTATAGCTGATGCCGGTGCTGCCGTCTTCCCTCCGGTACTCTTCGCCCGGCTCCAAAATATAAAAGCCGGTTTCCTTGCGGCGAATAAACACGCCTTGTTCCTTCCACGAATCGAAATCGGCGATGCGGGTCGCCTCCGGCCGCTGCGTGAGAATCAGAAGCGCATTGGATACGCTGTAGCGGTCGAAACGGCTTTGCACATCCAGATATCGCTGAAATTCATCGCCGCTTTGCGCGATGGCGGTCGTGGCGGAATCAATCGTCTCGTAGGCCCATTGCCTGAGTTCCTGCTTTTTCTGCGCCCACGCTTCCTTGTCAAAAGGTTGCTCGGACGAATTCGCGGAAGAACGGCCGGATGCTTCCTGCCGGAATAAATCGTCCAGATTGTTCATTTCGCTTTCCCTCGCTTTCGGGTTCCGATTGGTTTGGTTTTGCCCGTCTTCGCTTTTCCAATATCTCGCTCATTTCGATTGGTCAGCGACGGCTCCTTGATGATCTGACGTCGTTCTTTCTCCGCCTTCCGATTTTCTTCCCGGATCTCGCGCAACAGTTCACGGATCGATGGCCGCCGCGGCGTTGTCCCGGCTTCCGGTTCAATCATACCCCTTGCGGATGCTTCGCTGCGCCCGGAGGTAGGCTCGGACGGATGGGGCGGCTCCGTCGTCGCCATCATGGGGTTTGGGTTGCCGTTCGCCGGGGAAGTTGGCTGCGCCGATTCGGGCCTCTGCATCAGTTCGGCCAAAAATCGTCGGTGCTCTTCGCTCCTTGCGTTCCCTTGACTTCCGCTCCTTGTACCTCCGTCTTCTGCCGGGTTTGGTTCGATGCTTGTTGTTGACGCTCCCCGGACGCTGGATGGTCCTGCTGTTTCCCGGCGCGGGACTTCTCAATTTCGCTCTTAATGCTGGCCGTATCCACGGTCGCCAGCTTGAACCGCTCGACGATGCGGTTGATTTTGGACGCGTCCTCGGCCCGCACCATCACATCGCACAAGCCATCGACATTCTTTTTGTCCCGCAGGGCGCAGTACAAAACGCCGTATCGTTTGGCTTCCTTGCAGAACGTGGGCAAGTCTTCGTTTTGACGGCAAACACTTTCAATTCCTTGCCGCTGCGGAGCAAGCTTTCCAGACGAATGCTGCCCTTCGTCCGCTTCTGCCCTTGCAGGGCGGCAAACAAATAGACGGCCAGATGCTTAGCGCCTTCGCCGGAAATCTTGGCCATCACCTCGATGCCCCTCAGACTCATGTTGACGACCTGATCGGCCGCCTCGGCTCCACTGCTCATGGATGGTATCCTCCCTTCGTAATGGTTGATTTTGCCTGTCGCCATGTAGTTTGGTCATCATTTCACTGGATCGGGCAAGGATGCCCACACACAGCTTCACCTCCTTTCGAAGCGCGGCAAGCCGCTTGGATAATACGGCTATTTGCGCTTTGCAAGCGTCGATCCGGCCTTCCTCCTTGCAGCGGCGAAGACGGTTGTACAGCGCTTTGCGCTCGCTGGAAAGCAGGCGCATCTCCTGTTGGGCAATGGATACATAGTCCAAAAGCTGCTCTTTGCTGGAGATACGGCGCTGGCACAGCAGTTTGGTCTGCGCGGTAATAATCGCCAAATGCCACAAGTCTTCCCGCAATAAAAATGCGTCCTTCTCACGGACGCGCGAAAATGAGGCAGTATGCCCATCTCATATAAATAGCGCAGGTACAATGCTTGCAAGCCGCTGAACTTCCTGCCGGATCGAAGCGTTCCTTTGCAAACGGCCCTTCTGCGTCGCGGCATCGGCAAAGGCTGTGGTTTACGGGGAATGCGGTTTCGCAAAATCCGCTGTTTCAGAGCTTCTTCCGTATAGTCGTCTCCCAGACTGCGCAAACGAACGAAACGTTCCTTTCCGGGCGGACGCACCGCCACATGCTTTACGGTCGTTTTCACTTCATAGCCCTGCTTCTGCAAAGAGGTGATAAACTGTGTCCACGTCATGGATGCCGCGATCGCCTGATCTACATCGGTCCGAATCAATCCTCGCCAAGTCGGCTTGCCTTCCCGATCCGCTTTCCATTCTCCGTAGTGTTTGGCCTTGCCCGGCTCGGGCTGCTCAATTACTGACAATGCATGTTCCCGGCATAACCGGTCGGATGTTCTCCGCAGAAGGGCATAGGAGGCTTTGTTGTCGTAGTACCGTTTGCCGTCCATAAAAGAGACAGAGTTGAGCACGAAGTGATTGTGCAAATGCTCTTTGTCCAGATGGGTCGCTACAATGACTTCAAAACGATCTCCCCACAGCTCCTGCGCCAGCTTGACGCCGATGGCGTGCGCGATCTCCGGTGTGGCTTCGCCCGGCGCAAACGCCTGATACCCGTGAAAAGCCACAATGCCTTCCGTCTTTTGAAACTGCCGCTTGGTGCGCTGCATTTGCTCATAGGCCGTTAGCGGATCGCAATTGATGCCGCTCACATACAACTGCTTTTCGGTTTTGTTGCCGGATTGCGCGTAATCCAACACCTGTTGCAAGCTTTGCTGCTCGGCACGATCCTGGGCAGTTTTTCGGGATTGGCCGCATAGTCGATCACGCGTTTTAATCGGTCGGTGACATCCCAAATGGCTGTGGTCGCCAAGCGTGCCACCTCCTTTTAAGGAGTACACGCATCGGGATTCGTTCCGTCCGATTCGGTTCTTCTCTCCGGCGAAGTCACGGCCTGCTGGATATGCTGCACCGCGCGGCGCAACCGATCGGCCTCCTGCTGGAACACCGCCCGATCCAGATGACCGGTCGCATGCGCTTTCACCGCCAGTTGGTTGAGATTGTTGCCGATGGCGTGAAGCTCGCGCATCATGGCGTAATAATCCGGCGGCGGCAGCGCCTTCGGGATATAGCCATTGATCAAGGAACGGAGATAACCTTCCCGTGAAAGTCCGGATTTTTTCGCATTGGCTTGGAGTCTTGCGTCTTCTTCATTGTTCACCCATACCTGAATGCGAATCCCTCGTTTTCTCATCGCTTTCGCTTCTTTCTTCAAACAGAATGGTCTTAATAAAAATGCTAAATGGCTTCTGCCGTCTCTGAAAAATACCGTTCATTGTTGCAACCTTTATTCTTGAAAAACAGCGTGCTGTTTAGATGTGGGGGTATTAGGGGCCTGCCCCTAACAAGCCGAATTTGGGAGACCAAATTCAGTGCTTGCTGCAACACGAGACATTCGTCTCGCGTTGCCTTCAAAGCACCTGCCGGGAAAAAGAGGGAACCCCAAAAACACAAAAAAGACGCCGATCCGCTCGGGCGTCTTCCGCAGAACTTTTTTGTTATCGCACCAACCAGCGGTAATCCTGGCGGCAGTCTACAATGAAATCGACATACACGATTTCATCCTGAATCTGATACAACACCAGATACCATTTATCTACGAACATTTTGTGATACTTGTTTGACGGGATAAATTCCGCTTCGAGAAAAGGATAACGTTCCGGCATTTGCGCCAAGGAACGTATCGCATGCAGCAATTCGTTTTTCGTTTTTCGCGCGGCATCCGGATTTTTTCCGCAAGGAATCGCACATGAACCGCCAGCATTTGGCGGGCGCGATCGGAAACGACGATCTTATATCGGGGCATCTTTTCCATGCTGAACCTCGTCAATAATGCCCTCCAGGTAAGCGTCCAGTTCATCCGGCGTCACACCAGCACGGCCCGCCAAACGATCCTCTTGCACAGCGAGCAGTTCTTCGCGCAGCTTTAACAT
>NZ_BOVJ01000203.1 GCF_018403665.1 Paenibacillus cisolokensis
CCGATTTCAAAGACTCGCAGTTTTTCCATCAGGCTTTGATATTAAAAGTATCTTATATCGAGCCAAGTTACAATCATATATTAATATTAATGAAAAATTAATAAGAGGAGCAAGAAAAGGAATGTTTTTTATTCAAAAAATGAATTCAAAAGAATACTAGATAAAATAGATTTGTTTAATGAAGAAACTAATAAATCAATTGAGGAATTAGCCAGATGCGTAAAAATTATTTATGATGATTACTCTTTAATTTCAACATTAGATATAGACTTGTCATTAGTAGCGGTAAAGAATATGCCAGCGGATGAGGATTTATCTTTCTTTGAAAATGTAGGGTATCCTATTCCTCAAGAAGATGAGATAAACTCATCTTTTAAATATAATTACGCAGCAACAGTTTCCTTGTTACTTCAAGGATTATTTAAAGATAACAAGTTTCTTTTTCCAGAATATTACTATTTTATGGGAAATGGAATGCTAGATGATAAACATAAGTCCTACTTAAAGCTGTTTCTTAATAAAACTATCGAATTAACCGAAAATGACAAATACAATGAGGCAAGGATAAAGGCCCAAAAAATATTAGATTCTTTAAACTAACCCGCCACTCTAGGCGGTTTTCTTTTACCAAAAAACAAACAAAGGAGCAAATCAAAATGACAATTATCGAACGACTAAAAATGGAAACAAAGGGCTTTAACTATCCAGATGAAGAACTGAGCGTTTACCTTCAAGAGAATGGACTTGATCCACACGCTGAATACATTCCAACATCTAACGCAAACAAAAAAGCCATTTATGCAACTGCATTAGCGTTGTTGGAGTCATTAGCAAATCAACCGCAACTATTCAAGGATTATAAGTTCGATGATGAAACTGTTTCAGGCTTTGGAGATCGGATTCAGTCGAGAATAGATCAATTATCGCGTTCTCTCCGTATGATGTCGGCAAGTGATGACAGTTCATCTAATGGCAGCACGTTCATGCTGTTCAATTCTTGAGGGGTGTTTACATGTTTAATCTATTCGACAATCAGAATACAACTGACTTTGAATTCTTGCTTGCCCAAATTGGCTCAGATGTGTATATTAACGGTGAAGAAACGCCGATTAAAGCAGTTATCACTAACACGACTCTCGAAGCCAATTACGATGATAGAAAGCTTGCGACGCTGTCACCTCTGAAAAGGGGTGACATTGTTCTTTTTAATGGTCAAAAATATATGGTTATATCCGAAGTCAACGATAAGCGATATAGCAAATACAAAGGCATCATGCGCCGGTTAACACATACGATCATTGTCAATTCGTCCTGTCGTTTCTGCACTCTGGATTCATTTATTATTGCGTCAAATTTAGGTGTTATCGATGGACAGGTACTTTCCCTTTCGGCTGGGGAGATACATGTTTATACATCACAATACTGTGTAAATTCTGGCCTTAAAATCGGTGATAGGTTCCTATTGGATGGTCAGGCGTTCAAGATAACCGGAATCGATTCGTTCAGCAAAAAGGAATGGTAATTTTAACGTGTGAGAAGGACTTGATTAACTCCGCAAACGATGACTTAGAACATGGGATTGCTGGCGGTTTGGCTTGTCCCGTTAATATTGCTAATGATGCTACGACGGTTTATGTTGGCTCGGCAACGCAATTGACCTGGACAAGCGCAGATGATGCGCCGGTTGTATTTGAGTCATCCAATCCTGAGGTTGCCACTGTGGACGCTAAGGGGCTTGTTACAGGCGTTTCAGAGGGTACAGCGACGATAACCATTAAAAACGCAACGAATGAGAATATAACAGACAGCGTGATTGTTACGGTTGAAGAAGTGCCGGAAGTTAAGACGATCACATTAACGCCAAGCGCAACGCCAATAGATGAAATTTATGGGGGCCAAAACAAAACTTATACGGCAACCGTCTATAATGGGACAACGCCGACAGATGCTTCCGTCGAATGGGCGCTTTATAGTGACGATCAGGTGAGCAGTACAACGCTTGCGGCAATTACGGCGCAGGATGGGACGACATGCACCATTAAAGCGAACAGCAACCAGCAATATGGATATGTACAGTTAAAGTGTTCGTTGGCTGATGATCCGTCTGTATTTGTGTGGCAGCGGATTCGGATAAGGAGTTTGTTTTAAGGTAACAATTGACAAATCTATCGGTTTTGCTACAATAAAAATGGAAAACAAAAATACCAACCAAGTTTTCCAACGCAAACCGATAGATATTTGAAGTTTAAAATTTGATGATATCCCAGATCCCTTACACCACAAGGCCTACACGATCAACATCAGCAAGTCGAAACCGACCAATAGCGAGTTCATCGCGATGGTCGCCGACAAGCTGCGGATCGAGCATAAGGTGAGCTGAGACGTTCCGCGCCGGGCTTTGGCCGGCAAGGGCTTGTCTAATACGACGCCGCCGTTTTCGTCATCCTGACGATCGGCGGTTTTTCATTCCTTTCAGGCAGAAACCGCAGTCTCCGGGACTGCGGTTTCGATTCCCTATAAAGCATCGGGACGCGAGGGACGCGATTTTTTCCGGCGAAACCGGGGGGCCACATAATTCCGCTTGCGGTCGCGGAAAAAATCCAGCCGCCGATGAAACCGATGCCAAGAAAGAACAGGACAAAGCCGAGCAGAAACGGGAGCCAATCGAATGCCGGCTGTATCGAATCGTTCCCGAACTGGGAGAAGTAATGAAATACGGCATTTTTCATTTTTAGAAAGCCGTAACAGGCGGCGATTCCGGGAATAACGAGCAGCAATACAGCGATAAATCGCGAGATTACCATTTTCATGGCCGGACTCTCTCCTTGTTAACATGGCAAAATTAAAAAACATCATTACTTTAATTTTACCTTTTTCCCGCCATACTGTCCATTCGATTCATGTAAGCGCATATAAAATAATACCTTTTCCTTGATTCCAAAAAACAGTTAAAATAGAACGATGGAACGAAGCCAACATCGACCGTGACCGTACGGTCTTGTATACGATCGCCAAAACCGGCGATAAACGGAGGGAGTATCGAAATGGCGATAGAAGTGGATGTTGCGATTCTGGGCGGAGGCCCCGGAGGATATACGGCTGCGATACGCGCCGCCCAGGAAGGCAAGCGGGTAGCGATCGTTGAGATGGACAAGCTGGGCGGTACATGTCTGCACCGGGGCTGCATACCGAGCAAGGCGATGCTGCGCAGCGCGGAAGTATACGCCGGTTTGCTCGAAGCGGAGCAATTCGGCGTCAAGGTGGACGGAAGCGTCGCGCTCGATTTCCGGCGCGTATTGGCCAGAAGGGAAGAAACCGTCCGGCAGCTGCACAACGGGCTGCAGCATTTGATGAAGAAGCATGGCATTCAAATGATATATGGAAAAGGCCGGGTAATCGGTCCTTCTATTTTTCGCCGCGCAGCGGCGCGATCGCAGTCGAAATGGCGGACGGAGAGACGGAATCCGTTGTCCCCGCCAATCTTATTATTGCGACGGGTTCGCGTCCGCGTCAGCTGCCCGGTCTGGAAACGGACGGCGAACGCATTCTGACAAGCGACGATGTTCTGCGGCTGGAGAAATTGCCCGCTTCGATTCTTATTGTCGGAGGCGGCGTCATTGGCGTCGAATGGGCTTCCATGCTGAACGATTTCGGCGTCGAGGTCACGATAGCCGAAAGTGCTCCCAGGCTGCTGCCGAATGAAGACCGCGACATCGCCGAAGAGCTGGCCCGCCAGCTGCGCCGAAGGGGCGTGCGGATCGCGACCGGAGTTACCTTCAAGGCGGAAACGGTGCGTCGGCATCATGACGGTATTTCCGTTACGGCGGCCACTGCCGACGGCGACGTCGAATGGACGGCGGAATACATGCTGGTGTCGGTGGGCCGGGAACCGAATACGGCCGGCATCGGTCTGGAAAATACGGATGTCTGTCTGAAAGACGGTTTTATTCAGGTGAACCAAAACTTTCAGACATCGGAACCGCATATTTACGCGATCGGCGATGTAATCGGCGGCTTGCAGCTAGCCCATGCCGCCGCGCACGAAGGCATTGCGGCTGCGGAACATCTGTGCGGCGTCGGGCTTTCCGGAACGGATTTCCGGCAAATTCCGCGCTGCATCTATTCGCGTCCGGAAATCGCCGCGATCGGCATGACCGAAGAACAAGCGAAAGCGAAAGGATATGACGTCGCGGTCGGACGCGTGCCGTTTCAAGCCATTGCGAAAGCGATCGTGGCCGGACATGCCGCAGGCTTCGCCAAAGTCGTGACGGACCGGGCGAGCGGCGACATATTGGGCGTGCATCTGATCGGCCCGCATGCGACCGAACTGATCGCCGAGGCTTCCGTTGCGGTCGGTCTGAATGCCGCCCATTGGGAAATAGGGCGGGCGGCTCATCCCCATCCGACGTTGTCCGAAGCGGTAGCCGAAGCGATGCTGGCCATCGACGGCAAATCGCTTGTCATCTGAATAATAATCGTCGATTTTATTTTTGCGGAAATAAGCGGTATAATGATATCAAGTATTAGTACCAGGTTTTAATAGCTTGGATATAAGGAGGACGATCGATGACCTCATTCGGATCTGTTCAACAGACTTCGGACCATGCCGCTCTTGGACTGACCGACGAACAGGCGCTCGATATGTACCGGACGATGCTGATGGCGAGAAGATACGACGAACGCGTCCTGCTACTGCAGCGATCGGGCAAAATCAATTTCCACGTGTCGGGCATCGGCCAGGAAACGGCGCAGGTCGCGGCGGCTTTTGCTCTTGACCGGGAGAAAGATTATTTTTGCCGTATTATCGGGATTACGGTTTTGTGCTGGCCGTCGGCATGACGCTGAAGGAGCTGATGCTCTCGGTATTTGCCAAAGCTGCCGACATTACGAGCGGCGGCCGGCAGATGCCGGGCCATTTCGGCAGCCGTAGGCTGCGGATTGTGACCGGATCGAGCCCGGTGACGACGCAGGTCCCTCACGCCGTCGGCATCGCGCTGTCGGCCAAGATGAAGAACGAGAAACTGGTCGCGTACACGTCGTTCGGAGAAGGCTCGAGCAATCAGGGGGATTTCCACGAAGGCTGCAATTTTGCCGGCGTTCACAAGCTCCCTGTCATTTTTATGTGCCAGAACAACCAGTATGCCATCTCGGTACCGGCTCATCGCCAGCTTGGCGGAAGGGTATGCGACCGCGCGATCGGCTATGGCTTTCCCGGCGTCAGAGTCGACGGCAACGATCCGTTGGAGGTTTATCGAACGGTGAAGGAGGCGCGGCAGCGCGCGATTGCGGGCGAAGGCCCGACGCTGATCGAAGCGATGGTTTACCGGCTGTCGCCGCATTCGACGTCCGATAACGATATGGCTTACCGCACGAAAGAGGAAGTGGAGGAGCACCGCAAACGCGACGGGCTGCCGCGGTTCAAGCAGTATTTGATCGATTGCGGCATTTGGAGCGAGGAAGCGGACGAGGAGCTGAATCAGACGATTCGCAAGCTGCTCGATGAGGCGACGGACGAGGCGGACCGGGCGCCATTCCCCGCGCCGGAGGATGCGCTGCTCCACGTGTATGCGGACGATGCGCCGGAAGGGGGATATTGAATGCCGGCTATTTCGTATCTTGAAGCGCTCAGACAGGCGATGAGGGAAGAGATGGAGCGCGACGAAAATGTATTTGTGCTCGGCGAGGACGTTGGCGTCAAAGGCGGCGTCTTCACAGCGACAAAGGGTCTGTACGAACAATTCGGCGAGCTGAGGGCGCTCGACACGCCGCTTTCCGAATCGGCGATCGTCGGCGTGGCGATCGGCGCGGCCATGTACGGCATGAAGCCGATCGCGGAAATGCAGTACAGCGATTTTATGCTGCCGGCGACGAACCAGATTATCAGCGAAGCGGCCAAAATCCGCTACCGCTCCAATAACGATTGGAACTGTCCGGTCGTCATCCGGGCGCCGATCGGCGGAGGGGTGTTCGGAGGGTTGTACCATTCGCAATGCCCCGAGTCGGTTTTCTTCGGAACGCCCGGACTGAAAATCGTCGCCCCCTATTCGCCTTACGACGTCAAAGGGTTGCTCAAGGCGGCGGTGCGCGATCCGGACCCGGTCTTATTCTTTGAAAATAAAAAATGCTACAACATGATCAGCGGTGAAGTGCCGGAAGGCGACTATACCGTGCCGATCGGGAAAGCGAATGTGCTCCGCGAAGGGGACGACATAACCGTTATCGGCTACAGCCTCCCTCTCTTTTTTGCGATGGAAGCGGCAAAAGAGCTTGCAGAGGAAGGGATCAGCGCGCATATTCTCGACTTGCGAACGTTGCAGCCGCTCGACCGGGAGGCGATTCTGGAGGCGGTGCGCCGCACGGGCAAGGTGCTGATCGTGCACGAGGACAACAAGACGGGCGGCGTCGGGGCGGAAGTGGCGGCGCTGATCGCCGAAGAGCTGCTCTATGAGCTGGATGCGCCGATTATGCGGCTATGCGGACCGGATGTGCCGGCTATGCCGATCAATCCGCCCGGGGAGAAATTTTTTATGTTGAACAAAGATAAACTGAAGGAGGCCATGCGGCGGCTGGCGTTATATTAAAAGGCCTCTTTAAAAGGCATTGAAAGGCCTGAAAGGCCGAATACGTTCAGAAAGGCAAGTCAGTCCCGGCAAGGGGAGGATGAGTATGAAAACGGTGACGGAAATTATTTTGCCGCAGTTGGCGGAATCATTGGTGGAGGCGACGATCAGCCAATGGCTGAAGCAGCCGGGCGATCATATCGAGAAGTATGAGCCGATCTGCGATTTGATTACGGATAAAGTAAACGCGGAATTGCCATCCACCGTATCCGGAAAACTCGTCAAAATATTGGTAGGCAACGGGGAAACGGTGCCGGTAGGGACGGCGATCTGTCTGGTGGAGACGGATGAAGTATCCGCGGAAACGGCGACTGGAGCTCCCGGCGGCGGTCAGGCCGGGGATGGTGCGGCGGCGCAAGCGAAAGCGGCCGGAGAGAGCATGCGCGGCCGCTATTCCCCTGCCGTCCAGTACCTGGCCGCGGAGCATGGCATCGATTTGCGGCAGGTTACGGGTACGGGCATGGGCGGACGCATTACGCGCAAGGACGTTCTTGCCTATATTGCCGCCTCCGGAGCGGAGAGCAAACCGGACGGACAGGAAGGAAAGGAGCGTCAAGCTTCTTCCGGCCAGGATGCGAACCGCACGAACACGGGGAGCGTCGTCGCGATCGACGAGGTGAAAGTTCCCGTCCGTTCGTCCGGCCTGCATCTGTCGGAGACGCCCAAAATTCCGACGGTGGAGGTGCAAGGGCAGTCCGTACCCGGACCTGGCGAATATTTCATCGACGTGACCCCGGTGCGCAATACCATTGCCAGCCGGATGCGGCAGAGCGTGTCGGAAATTCCTCACGCATGGACGATGATCGAAGCCGACGTGACGAACCTGGTCATCCTTCGCAACAAGCTGAAGGACGAATTCCGCAAACGCGAGGGCATCAACCTGACTTATCTGGCGTTCATGATGAAGGCCGTCGTCAATGCGATCAAAGATTATCCGATTATGAACTCCGTATGGGCGGTCAACAAAATTATCGTCAAGCGGGAGATCAACCTGTCGATGTCGGTCGGCACGGAAGATTCCGTACTGACGCCTGTGATCAAAAACGCGGATCAGAAAAATATCGCCGGACTGGCCAGGGAAATCGACGATCTGGCGCGCCGGACGCGCGAAGGCAAGCTGAATCTGTCCGATATGCAGGGCGGCACGTTCACGGTGAACAATACCGGCTCATTCGGATCGATCTTGTCCAAGCCGATCATCAACTATCCGCAGGCGGCCATTTTGACATTCGAATCGATCGTCAAGCGTCCGGTCGTCATCAACGACATGATTGCCGTCCGTTCGATGGTCAACATTTGCCTGTCGCTGGACCACCGGATTTTGGACGGCGTCATCTGCGGCCGGTTTCTGCAGCGCGTCAAGGACAATCTGGAAAGTTACGACTTGGATACGAAATTGTACTAGCACGGGGGTGGCAGAACGTGGCTGACAGACGACTGGAGACGCGGTATATCCCTTCGATCGGTTACGGCGAAGCGTGGGAGATGCAGAAGAAGTACGTACGTGAAATCGACGCCGGGGAGCGGCCGGATACGCTGCTCCTCCTTCAGCATCCGTCGACTTATACGATCGGAACGGACCGTCATCCCGAGCATTTGCTGCTGGGAGAGCGGGAATTGCGGGAAAAGGGAATCGAGCTCTTCGAAATCGACCGCGGCGGGGATATTACGTATCACGGTCCGGGCCAACTGGTCGGCTATCCGCTGCTTTATCTGGATGCGGCCGGTCTCGACCTGCATGCGTATTTGCGCAATCTGGAGCAGGTGATCATCGATTGGCTGGCCGATTACGGCATCGCGGGCGGACGCAAAGCCGCCTATACGGGCGTATGGGTCGGGGAGGAGAAGATCGCGGCGATCGGAGTGAAATTCAATAAGGCCCGCAAACGAAAAGGATTCGTCACGAGCCACGGCTTTGCGCTCAATATCCGGTCCGGACTGGCCGCAGAAGGATTCGCGGGCATTATTCCTTGCGGCATCCGGGAATACGGCGTCACCTCGTTCAACGACTTGACCGGTCTCAATATGACGGTCGAACGGGCGGCCGCAGAAATGATCCCTCATTTTCAACGGGTGTTCGGCTACCCGGCTTAATAGAACAGCATGCCGGCGCCTGCCACGATCGTGGACAGCAGCATGGAAGCGAGCACCAAATAAATAACGATTTTGAAAAATTTCGAATTGCGCATGAGGCAGCACCCCTTTCGGAAAAAAATCGCTATCTCTATTGTATACGATAAAGTCGGACGGAGGGAAGGCCGATGGTGAACCGCGACCGTTTAGTGAACGAATTTATGGAGCTTGTGCGGATCGACAGCGAAACGAAGCACGAGCGGGAGATCAGCCTCATTTTGCGCCGCAAATTCGGCGAACTCGGACTGGACGTGAGCGAGGACGATTCGATGGCAAAGTCAGGCCATGCCGCGAATAACCTCTTTGCCGTTCTCGAACCGTCCGGCGCGCCGGACGCGCCCGTCATTTTCTTCACCTCGCATATGGACACCGTTGCGCCCGGGCGCGGCATCAAGCCGCGGCTTGACGAGGACGGGTACATCCGCAGCGACGGGACGACGATTCTGGGCAGCGACGACAAGGCCGGCATTGCGGCCATGCTGGAAGCGATCCGCGTGCTGAAGGAGCGGAAAGTGAAACACGGCCGCGTCCAATTCGTCATTACGGCCGGAGAGGAAGCGGGGCTTGCCGGCGCGCGTGCGCTCGATGCGTCCAAGCTGGAAGCGGAGTTCGGCTATGCGCTCGATTCGAACGGTGAGATCGGCGCGATTGCGGTCGCCGCGCCGACACAGGCGAAAATCACGATCGAATTTTCGGCAAGTCGGCGCATGCGGGCGTCAATCCCGAGGACGGAATCAGCGCCATCCAGGTCGCGGCGAAAGCGGTCGCCCGGATGCCGCTCGGCCGAATCGACGAGGAAACGACAGCCAATATCGGAAAAATCGAAGGAGGCGGCGCGACGAATATCGTCTGCGACTATGCGAGACTCGAGGCGGAGGCGCGAAGCATCGCCCGGGAGAAGCTGGACCGTCAGATCGCCGCAATGCGCGACGCTGTCAGCAGCGCGGCGCAGGAATATAACGCGCGAGGCGAATTCAAGAGCGAGATCGTTTATCCGGCTTACAGCCATGACGACGGCGATCCGGTCGTGGAGCTGGCGAAGGCGGCGATTGCGTCGATCGGCTGCAAGCCCCGAACGTTTCGCTCGGGCGGGGGAAGCGATGCCAACATTTTCAACGGACTGGGCGTGCCCACCGTCAATCTCGCTATCGGTTACGAGCATATTCATACGACGAACGAGCAAATCCGTGCGGCCGATCTGGCCAAGACGGCCGAACTTGTCGTCGCGCTGATCGAACAGGCCGCTTCGCGGCGCCGATGAATCGCTTTCCGTCCTTGCCGTCCTTGAATGGAGCGGTCCGGACGGAAAGCGATTTTTTATCGGCCGTTATCGTTCGGACGAACGCATGAAGCGGCTCGAAGAACGGGACGGCACGGCTGGAGGCGCAGATGCGGCTGCGGCGCCGTCGACGTTCTTCACGGCGGCCAGATGCGCGCGCCGCGCGCCGGACGGGCTGCCTGCCGCCAAATAACTGTGCAGCGTTATGTGCCGGCTGGCCGGCGATTTGGCCAGCTGCCGCAAATGATGCCGGATTTCCCATGCTTTGCCGACGAGCCGCATATTCCGCTCTCTTAAATACTTTTCATGACCCGAAGCCTCCGCTATCAATCTTTGATATAATGAAGCGTATGCGGCGCTCGGACAAGTTATACCTTTGGAGCGGACCGATCGCGATGACCCTAAACCGGACAGGAGTGGAAGTATATGGAAAATAAACAAACAAGCAGGCGGCCGGAAGAAACGATCAAGACGGAACCGATCTTTGACGGTAAAATCATATCGCTGCAGGTCGATACCGTCCTGCTGCCGAACGGGGCGGCGGCGACGCGGGAAATCGTGCGCCATCCCGGGGCGGCCGCCGTACTCGCCCTTCTCGGGGACCGTATGCTGGTCGTCGATCAGTACCGCAAGCCGCTGGAAAAATTCCAGGTGGAAATACCGGCCGGCAAGCTCGATCCCGGGGAAGATCCGGCCATTGCGGCGGCGCGCGAGCTGGAGGAAGAAACCGGCTATCGGGCAGGCAAGCTGCGGCCGCTTGCGGCGTTTTATACGTCGCCCGGCTTTGCCGACGAGAAGCTTTATCTCTATATTGCCGAAGAATTGGAGCAGACGGAGATGAAGCTGGACGAGGATGAATTTCTGGAGGTCGAGGCCATTACGTTCGAGCAGGCCCAGGCTTATATCCGGGAAGGGCGCATCAGCGACGCCAAGACGATTCTGGCGGTCTATGCCTGGCATATTTACCGGCTGACCGGAGAGATCGGAACGTGACCGGAGCCGGCGGGCTTTCGCGGATTTTCGCTGATCTGCATATCCATATCGGATGTACGGACGCAGGAGAACCGGTCAAAATCAGCGCGAGCCGGGAGATGACGTTTCGGCGTATCGCCCGCGAAGCGGCCGAGCGCAAAGGGATCGGGCTGATCGGCGTCATTGACGCGCATTCTCCGGGCGTGCAGGACGACATTATGCGCCTGCTGGATCGGGGCGAGATGGAAGAGGTGCCGGACGGCGGCATACGATATCGGCAGACGACGATTTTGCTCGGAGCGGAAATCGAAGTGAAGGAGCCGGCAAGAGGGCCGGCGCATTATCTGGTCTTCCTCCCCCGGTTGTCGGATATGAGCGACTTTACCCGTTGGATGGAACGGCGCATGCGCAACGTCCGGCTCAGCTCGCAGCGCCTGTACGCCGCAGGGCGCGAATTGCAGCGGGAAGTGCGAGAGCGGGGCGGACTGTTCATTCCGGCACATATCTTCACGCCGCACAAAAGCTTGTTCGGCAGCAGCGCGGACAGGGTGGAGGAAGTGCTCGATCCCGAGCTGATCGACGCGGTGGAGCTGGGACTTAGCGCCGATACGGAGATGGCGGGATGGGTGGCCGACCTTGACCGGTACCCGTTCCTGACGAATTCGGACGCCCATTCGCCGGCCAAAATCGGGCGGGAATACAATGCGCTGCGCATGGCGGCTCCTACGTTTGCCGAATTTCGGCTTGCGCTGCTCGGACGGGACGGACGCGGCATCGAAGCGAATTACGGCCTGCAGCCCCGCCTCGGCAAATATCACCGGACAGCCTGCCTGCGCTGCGGAGCGGCTCCCGAAACGCCGGATTCGCGGCGCTGCGCCATCTGCGGCGGCACGCGATTCGTTCGCGGCGTATCCGAACGGATTCGGCAGCTTGCCTCCCTCGCCGGAAGAACGGATTCGCGGACGGACGGCAGGCCGCCTTACATCCATCAGGTGCCGCTGGAATTCGTCCCCGGCGTCGGTCCCGCCGCGCTGAACAGGCTGCTGGAACGGTTCGGCAGCGAGATGGAAGTGCTTCATCGCGCCACGCCTTCCGAGCTTGCCGAGACGATCGGTCCGAAGACGGCCGGGATGATCGTCAAAGCGAGAGCAGGGCTGCTCGCCCTTAAGGCCGGCGGAGGCGGCCATTATGGCGGCGTCATAACCGGTACGAGCGGTACATAAACTGTACCAATCGGACAAGAAGGGAGAAAGCTATGCGTTCGCCATTCAAGCAGCCGGTCGTCAAGGATCAGCTTACGCTGTTTGTGTTCGTGTCCGTCCTGTTCGTGGTCGGCGCGATTTTTGGCGCTCTCGTCGTGAGCGCCCTGACATTGGAGCAACAGCAGACGCTGGCGGACGATATCGACCACTATGTCAAATTAATGGATGCGGGCATAGCGCCGGACGGAGCGGCAACATTCCGGGACCGATTGCTGTTCCACGCCAAGTGGCTGCTGCTGATATGGCTGCTGGGCACGACCGTGGTCGGAGTCCCGCTTGTGCTCGCGCTCGATTTCCTGAAAGGCGTGCTGGTCGGATTTGCCGTCGGAACATTGGTGAGCCAACATGCATGGAAAGGCGCCGCCTTCTCTCTCGCCTCGGTCGCACCGGCCAACATCCTCGCGGTGCCGGCGATTTTGATCGCCAGCGCGGCGGCCGTATCGTTCGCGGTTTATGTGGCGAAGAACCGGATTTTGTTCCGGCAGGGGACGCTAATGCCGCAATTTGTTTCGTTCAGCTCGACCGTTCTGTTGATGCTTTTCGCGCTTGCGGGCGCGGCTTTTTTGGAAGCTTACGTATCGCCTGTCCTGATAAAATGGGCAGCCCCTCTGATCGTTGCCGCGGGCCTCTGATACCGAAGAAGTCAAATCGCAAAAGGTTTGACTTTCTTTGCGTTTAGCCCCTATAATGGATACAAATGTTCCGGCGTGGGCACTGGATTATGTGCGAGGGGGGGAACCATGGAAGCCCGGATCGAGAAAATCAAACAACAACTGCAATCGCAGGGCTACAAGCTGACCCCGCAGCGCGAGGCTACGGTGCGTGTGTTGCTGGAGAACGAAGAGGATCACTTGAGTGCGGAAGATGTGTTTATGCTCGTGAAGGACAAGGCGCCGGAAATCGGCCTTGCTACCGTTTATCGCACACTGGAACTGCTTAGTGAGCTTCATATCGTAGAGAAGCTGAACTTCGGAGACGGCGTGGCCCGTTACGATCTGAGAACGGACAGCAACCAACACCACCATCACCATCTCATATGCGTCAAATGCGGGGCGATGGACGAAATTATGGACGACTGGCTTGGACCGCTCGAGGAGCGGCTCGAACGGGAATACGGATTCCGGGTCATCGACCACCGCCTCGACTTTCAAGGCATATGTCATCGCTGCAGGGACGAGAATGACGGAGCCGAATCGGACAAATCGAATTCATAAGAAAACCTGTTGCTTCCGGAAGATCCGCTATGCAGGCGGATTCTCCGGAAGCTTTTTTTATGACGGGACGCGTAAGCCGGTTAAACACATATTTTTGGTTGTGCGGGGAAAACGTATCGCTTGAGGACGGTCAAAACGGCAGTCGGCTTCATACATCATAGCAAGGAGGAGGATATCGATGATGGTCGGTGTGCCGAAAGAAGTAAAAAACAGCGAATTTCGCGTTTCGCTCACCCCTGCCGGCGCGGCGGCGTTGAAGGCGGAAGGTCATACCGTCGTCGTGCAAGCTGGAGCGGGGGAAGGCAGCGGCTTTCCGGACGAGGCATACGCTGCGGAAGGGGCCGAGATCGCTCCGGACGCCGCAGAGGTGTGGGAGAGGGCCGGCATGATCATGAAAGTCAAAGAGCCGCTTCCGGAAGAGTACCGGTATTTTCGCAAAGGCTTGCTGCTCTTTACGTATTTGCATCTGGCGGCTGCTCCCGATCTTGCCCGGGCGCTCGCCGATAGCGGCGTGACCAGCGTCGCCTACGAAACGATACAGCTTCCGAACGGCACGCTGCCGCTGCTGACGCCGATGAGCGAGGTGGCCGGAAGGATGGCCGTCCAGATCGGCGCGCAATTTCTGGAGCAATTTTACGGAGGACGGGGCGTTCTGCTCGGGGGAGTGCCCGGCGTCCCGCCGGCGGAAGTGATGATTGTAGGAGGAGGCATCGTCGGCACCAATGCGGCGAAAATTGCGCTGGGAATGGGCGCCGATGTGGTGATCATCGAGAAAAGCGCGGAACGGATGCGATACTTGGACGATGTGTTCGGAGGCAGGGTGCGCACGCTCATGTCCAACGCCACCAATATTGCAAGCGCCGTCCGCAAAGCCGATCTGCTGATCGGAGCCGTCCTCATTCCGGCGCCGGCGCCGCATCTCGTCACCGAAGAGATGGTGCGTTCGATGAAAAAAGGGGCGGTCATCGTCGATGTTGCGGTCGATCAGGGCGGATCGATCGCTACGGTCGACCGCGTCACGACCCACGACGATCCCGTCTACGTGAAGCATGGCGTTCTGCATTATGCGGTAGCCAACATTCCGGGAGCGGTGCCGCGCACGTCCACGCTCGCGCTGACGAACGTTACGCTGCCCTATGCGCTGATGCTGGCGTCGGAAGGACTGGGGGCCGCTTACCGCAACGAAGCGCTGCTCAAAGGCGTCAATACGCACGAAGGCAGCATTACGCACTTGCAAGTGGCGCAAGCCGTCGGGCTGCCCTACCGGACGCTCACTCCGCTTTGATTCCCGCTAAGCGGCTTGACCGGAGCCGCATAATTCGGACGTTCGCCACATATGGTGTGGTACGGGGCGGCGGTTGTCCGCTTCCCCGGTGCGAACGTTGGAGGTGGGGCGGGAATGGTCGTATCCGTACGCAAATGGGTTGGCAATCTGCTGTTTATGACGGTGTTTCTCGCGTTGTTTCTCGTCGTATCCGGCGGGTACAGATGGCTGCTTGACTTCATTTCGCCGGTCGATCCGTACCGGGAGCCGCAAGGCGAAGCGGTGAAAGCGTTCCGTCAGCTCGAGACGTATCCCGAAGGCGGATCGGTTGTCGACACGCTGCGCTGGTTTTACTGGTACGGCCAGTAATCCTGCGTCGTTTTGCGGGCGGTCCCGACTTGCAAGCAGGAAATTCGGTTCCGGCGTGGAATATGTCGAAAGGGGGAATAAACGTTTCTCCTACGGCGATTCGTCCGGAAAGGAAGACTTATGAAGACTTATTTGCAATCGTATACCGTTTTTTGTCGTCCGAACGAGGCCTTTCGCAAAATACGGTGCAATCGTACAGCCGGGATGTGGAAGACGCCCTTTCGTTTTTGCGCGAAAACGGCATCGTTCAGCCGGAGCAGGTGCGCAGGCAGCATCTTTCGTTATATTTGGCCGAATTGCGGCGCCAGGGGCGAAAAGGATCGACGATCGCCCGCAAGACGGCGTCCATCCGTTCGTTTTTCCGGTATTTGTCCCGCAGCGGCGTCATATCCCGGGATCCGTCGGCGGAGCTGGAGACGCAGAAACGCGAGCGGAAACTGCCGGATATTTTGACGGTTGCAGAGATAGACAAGCTGTTGAACGCTCCGCCCAGGCATACCGTCGCCGGCTTGCGGGACAGGGCGATGCTGGAGCTGCTTTATGCCGCCGGTCTGCGCGTCTCGGAATTGACGGAGCTGGATCTGGACTCCGTCCAGCCGGCCCTCGGCGTCATCCGTTGTACCGGCCGCGGCGGCAAAGAGCGGATTGTGCCGCTCGGTCAGGCCGCTGCCGCCGCGCTGGACGATTATCTCCGCCATGCCCGTCCGGCGCTCGAGAGGCCGGGCGGAGCGGAGCCTGCGCTTTTTCTGAACCCGGCCGGGCTCCGAATGTCGAGGCAAGGATTCTGGAAAATCGTCAAAAAATACGCCCGCGAATGCGGCATTGCCTCGAACATAACGCCGCATACGCTAAGACATTCGTTCGCGGCCCATCTGATCGCCGGCGGAGCGGATTTGCGTTCGGTGCAGGACTTGATGGGACATACGGATTTGTCCGCCACGCAGCCGTATGCCGCCTTGTTTCCTGCCCGAATGAAGGAAATTTACGATAAAGCGCATCCTCGCGCAAGAATGGACAAATAGGCGTTAGATGTAAAAAACGTTAGACAGACAAGGGGAGAACATACGGATGCAACAACAATTGACTCAATCCGCGAAAATCCGGGAAGCGGCCGACTATATTCGCCGTTCGCTCCGTAAACAGCCGCAAATCGGACTCATTCTGGGGTCCGGGCTCGGCGTGCTTGGCGACCATTTGACAGAAGCTGTCGTCATTCCGTACCGCGATATTCCGCATTTTCCGATATCTACGGTGGAAGGGCATGCCGGCGAGCTGATGATCGGGGAACTGGCCGGTCGAACGGTGGTGCTGATGCGGGGCCGCTTCCATATGTACGAAGGCTACGGACCGGAACTGACCGCGTTTCCGGTACGCGTCATGAAGGCGCTCGGCATCGGTCGGCTGCTTGTGACGAACGCCGCGGGGGCATCAACGCTTCGTTTGCCCCGGGCGATTTGATGCTCATTTCCGACCATATCAATTTGACGGGCCGCAATCCGCTTGTCGGTCCGAATGAAGAAGAGCTCGGCGTCCGCTTTCCCGATATGTCTGACGCGTATAGCCGGCGACTGCGTTCGCTGGCGAAAAGCGTCGCCGCGGAACAAGGAATCGAGCTGCGCGAAGGCGTTTATGTCGGCGTGCTCGGCCCTTCTTATGAAACGCCTGCCGAAATTCGTATGTTGCGCGCGATTGGCGCCGATGCCGTCGGAATGTCGACCGTCGCGGAGGTGATCGCCGCGAACCACGCCGGCATCGAAGTGCTCGGCATCTCCTGCATCAGCAATATGGCCGCGGGCATGCTCGATCAGCCGTTATCCCATCAGGAAGTGATGGAGACGACAGAGCGGGTGAAATCGCGCTTCCTTCAGCTCGTCAAGTCTTTGGTACCGCAACTATAGAGCCATTTGTAACAAAATTGTAATATAACGCTCGACTGATTTTGACATTCTTTCATCATGAATTCGTCGTATAATGTTGTCCGTGAAACCGAATAAAAGTGGGAGTGTTCATGGACAATCATTTACATGTGCAAATGGAAGCGATCCGCGGCCAAATGATCGCGACAGCGCTGCGCAAGCAAACGTTTCTGCACCGCGAAGTGCTGGTACTCAGTCAAATGCTCGATGCGTTGATCGTGCAAGTGCAGAGCGAGCAGCGGGCGAATCGTGTCAAAAAAAGGAACGGGCGGAGAGGAGTGCGGTGAGCGGCGGCTGTCCGCATTCCGGCGGCAACTGATCCGGGCAGCTTCAGCATAAAACCGAAAAGGCCTCCACTTCCCGAAGAGGGTGGAGGCCATTTTGTGGTACGCCCAGCATGGGC
>NZ_BOVJ01000204.1 GCF_018403665.1 Paenibacillus cisolokensis
AATTGTAACGAATCTGAGCAACGCTATTTGCTAAAAAGCAGCCAAATTCAGGCGGAATAACGTAAATAAGGTGGCTCAGATTCGTTAAATTTTAAAAAGCCGCTTTTTGGCAAACATAAGGCTTGTGAGATTCGTTAGAGTAACGTTCCGTCTGAGGTGAGCGTTCTGCCTGAGAGTAGGGGTCTATCTGAGGTAGAGTTCTGTCTGAGAGTAGCGTTCCGTCTGAGGTGAGCGTTCTGTCTGAGAATAACGTTCCGTCTGCGCGAACGAACCTGGGCTCATCCCCTCCGCTGGTGCCAAAGTGCTCGAACCGTTCAAGCTTTGGTCGAACTCAATTTCGGCCGAATGTGCCGGATGAAGAAATGCTGACAACAAAATCGTCGAACTCTGCTCCTGCCGCTAGGCGAGGGCTATTTGACGTTCACGGAACAGCGGCAGAGCGGAGCAAGCGATGAAGAGGAGGAACGGGGGACGGTGAACGGAAGCAGCGGCGAAGGGGGAAGAACGGGGGACGGCGAACGGAAACAGCGGCGAAGGGGGGGGATTGTGACGATAGAGCAAGAGCTTCTCCCTCACCGGTACCCTTGGCTTATATTGGATCAACTGTGTATAATGAACATGTTGCAATCAAATTCGGGCATTTCCGAAAGGAGCGAAGCGGCATGTATGATGTGGCCATTATCGGAGCAGGACCTGCCGGCGCGAGCGCGGCATTGTTCACGGCCAAGGCGGGGAAGAAGACGCTTGTTTTGGACAACGATCAGAGTATCACGAGACGGGCATGGGTGGAAAACCACTACGGCGTACCGGAAATTAGCGGAACCGATCTGGTCGATGTCGGCAAGAAGCAGGCGGCCAAATTCGGCGCCGAACTGAAGTCGGCCAAAGCCGTCAAGCTGGAGCCGATCGACGGCGGCGTACGCGTCCACACCGAGGAAGGCGAGTCGTACGAAGCCCAGCATGCCATTATCGCGACCGGCGTGTTCGTTGATCTGGCGGAAGCGAGCGGGATTGCGTTGCGCCCCGGTACAGAACCTCGCATCAAGACGGTTATTCAATGCGACGAGAACGGCAGAACGAGCCTGGAGCGCGTATGGGTCGCCGGTACGGCCGCAGGCGTAAGCGTCCATACGATTGTTACGGCCGGCGACGGCGCGAAAGTTGCCATTAACGTCATCAGCGAACTGAACGGCGAACGGTATGTAGACCATGATGTGAAGAAGTAATAGAGGTTCCCGCTGTCGGCGGGCTCCAATGTCCCCTAGTCGATTGTGACGGCTTAGGGGACTGTTTTTTGGGCGGAGCAAGCCGGAGCGTGGCCGATAAAGCCCCGCAGGTGTGCTTGTGGTCGCGGTGACAGGCCGGCGTGAGTCAATAAAGCCCCGCAGGTGTGCTATTGACCGCGTGAGCAGGTCGGCACACGGCGCTTGAGCCCCGCAGGTGCGCTATTGACCGCGTGAGCAGGCTGATGCTGCCCTGCAGCTGCTTATTGCCGGCTTGCCGCGGCGTTCGGCCTGCCAGCTTTCACGCGAATCCGTGCGACAGCACCAGGGCACCGTAGACGAAAGCGCCGCAGATGACGATGGCGGGGTGAATGTTGCGCCGTTCCATCAGCCAATACGCAACGGCGGCAATCGCAAGCGACTGCCAAATGCCGATGGAGGCCGTGGAAGCCGACGCCATTTGCCATGTCAGCAGCGCCATCATGACAGCGATCGCGGGCTGGACGAGCAGCGTCATCCCTTTGACGACAGGCGAATGGCGGTGGTTCCGCAGCAGCTTCAGCAGCAGGACGAGGGCGGCGGCCGACGGGACGACGGTAGCCGCCAGCGCGACGCCAGCGCCGATCCAGCCGGCCGCATCGTAGCCGACGATGGCCGCGATTTTGGTGGCGATCGGACCGGGCAGCGTATTCCCGAGCGCGATCATATTGGAAAAGGCGGTATCGGTCGCCCATTGATGGCGCACGACGATCTCTTGATGCATGAGCGGAATGGACGCCGGCCCGCCTCCGTAGCCAAGCGCGTTCGACAGAAAAAAGCTGATCAGCAGCTCTAGCCACTCCATGTTTCATGCGCCTCCTGCCGTTTTTCTGCTCTTCGCCTGCTCCTTCTGTCCCGCAACAGGCCGATAATCCGAAAATGAAACGCCCCGTAAGCGAGGAAGACGGCGATGACGATGGCGGCATGGAGGCCGATCCATTGCAGCAGGACGAACGAGACGGCGAACAAGCCGATGCCGGCCGCTTTCCCCAGCCCCTTGACGGCCCGCTCGCCAAACTCATAGGCCATCACGCCGAGCATGACGCAAATGACCGGTGTAACCGCGGCGATCATGCCCTGCACAATCGGTGACCGGCTGAGCCACTGAACGGCCGACATAAGCGCGATCATGGCGAAGGCCGAGGGCAAAATATGCGCGAGCACCGCAACGGCCGCACCGCCTCCCCCTTTCAACCGGTATCCGAGATAAGCGGCCAGCTTGGTGGCGATCGGGCCCGGCAAGGCGTTCGCTATGGCGAGCAAATCGGCAAATTCCTCTTCATCCATCCAACGATAATGGTGAACCGCCTCGTATCGAATGAGCGGAATGATGGACGGCCCTCCTCCGTACCCGAGCACGCCGGTCTTGACCATGGCCCAGGACAGCTGCGCGTAGGGTCTGATCGGTCTGGATGATCCGGCCATCGCTACAGCCTCATGCCCATCCGGCTCTTGTACCGGTTAATGAGCAGCTGACAATCCACGCCCGTCACCCCTGGCAGCACGTACAGTTTGTCTTTCATAAACGTTTCCATCTCGCGCATATTTTTGAACAACCCGTGCATATGCAGCTTGCTCGGTCCGCTCATATGGTAAAGGCTGGTCACGAACGGCTCGTCCGCGAGCTTGGCCGCCACCTCGTACAGATGCTTCGGCTCCACGTCCACGTTGAAAAAAGCGGATACGGTGATCCCGATACGCTCGGGGTTGATCACCGCGGTGAAACGCTCAATGACGCCTTGCTCCATCAGCGAATTGATGCGCGCCTGAACGGCGACCCGTGACAGACCGATATCCTTGGCGAGATCGGTGTAAGAGATTCTGCCATTCTGGTTCAAAGCCTGAATAATTTTGCGGTCGATATCGTCAAGTTCTACTGGCGCCGCGTATTGGTCAGCAGCGGACTGCATCGGCAATCGGCTCCTTTCTCTGCTTAATCCGAATAGCATCGCGTATTCGAATTCGCTATTTTATTTACCTTATGAAATCAATATATAGATATTTGTATTCACTTTCAATACAAAAATAGATTTT
>NZ_BOVJ01000205.1 GCF_018403665.1 Paenibacillus cisolokensis
CTATCCCCGTCAAAATGGGGTTTCCCAACAGCCTGGATTATACAGTTTTTTTGACCCGTTCAAGCCAGACAAGCACAGACCGCCAAAATTACTGTATTTTCGCAGGATTTTGCGCTATGATTTTCTGTTCGGGCCTAAATTTCTGCACTTTTGCAGGCTTTTGGCCAAAGCGACTGCCGGGAGACAGGGGCAAGGGCGAAGCGGGCTAACGGATGATCGGAGACAAATTGACGGAAGGTGAGGCGCACCGACGGATCGGAGACGATTTGACGGGAGACGAGGCGCACCGCCGGACCGGAGATGATTTGACGGGAGAAACGGACGGTTAGACAGGCAATAGGAAGTTGAAGCCCCGCCAACACGGAGGTGTCGGCGAGGCTTTCGAACGGATGGCGGGTTACAGCAATTCCTTGCGCAGCTGTTCCGGCGATTTCGGGGACAACAGGCCAAACGGTACGTCGAATACGGTTTTCGCCCCGGATTGGCCGTCCCGGCTGAGCCGGTGCGCCGCCCGCGCATAGGCGACCAGCACGCTTGACGTAAATTCCGGATTGCTTTCCAGCTTCAAGCTGAAGTCGATAATTTGGCGCGTCCCTTCACCGGTTACGCCGCTGCGGATGACGAATCCGCCATGAGGCATCTGCGCATGCTTCGTGCGCAACTCTTCCTCCGTAATGAACGTGACGGTCGTATCATAATCGGCAAAATAGTTCGGCATCGTGACGATGTCGTGCTCGATCTGGGCGAGATCCGCGCCCTCTTCGGCGACGACATAACATTCGCGGCGGTGCTTTTCCCGGGTCGTCAGCTCCGGCGTCTCGCCGGCGCGAATGCGGTCGATGACCTCTTGCACCGGAACCGTATACTGCACGCCGCCCTTGACGCCCTTTACCCGGCGGATCGCATCGGAGTGCCCCTGGCTGACGCCCGTACCCCAGAACGTATAATCCGTTCCTTCAGGCAGAATCGCTTCGCCGAGCAGCCGGTTGAGCGAGAACAGCCCCGGGTCCCAGCCCGTCGAAATAATGCTGACATTGCCGCCTTCACGCGCCTGACGGTCAACATCTGCGAAAAATTCCGGTATTTTCGCATGCGTATCGAAGCTGTCGACCGTATTGAACATTTTGCAAACCAAGGCGCTTGCTCCGGAAGGTCCGTGGCGGACCCGCCGCATAGAATCATAACGTCGATCTTGCCTTTGTATTGTTCGGCTGCGCCGACATGTTCGAATTTGAGTCCTTCTTCCGTTCCGGACAGCTTGTCCGGATCGCGGCGGGTAAAGACCGCCACCAGTTCCATATCCGGATTCTGGGCTAACGCCTTGCGCACGCCCCTGCCCAAATTGCCATAACCTACAATACCGATTTTAATCGTTTCGCTCATTATTGGTACCCTCCTGTTATGCTCACCTCACTCTAATTATAAGAACATTACAAAGAATGTAAACTTATAATTTTATGAAATTCCGGCTTCTAGCAGACTTCGCCGAGCTGCGCGAATTCGATTCCTTGAATTCGCACGTCCAGCGAGCACGCCGGCGTATCCAGCGTATAGATTTTGTCGGGAACGGCCAGCAGAAGCTGGATGCCGATCGGCGACAGGAATGAAACCATCAGCCGATCCGGTTCCGCCAGCGCCGGGAATACGATGGTGTACGTTTCCTCCGAGCCGTCATCCAAATATTGCAGCCGCACCCGGCTGCCGATCAAAGCTGTCGATTGCAAATCTTCAACAGCGAGCCGGGGGATCAGCTGTTCCAATGCGGCGCAGTAATGTCCCAGCAACTGGTCCACTTTCGCCCGCTCCCGCGTCCCGGCGGGAAAATGCCGATCAAGAAACACGGTCTTCTCTTCGTCGAAAATACGAGCTGACGCACCAGCTGCGTCCTGGCGGCTTCCAGCGCACTAGGGCTCATGGTAGATCTCACCCCCGATTATGCGCAGCCATGCGGCGCAGGTGTAACGGCATATCGTTCGATTCATGCCCATCCCTCCGTATGAAAAATAGACTCCGGTTCAGGAGTCTATCGTTATCTTACCAGATATTCCGGTTTCGTCCAGCCCCCGGAATCGCCATTCGCTTGAATGGCCGCATGCGCCTTTTTCCGGCGCTGCACTGGCAAAAGGAGGCTTAAAGCACTATACTTAGGAAAAAAGCCTCTACGGAGAACTTTCGCTGCTAAGGGATATAAACGACTTGAGCGAAGCGGCAAGACGGATTCGCCCATCGTTGATGGCAGGAGGGATGGAGTTGTCCATTTCAAGAATTTTGAAGCTGATCTCAGGCTTGTGCGAGCTTTGCCTGGCGATCCCTATTATTGGCGGTCTTTTCGTCATCGGCACCGGATACACGGCGCTTTGGTTCATGTTCATGCTGCACCTGATTACGCTCGTGCTTTCCCTGTATAACCAGGAACCAAGCTACGGGCCGGTCGCGGGCATGATCACCTCACTCATAGCCTGGATCCCGTTCGTCGGCTGGATCCTGCATGTCGTCACCGGCATTCTGCTGCTGCTGAACGCCGCGCAAGGTCCCAAATACGGCGCGCGCAAGCCGCCTCGGTATTCATGAACGGGCGCAGGACGCAAAGCCGGCCGCTTCAGGCCCGAGGCCGCGCGGATGAACGGATCGATGCCGGCGTAGCTTAACGGTTCTCGCCGCTGTCCTTCGTCTTGCGCCCGTACAATTCGCTCATAATGCGGCGGCCGGTAGGCGTCTGCGCAAGCCCCCCCTTGGCCGTCTCCCGATGTTTGGACGGCATGGCGCTGCCTACCTCGAGCATCACGCCGATCACCTCGTCGGACGGAATGACGCTTCGCACTCCGGCGAGCGCCATATCGGTCGCCGCGAGCGCGGTTACGGCACCGAAGCCGTTGCGCACGATGCACGGGATTTCCACGAGTCCGCCGACCGGATCGCAGATCAGGCCAAGGCTGTTTTTGAGCGCAAGCCCCACGGCATGGACAGCCTGCTCCGGCGTTCCTCCCCTCAGCTCCGTCAGCGCTCCCGCAGCCATGCCGATCGCCGATCCGACCTCGGCCTGGCAGCCGCCCTCCGCCCCGGAAATGAACGAATTGTTGGCAATGACGTATCCGATGGCGCCCGCGGCGAACAACCCCATCACGAGCCGTTCGTCGTCCCAACCGTATCGTTCCTGCGCGCTGACAAAAACGCCTGGAATGATGCCGCAGGAGCCTGCCGTCGGCGTCGCCACGATCCGTCCCATCGACGCGTTGATCTCCGAGACGGCGAGCGCATAGGCGAGCGCCGTGCACGCCTCCGTCCCAAGCGACGGCACTCCCTCGTTCATATATTGATGAACGCGCCGGGCGTCTCCGCCGGTCAGCCCGCTTCGCGAAGTGACGCCTTCCTCCAATCCTTTGCGGACGGCTTCTTTCATGATCCGGTAATAATTCGCCATCGCATCAAAGGTTTGCTGCTCGCTCTTGCCGCTTTCCTTCGCCTGCTCGGAGAGCATCAGTTCACCGATCGTCACCTGATCTTCGCCGCAGCAAGCCGCCAGCTCCTGCAATGTCGAGAACTTCATCGTTCCACCTCTTCGGCCGTAAGATCCGCCATACATACGCGGCTGACATCGGATAACCGGCGAATCCGGTCGACCAGCTCGGCCGGGACGGGTTCATCGGTTTCGACAACGGTCAGCGCGTCCCCGCTTCTGCCTTTGCGATCCACATCCATATACCCGATATTGATGCCGCCCAGAATACCGGTAATGTCCGAAAGCATGCCCGGTCGATCCTTATGAAATACGAGCAGAGTCGGATAATTCATCGTGAATTTGACATCGAAGCCGTTCACTTCGGTCAATTCGATGTTGCCGCCGCCGATGGAAGAGGCGACGATCACGTCTTCCCGCCCTCCTCCGCGGAGCGAGAGCTTCGCCGTATTCGGGTGTACGGCGGGATTGTGTCCGCTCTTGAACGTCAGCACCATGCCCGACGATGCGGCGATTGCGAGCGCGTCGCGAATCCTCTCGTCGTCCGTCCGGTAGTCCAGAAGTCCCCCTGCAACGGCCAGATCGGTGCCGTGTCCCCGGTACGTTTCCGCGAAGGAGCCGTAAAACGTAATGTCGGCCTGCTCCGGAAGCGCGCCGAATATCCGGCGCGCCGCCCGGCCGATGCGAACGGCCCCCGCCGTATGGGAGCTTGAAGGTCCGACCATGCTCGGCCCGATAATGGAAAACACGTCTTTAAACCGCAAGCCCGCTCACTCCGTTTCTTCCGTTTCACCCGCGGCGGCTGGACGGGCCTAATCCGCCAGCCATTCCTGCAGATGCTGCGCGACGAACGCATCGTCGTTCAGGTGCGGATAATCCCGGTATACCCGGTCGATCTCCTCGGCCTGGCCCGGCGACAGCGTCTCATGCGGATTCAGGCACCAGATGCCTTTCATCAGTCCTTGCCGCCGCAGCACTTCATGGATGCCCGGGATGCAGCCGGCAAACTGGTGGGCGGGATCGAAGAAGGCCGCATTCGAATCGGTCACCTGCACATTCCAGGTCAGCCATTCTTTCGATATTTGCCGGGCGCCGCGGCAGCGCTTCACTTCATTCAGCAGCTCCACCGCCTTCTGCGTCCAGACCGCCCAATGACCGAGCAGCCCGCCGACTATCCGTTTCTCGACGATTTTGCCGTTCACCGCGAACCGGTACGTCGTCAGCAAATCGTTCACGATGTTGTCGTCGTTGCCGGTGTACAGCGCGATCTCATCGCATCTGCTGGAATAACAGACCGCACGGACAACGTCGATCGTCTGGTACCGGTTGAACGGCGCCATCTTGATCGCCACCACGTTCGGAATTTCCGCGAACGCCCGCCAAAATTCGAAGCTGAAAATCCGGCCGCCCACGGACGGCTGCAAATAAAAGCCGATGACCGGCATGATTTCGGCCACTTGCTCGGTCCGCTTCAAGAGGTCCTGCTCGCTCCAGTCGGCCAGCCCGCCCATGCTCAGCAATACGGCGTCATAGCCGAGTCTCGACGCGATCCGCGTTTCTTCGAGCGCCTGCCCGGTTCCACCGCACACGCCCGCCACCTTGATGAACGGCCTGTCGAGCCGGGCCCGGTCGACCTCTTCCGCAGCCAGCCGCAGCACCGGCTCGTACAAATCGATGCCCTTGTCGCGAATTTCGAACTGCGTGGAGTGAACGCCCACCGCAATGCCGCCGGCTCCCGCTGCTATATAATATCGCGTCAGCGCCCGCTGGTGACGCTCGTCGAGCTTGCGGTTTTCGTCCAGGGCGAGCGGATGGGCCGGAATGACGAGCCCGTCATGCAGCGCTTCCATCAGCTCGGGTGACAACGTCTTCTTCGTTTCGCTCACGTTAGAATTTCCCCTTTCGTTCCTGGAAATGCGTCGGCTTGTTCCACGTCACGCCCCCGGCCTGCACCCATTCGGCCACCCAATCGATCATCTGCAAAAGCGATACGCGGGGATATCCGAACAACTGGTGGGACTTGGAGGCATTGCTGAGCAGCGCCGTCTCCGATTCCGTCCCGGTGAATATCGCCTCTTTCCCGAGCCGCCGGGCCAGCTCGCCGGCCGCCCAACGGATCGACACCGTCTCCGGTCCCGTCACGTTGATAATTTGCGGCGGATTCGAGCAATGCGCGAGGCAGCGCAGCGCCATCTCATTGGCGTCTCCCTGCCAGATGACGTTGGCGTGACCCATCGTCAGGTCGATCGGACGCCCTTCATGTACGGACCTCGCCAGCTCCAGCAAAACGCCGTAGCGCATATCGATCGCGTAATTGAGCCGATAGATCGCCATCGGCGTTCCGTTCTTGTGGGCGAAATATTCGAACACCCGCTCCCTTCCGAGACAGGACTGGGCATATTCGCCGATCGGCTCGGGCGCCACCTGCTCGTTCACGCCGCCGCTTCCGACCGGAGAGAACGGATATACGTTCCCGGAAGAGAACACGACGATTCGCGAATCTTTATATTTCTCCGCCACCCGACCCGGCAAATAAGCGTTCATCGCCCATGTGAAATATTCCCGGCCCGTCGTGCCGAACTTGTTGCCTGCCATATAGATCACATTCGATGCCTCCGGCAAACGGTTCAGCTCGTCATCATTCAGCAAATCGCAAGATATCGTCCGAATGCCGGCATCCTCCAGTTCCCGCCGGGCCTCCTCATTGGAGAAGCGGGATACGCCGATCACCTGTTTGTTCAGACCGCCATCGCGGATCGCATTGGCCGCCAGCCTGGCCAGGCTCGGTCCCATTTTGCCGCCTACGCCAAGCACGATAATGTCGCCTTCAACCGAACCCAGATCGCGAATGAGTGCCTCCGACGGCTCCGCCAGCTTCGCTTCCAATTCCTCGACCGTTCTCATGTGCTGCTGATCGCCTCCTCGTTTTACTCTACACCTCCATCATAACGAGTCGGATCATATAAAGACAAATCTATTAATCGTCTTTAAATAGGGCCGGCAGCATCGTTTCCAGACGAAAAAAAACCTTCACACCTGCCTGTTAAGCAGCAGGGTGAAGGTGAAAATCTGCCTCGGCCGGCCTCGCGGCACTTTCTCAAAGCCCGTTACCTCGACCAAACCGTGGTCGATCCAATGAAGCAGCAGCCGATGCGCGCTCCTGACGGTAATGCCAAGTAATGCCGCAAGCTCGTGAACCTGATATTCATATTTGCCGTATTTAGCCCCATTGTGGAGCAGCTTGCTCAAATATGCGCTCGTCATGCCGGCATCCTCCGCCCGCTTGATCAGCTCCGCATCGGTGAACGACAACACTTCGCGCACCGGCTCGGCCATTTCGAGCGGACCGATCAGCGTGCCGTCCTCCCGGACGATGAAACAGGCGTTCCCGCCGGCTTCCTTCGCTTTTCGCATCGCAATGCGCGCATTCGTGCCGGCGACGCTGGCCGACCGTCCGAAGCCGATGCCGATGCTGAGCGAAATGCCGTGCGTCTTGTTCATATCCTTGGCCAGCGGGATCGTCTTGTAGCCGCCGGATTCCCGCTCGAATATGCCCCGGGTCGTGAAGAACAGATACTCGTCCCCGCCCAGATGCGTCAAGTATCCGTCGAGCGCTTCGACATAATCGAGCACCATTCGGTGAATATCGAGCTTCAGCTTCTGCACTTCATGTTCGTTCGAACAGGTGAGCGCGAGCTTGCCGAAATCATCGATATTGATCATACCAACGACAATCTGCCCTTCCTTGCTGCGCCGCGTCTCGGTAGACAGCAGCGCCCGTTCGAGCGAGACGACGATATCCTGGTCGGCGGGCACCAGCCAGCGATTCGGAATGCCCAGCTCCGTCAGCTCGCGGGATACCGACTCCATGCCGGTGAAAGCGACCGTGCAGGCTCCGGCTTCAAACTGTTCGCGATGGAACGCCACCAGCTTGTCCCTGGGCGCGTAAGCGGGTCCGTCGTAAATAACGGGGCGGATCGCCGTTTTGCCCAAATCCTTCAGCGTGCGCCGCACCATCTTGTCGGTCAGCGAATCGACGGATATGCCTTCCCCAAGCAGGCCGTCCTGCTGCGCGTGAAACAGCGCCTTGTACAGTCCGGCATCGGTCAGCGGCACGTGGTGCATCAGCACCGGAACGCGAAGGCCCTCCTTCGCCTTGCGGTGGGACAGCGGGTCGGAGAACAGGATGACTTCCACATCGCCGCTAATCCGTTCGGCCAGCTTGGGCGCATCGTCTTCATGACGGTATATGAGCGGCACCGCCGCGAAAGAAGGAAAGGAATCGACAACGCGCAGAATTTGGCCGACGATCTGTCGAGGGCCGATAATTCCAATGCGTATCTGGTTGAGTTCACTGCCTGTCGTCGCCAGCAAGTTCATTCACAGAAAGCTTAGCCCGTAAGCCGTTGACCTCAACATAAGCGAAAGGGCGGCTTTCTGCTTCCTCCTTTCTAGTAAAAAATTACGGAACCGGATACCGGAAAAGCCTTTTCATACGTCCATCATAACCGATCAAACCTCAAAAGCACCAGCCGCCGATGTGAAGAACAGAATGATTACTAGGCTCCACAACGGCATAAAATCTGGTATGATGTTAGAAATTGATCGCGAAAAACTGGAGAAATATCAGGAGGAACTTGCTTGCTGCAGCGGCTATGGCGAAAATTCAAATATTACGGACTCCGGTTATTGCGAAGCAGCAACGGCGATCATGTCGTGGCGATCGGTTTTGCTATCGGTTTCTTTCCGTGCTGGTATCCGACCTTCGGCGTCGGACTTGTCCTTTCCCTTGCATTATCCCGTCTCGTGCGCGGCAACATCCCCGCGGCCGTCATGGCGGCATCGCTCGGATCCGTGATTTGGCCGGCCTTGTTCTACCTGAATTACAAGATCGGATTTCTGATTAACGATTTTACATCGTCACCCGCTTCTTTCGAACTGGATGAAGCCATCGCCGAACCGGTTCCGGAAACGGACGACTATGCGGAAGTTGCGGATCATTACGGCATACTTGGCGACATCGGCCTTCATTTTCTGGTCGGTTCGGTCGCAAACAGTATTATTTTTACCGTTGTCTTCTATTTCGGTCTGCGGCTGCTGTTGAAGCGTTATCGGGCGCGCCTGCTCCGGAGAGTACGCCAATCGCTGCGCCGCTCGCCGCTTTCGGCACGGACGGACAAGCCCTTCCGAACCCCCGGCAATGACCGATAACCGGGCATAACGCCGCAGCCGCCACCGGCATCAACATTCAGTAAGAAGTTCAGTAAGGAGAGTAAAAATGATCAGACTCGTTTCATGGAACGTCAACGGCTTGAGAGCGTGCATCAATAAAGGATTTTACGATTATTTCCGGGAAGTGGACGCGGACATCTTCTGTCTGCAGGAAACGAAGCTGCAGGAAGGACAGATCGAACTGGCGTGCGGCGAGGAGTACAGGCAGTACTGGAATTACGCATTGAAGAAAGGGTACTCGGGAACGGCTGTCTTGACCAAAATGAAGCCGCTGTCGGTACGGTATGGCATGGACGGGGAGGAAGATTCCGAAGGGCGGATCATTACACTCGAGTATGACGATTTTTATCTCGTCAACGTCTACACTCCGAACGCAAGACGCGATCTGTCCCGACTGGCGTACCGGCTGGAGTGGGAGGAGAAGTTCCGCAGCTATCTCGTCAAGCTCGACGGAGACAAGCCGGTTGTCGTATGCGGCGATCTGAACGTCGCCCATCGGGAGATCGACCTGAAAAACGCCAAGTCGAATGCGGGCAATTCCGGCTTCACGCCGGAAGAAAGGGAGAAGATGACGCTGCTGCTTGAGGCCGGCTTCGTCGATACGTTCCGGCATCTCTATCCCGATCGTACGGACGCCTATACGTGGTGGTCATTTATGCCAAGAGTCAGAGAACGGAATATCGGATGGCGCATCGATTATTTCCTGATCTCGTCCAGGCTTGTCCCCCGGCTCATCGATGCCCGGATTGACGCCGCCGTCATGGGTAGCGACCATTGCCCGATCATTCTGGAGCTGGAGGATGCGGACGAGCCCTCGACGAAAGCGGAATCGGCAGCTCCTTGACGGAGCCGCCGATTCCGTATGCGCGAGCCCGTTTCCACAGAAACGTCATGCTCGGTTCGCCGTGACATTTCGGCTATCGTTTATTTCAATGCCTCAAGGACGGACTCTACGCCATACGTCTGACCGATCGGGCCATACCCGAGAGCCAGCTCGCCATTAATCGAATAAACCTGGTTGTTCCGAACGGACTTCAGCTTGCTCCATACCGCGGTGTCATCCCATTCGTCCGTCAAAGCGGGTATGGACTTGTCACTGTAATTGAAATAGCCCAAGAACAGATGGTCCGGATCCAGCGTACTCAAGCCTTCCAACGTGATTTGCGCGCCTTCTTTCATGATGTCGGCGTCCGGAGCCTTCAGCCCAAGGCCGTCATAATACGTTTTCAAATAATCCGTGCCCTGCAGCCATACCTCTTTTTCTCTTACCTGTACGAAGGCGACCGTCCCTTCCAGTCCGGCCAACTTCTCCTTGGCGTCTTTCACCTTCTCGCGGAATTCGGCAATATAGCGCTCCGCCACATCCTCTTGTCCCAAAATTTCGCCAAATTTGGTCACGAGCGAAGGCCAATCGTTCCACACATTCGTCTCTTCCTCGTCAATGACGACCGTTGTCGCGATTCGGGACAGCTCCCCGGTTATTTCCTTATTGACGCTGTTGCCGGCAATGATCAAATCGGGCCCGTAGGCGAGCAGAGCTTCCAGATTCACCGTCGTGTTCTCCCCGACGATCACGCTCTTGTTTGCAAACTGTTCAACGAGAAGCCCAAAAAGGACTGTGCGCAGCCTGCCCTTCGGCAACCTGTCACAGCCCCGAAACCCGCGTCCGACGCGAACTTGTTGGCGCTTGTTGGCAGTCCGATTTCATTCAACTGCCGTATTGTAAAAACCGGTTTGCGATATACCGCCGCGACTACTTCTTCAACAGAAGATACAGGAAGTAAGGCCCGCCGATGAGCGCGACCATAATGCCCGCCGGAATGCCGGCCGGATCGACGAGATTGCGCCCGACGGTATCGGCGAACAAGAGCAGCCACCCGCCCATCAGTACGGCGAGGGGAACGCAATATTGGTGACGGCGCCCTATGATTGACTTGGCGATATGGGGAGCCATCAGGCCGATGAACGCTATGCCCCCGGTGACGGATACCGCCGCAGCGGCAAGAGCAACGGCAGCCCCGAGCAACAACAGCCGGTCCCGGTTGACGGAAACGCCGGCCCCGATAGCAATCGCTTCATCCATCGCCAGCAGGTTGAGGACGTTCGACTTGTACAGCGTGTACGGAAGCAGGATCACAAGCCACGGCAGCAGCGACCAAACGAACGGCCAATCCGCTCCCCAGATATTGCCCGCGAGCCACTTCGCGATAAAATCGACCTTCCGATAATCGGCCGAGGAGATCAGAATAATCATCAAGCCTGACAATGCCAACGCGAAGCCGACTCCAACGAGGACGAGCTTAACAGGCTGCAGCCCCGTTGTTTTGGAATAAGAGAACAAATAGATAAGGACAGCCGTCGTCAGCGCTCCTCCGAACGCGACAAGCGGAAGCACATAAGCGAACGTCTTGGGATCAAGAGGATAATAAAGGAAAAATGCCGAAATCGCCACGCCGGCTCCCGCGTTAATGCCGACGACGCCGGGATCGGCCAAGTCGTTGCGCGTAATGCCCTGCAGAATCGCGCCGGACAGAGCCAGCGCCATGCCGGCCAGCAAAGTCACGGCAATACGCGGCAAACGGATGGAGAACAGCACCAGATTTTCCTTGACGGTGCCATGCCCAAGTATGGTCGAGAGCAGACGATCGAAGGAGAGCGACCCGGAACCGACGCTCATCGAGGCAACGATCGTCGTGGTGATAAGCAGCAGCACGGTCGCGAAGACGGCAACTTTCTTTTGAACTTGCGCAGCCTGGATCATGACAGCGGCTTCACTCCTTTGCGCACCACGAACAAGAAGAACGGGAGTCCGAGTACGGCGATAATCGCCACGACCGGCGTCTCGAACGGCGCATAGAGCGTTCGTCCGAGCGTATCCGCCATCAGCATGAGCGTCGCTCCCCAGACGGCCGACATCGGAATGACCGCGCGATAGTCGGTCCCGAACAACGCTCTTACCATGTGGGGAATCATCAACCCGATGAACGCCATGTTTCCGACGAGCGCGACGGCCGCTCCGGCCAGCAAAATAATCAGGATGTACAGAACGGCTTTGACGTATGCTTTTCGAAGCCCCAGGCCGACGGCGACTTCTTCGTTCAAGCTTAAAATCGTGAGCGCCTTGGACAAGGCTATCGCCACAAGAAGGGAACCGGCGATGACCGGACTCACCGCTTGAACTTGCCCCCACGTCGTGCCGATCAGCCCCCCCGATGTCCACATCGTCACGTCTTTGGACGTCTTGAACAAGAGACCGATACCGTCCGCCACGGCATACAGAAATGCGGACACCGCCGAGCCGGCCAGAACGATCCGGAACGGAGAAAAGCCGCCTTTCTTCAACGCGCCGATGCTGATAACGAGAAACATGCCCAGCGCAGCTCCGGCGAAGCAGACGAGCATGATCCCGAAATAATTCATCGCCGGCAACACGGCCACAGCCAGGGCTAGCGCAGCGTTCGCTCCGGCGGTTAGCCCCAGAAGCCCGGGGTCCGCAAGCGGATTGCGCGTCAACCCTTGCATGATCGCGCCAGCCACCGCAAGCGCGGCGCCGACAAGCACGGCCGCCGTTTCCCGTGGGTAGCGAATTTCCCGGAGCATCGCGATTTTATCGTCCCCGCCGCGGTTAGCCAAGACAAGCCAGAGCTCGCGCAAGGACACATCCTTCGCGCCGAGCAGCATAGCGAGCGAGAACATGACCGCAAGTGCCGCAAGGCTGATTGCGATTTCGAGAGTAAAGGATTTCGGCTGCCGACTGCCGCGCATGTTGCTATTCCTCCTTCTAGCCAGGTCATAAAGGGCGCGAAGAAGACCGAGACAGCCTCCGCTTTGCCCGAGGCATCTCGGCCTTCTTCTCCGGTCTGCGCATGACGCAAACGCTTATTTCAGGAAGCCTTCCTTGAAAATGTTCAGCAGATATTCGAGCGTCGTCGGATCGCTGTAAGTGGAGGCTTCCGTGTCGATCTCGATGACATGACCGTTTTTGACGGCCGGGATCTTCTGCCAAGTGTCCGTCTGCATGAAGGAATTGTCCCCCTGGGCGCTTCTGCTGAGAACGATATAATCGCCGGCATAGTCGCTGAGAACTTCCGGGGACAGCGTATAGTAGCCGGGTCCGAGAGCATCTTCTTTGACTTTCTCCGGCATGTTCAGTTCCATGGCCTGGTACAGCAGCTCGGTTCCGCGCGCCCAGGCGTTGCCGAACACGTAGAAGTTCTTCGAGTCGGTCTCGAAGACCGATACCGTCGCATTCTCGCCGATCTTCGCTTTGATTTCATCGCCGGCCGCTTTAGCCCGCTGCGAAAAATCGTCAACCCAGGCTTGCGCTTCCTGCTCCTTGTTCAGCAGCTTGCCGATCTCGACCTGTTGCGACAAGAAATCCAGCTTCCCCCACGTGTAAGCGACGGTAGGCGCGATCTCCTTCAGCTTGTCGAGATTTTTGCTGCTGGCGTCGGCAATGATCAGATCCGGCTCCAGCTCGATGATCTTCTCAAGGTTGTCTTCGGTTACCACTTCCACCCCGTTCAGCTTATCGGTGAAGAGCGGATTCTTGTTCGTCCACTCGTCTACGCCGACGAGCGTTCCGCCCAGCGAGAGCACGTTCGGCGCGTTCGTCAGCGCGACGATGCGCTGCGGATTGACCGGCACTTCTACCGGACCGAGCTCGGACTGATACGTGACCGTGCCGGTCTTGGCCGCAGACTCGGATTCCGTAGGCGTCTGCTGTTCGCTCGCGCCCTTGCTGGCGCTTGAAGACGATGCCTCATTATTAGATGCCTCATTATTATTCGAGGCATTGTTTCCGCAAGCGCTGATGATGACCACAAACAACAGGAAAATGATTGGCAGAAGCAACTTTTTACTCATCTATGTATCCCCTTATTTGATATTGATTCTCAATTTCATTTATAAATTAATATAATGGTATTTATTCGGGTTGTCAACGAAATTGAATCGATATAATTGCTGAAGCCATGACAACGGAGGGCTGTCTCTGTTTTAACGTCTATCATAACGAATCTGACAAACGCT
>NZ_BOVJ01000206.1 GCF_018403665.1 Paenibacillus cisolokensis
CAACAGCCTGATTATCGCAGGAATTTTCGCGTTTTGGTTATTTTACGCCCGAAAATACTGCACTTTTGCAGCATTGTTCTTTTGTAGGGTTTCGATCTCCCGCATACCAGCCGCTGGGAGCCGGAGTAAAGTAATTTCGGGGCCGGTGGCAGTTCACAGTGTGGATGGTGCGAGCGAATAGACCCTGGAGGTTCGAAATTGAGCACCCGGCGGGAGTGGAGCGAGCGAAAAAGGCACTAGAGGCACGCAACCGGACGCCCAGTGGGAGTGGAGCGAGTGAATAGGGCCCTGGAGGTTCGCAATGGTGCGCCCAGCGGGATTAGCGCGAGGGAATAAGGCCCTGCAGTTCTGCTATCGGTCCGTCGGACGCCCGGCGTGGTGGCAACGGGAGTGGAGCGGCGAAAAGGGCCCTGGAGGTTCGAAATTGAGCACCCGGCGGGAGTGGTGCGAGCAATCGAGCGCCCAGCGGGATTAGCGCGAACGAATAAGGCGCTGGATGCGAAGCGGAGCCGAAAGTCATTCTCTTTTTCCGCCCGGGCGATTATGATATAGATGATAGAAATGGAATACGGCGCCGCGACGGAGGGAGTGACCTGCTGACAGATGACAACCTGGTTCAACAATATGAAGCTGCGCAACAAGCTGTTTCTGTCGATTTTGCTCGTCGTGCTCGTCCCGGTACTGTTCGTCGGCATGTTTCTCACCGCGCAATTTCGCCAGATGGCGCTGGAAAATGCCGTGCAGCAGACGGCCAGCAACGTCGAACGGCTCAAGCAGCGCACGTCCGATATTATTAAAATCCCGCTTATCGTCTCGGAGCGGCTGTTGTTCGACAGAAGATTGAAAACGGTATCAAACAGCCGTTACGATACCGTTCTGGACGTTTTCAAAGCTTACAGCGGGTATTCCGATTTCCGCGATTTTCTCAAGACGTACGCCGAGCTGAAAAACATTCGGCTTTATATCGACAATCCGACTTTGATCAACAACTGGGAATTTATCCAGCCGGACGATTCGATTCGCCATTCTTTCTGGTACCGGGCCGCGATCGCCGATAACGCCGTCAGATGGTATTATGTGGAGGACCAGGCCGGGAAAAACAAATATTTGAGCCTCGTCAGGCGGATCGATTTTCCGGAATACGGGACAAAGGGCGTACTCGTCATTGCCGTCAATCCGGTTACGCTGCATGCGATCATGAACCAGGAACCGTATGAGACGATGATTATAGACGAAAACAACAACATCGTCGCCTCGAACAACCCGGCCTTGTCCGGCAAGCTGCTGACCGATGCGAGCATCGGCAAGATCATTCAAAATTACGACAGCGGCACGTACGAAGAGATCGTGGACGGCAAGCTGTCCAAAATTATTATTGAAAACGTCCATCCCGCTTCCAGCCTCAACGGACTCCGTATCGTATCCGTATTTGCGGTCGATTATATCGTCGCGGAGGCCGACCGGATCGGCACGATGGGCATGATCGTTATTTTTCTCAGCTGTATCGTCGCGGTCATTCTGATTTCGCTCGTATCGGCATTGATTTCGAAGCGGATTTTAAAATTGAGCAAGGAGATCAACAAGGTGGCCGCAGGCAACCTGAACGCCTATTCGCCGATTGACGGCAATGACGAAATCGCCCAGCTGTCGCGGCAGTTCAACTCAATGGTGCGCAGCATCCGCGAACTGATGGACGAGGTGTATGAATCGAACCGGCAGAAGAGCATGATGGAGCTGAAGCAGAAAGAGATCAAGCTGAAAATGATGGCGAGCCAGATCAACCCGCATTTTCTGTTCAACGCGCTGGAGTCGATCCGGATGAAAGCGCATATCAACGGCCAGTCCGAAATCGCGCAAACGGTGCGGTTGCTCGGCAAGCTTATGCGGAAAACCTGGAGATCGGCGGGGCGGACATCCGTTTCGGCGATGAAATGGAAATTGTCCGCTGCTACCTGGAAATTCAAAAATTCCGCTATGCCGACAGGCTGACGTTCACGCTGGATATCGAACCGGAGACGACGAATATTCCGGTACCGCCGCTGATCGTGCAGCCGCTTGTGGAAAATGCGGTCATTCACGGTCTGGAAAACCTGGAGCAAGGCGGGCATGTGCGCATCTCGGCCGTACTGACGGAAGACGGCATGCTGCGCATCGACGTGGAAGATAACGGCGACGGAATGGACGAGGCGCGGCGGCAGGCCGTGCTGGCGGCGATGGAGGACGCCGAAGACCGCGGCGAGCAGCGGATCGGCTTGCGCAACATTCATCAGCGGCTGCGGCTGACTTACGGAGAAGCCTACCGTTACGATATGGACAGCGAACCCGGCCGCGGCACGCGAATTCGATTGGAATTGCCGGCAAGGGGGAGAGAGCGGAATGTATAAAGTGCTGATTGTGGACGACGAGCCTCAAATCCGCGAAGGGATGCGGACGATCATCGATTGGCATTCGTTCGGATTCCGCGTATGCGGCATCGCCGCGAACGGCCGGGAGGCGCTCGAGGAGCACGAGCGGCAAGCGCCGGATCTGATGATTGTCGATATCCGGATGCCGGGAATGGACGGCCTGAAGCTGATCGAGCGGATCAGGGAAAAGGACGAAGGCGTTCATTTCCTCATTTTGAGCGGCTACTCGGATTTCGATTATGCGAAAAAGCGATCGATTACCGCGTGGACGGCTATTTGCTCAAGCCGGTCGATGAGGACGAACTGACCGGTTTCATCGCACGCATCCGCGACATGCTGGTTGCGGAACATGAAAAGCGCCGCCAGTCCGAAGCGGAGGAGCAATGGCGGCGGGAGCAGGCGATCCGTTCGGCGGCATACGGCACTTCACCGTTGTCCGCCGATGATCCGTCCTGGGACGCGCTGGCGGCAAGGCTCGGCATGGAGTGGAACGGCTATCAAGTTATTCTGCTTGCAGCGAAGCGCGGCGGAGAAGATGACGGCCGGCTGCTCGCTTCCGTCAAGCGCAAGCTGGCGGAACGCTTTGCCGGACAATCCGCAACGGCAGCGGTGTTCCCGGCAGACCCGTACATCGGTCTCGTCATCCGGGACGGCATCCGCGGCTGCCGGGAAGCACGGGAATGGAACGAAACGCTGCGCGGGCTTTGCGGCGAAGCGGCCGACCGGATCGCCGGCGCTTGCGGAGATATTGCCGTTTCGCTCGGCCGTATCGACCGCTCGTTCGCATCGGCTTCCCGCAGGCTGAACCGGCGCCTGTTCTGGTGCGAGGACGGGGACATCCTGCCGCCGCTGTCCGATGGGGACGGCGAGACGAGCGCATCGCCGGCTCCCGATACGGAGAAGATCGTCGACGAGCTGTTTTTGGCGTTGGATATCGGCCACCGGGAAGCGGCCGCCCGCATTGCGAACGATGCGCTGAAGGCGATGGAGCAAAGCGGCATGGACGGACCGGAATGCCGCAGCGCCGCCGCCCATATCGCTTCCGCGGCGCTGCACAAGCTTTCGGCTGTCAACACCGCGGCGGCCTCGCTGTTGCGGGAACGGCCGGATATCCTATCGGACATTTACGAAACCGCCGATGCCGAATCGCTGCGCCGGCATCTGAACGGGATATGGGAGGCGGTCGCGGAGCGGAGCGGCGCCGCGCAGCCGGAACGGATCGTCAAACAGATGAAGGAGCTGATCCACCGCAATTACGACCAGAATTTAAAGCTGGAAACGTTAGCCGAAGTGTTTCATTACAACAGCGGCTATCTCGGCAAACTGTTCAAAAGCGAGACCGGCGACTATTTCAACAATTATGTCGACAAGGTGCGCATGGAGAAGGCGAAGGAACTGCTGGCGCAAGGGCTCAAGGTGCATCAGGTGGCCGAACGGGTCGGCTATTCGACGGTCGATTATTTTACAGCAAATTTAAAAAATATGCCGGGAAATCGCCTTCCGCATTTCGCGGCAAGCATTCCGGGGAATGACTTCTCCCGCTTGACCGGTCCTCATCCGTTCCTTCCTTTCGCATCCTTCTCCCGGATTCGTCGTTTTCTTGTCCGTTAATGGAATACTCACCGCCCCGCGGCTTTCCGGAGGCTGCGGGCTTTTTCGTCTTTCCATCCCTTCATCACCTCTAATTTTTGCATGAAAACGTCTCCGATCTGTCGGGTACTGTCCGTTTGCGCGATCCGTTACACTGAAGAAGCGATATTTCCGCTAGCGTTCGAGCGGTTGCGGGGTTCTTGGCGATTCCCACGGCATTTTACGCAGACAAGGAGGGGTTGAATGGAGTCGATTTCGCAGGCCGGCCGCGACGCTGCGCCGCACAAGGCGCGCAATCGAAAATTTTGGAAACGTTTT
>NZ_BOVJ01000207.1 GCF_018403665.1 Paenibacillus cisolokensis
GGCGGTTCAATATGCCAAAAGCTATGCCGGCAGCCGGGTCGCGCTGGGCGGCGAAACGTACTGGACCAACGAGCCGTACTTGACCGTGTACCAGGGCGACAACAAAATCAAGTCGTTCCATACCCGCAAGGCGGCCGTCGCCTATGCCGCCGCCCTGTCCGGTTCCGTCGTGCGCACGGAAGACGGCCGGGCCGTATGGAGCAATACGAAGCAGCTGGTCTACCTCGGCTGGAACGGAACGTCGAACAGCGCCGTCATCCGGGAGCAGGTCGCCGTCACGCAAGGGCTCGATATCGATTCGCCGACCTGGTTCGAACTGGCCGACGCCGGCGGAACGCTGAAGGACAACTCGGACCCCGCGCTCGCAAGCGAGCTGAAAGCGGCCGGAATTTCCGTCATGCCGCTCGTCCATAACCAGTTCGACCAAGCGATGACGACCGCGTTTCTGGCGGATACCGAAGCTCGCAAACGGTTTATCGCCGCCCTCGTCAACAGGCTGGCCGAGCTGAAGGTCGACGGCGTCAACCTCGATTCGAGTCGCTCGCCGGAACCGACCGGGACGCCTATACGTCCTTCGTCCGCGAGCTGACGAACGCGGCGCATGCGAAGAAGCTGAAGGTGAGCATCGATCTGCCGCGCGGCGATACGGCGTGGAATCATTTGACCGGGTACGATCACAAGGCGCTCGCCGGCATCGTCGATACCGTCATTGTGATGGCTTACGACGAGCACTGGCAGGGCGGTCCGGAAGCCGGATCGGTCTCCGGGCTGGCCTGGACGGAGGAAGGCATCAAGCAATATTTGTCCTACGGCATTCCGCGCAGCAAGCTGATGCTCGGCATTCCGTTCTATGTGCGAGAATGGCAGCTCGATGCGGACGGCAAGCCGGTCGCGAGCCGGGCCGTCTATATGAAGGAAGTGCCGAAGCTGATCGCCGAGCGGGGCGCCAAAGGGACGCTCGACCGCGAATCGGGGCAAATGAAATATACGTATCAAAAAGACGGCTCCACATACGTTTTCTGGGCCGAAACGGAGCAGACGGTGAAGCAGCGCATCGAGCTGGCCAAAACGTACGATCTGGCCGGCATCGCCGCATGGCGCCTCGGCTACGAAAGCGCGGATCTGTGGACGACGTTGCTGCGGTTGAAATGATTTTGCATACGGTATCATTTGCGCGGCATTCTTACCGCCGCCACTAATCGAAGAAGCGCCTCCCGACGGGATGGCGCTTCTTCATATTGTTGCGGTTTGCCGCAAGGGTCAGCGGTCCGCGTCCAGCAGTGCCTTGAGCGACGCCGCGTCCGTCACCGGCGCCTGGCAGGCGAAGTTGACGCAGACGTACGCGGCCGGGTTTCCCCGAACCGGCATTTTGCCGGCGACGGCGGGCACGAGCCGCTCCAGCGCTGCGGCTTCCGGTCCGGGAACGGCGAGGAGCACTTCCGTATGCGGACGGAAGCCGCGATGCGCCGCCTCGATCATCCGGCGCGTCTCCTCCTCGTCCCGGCTGCCGGCAATGACGATCTCACCGCCTGCGGATGTCGCGTAGTCGAGGGCGATCAGGTACATCGCATAGCCGGGCGGATAACGCCGCACCGCGCCGGCGAACGCTTCGAGCTGCCGTTCGGCCAGCTCCGCCAGCTGCGCGTCGCCGGTCAGCCTCGCCAGCCGTTGCAGGTTGAGCGCCGCGACCGAATTGCCCGACGGCATCGCGCCGTCGTAGATTTCCTTGCCGCGGGCGAACAGCTTCTCGCCGTCCGCGCCGGTGAAAAACAGGCCGCCCTGATGCTCGTCGCGGAACAACTCGATCATCCGCTCGTTCAGCTCGATCGCCGCCTGCAGATGCCCGATATCGAATCCGGCCTCGTACAGCTCGATCAGGCCCCAGACGAGAAAGGCGTAATCGTCCAGATACGCTTCGTAAGCGGCTTCTCCATCGCGGTAGCGGGCCAGCAGCCGTCCGTCCTCCCGGCGCAACTTGCGCAGAATAAAATCAGCCGACCTCCTAGCCGCTTCCAAATACCGTTCCCGGCCAAGCGCCTTGTACCCGGTCGCCAGCGCCATGATCATCAGGCCGTTCCAGGCGGTTAAAATTTTGTCGTCCTTGCCCGGATGAACCCGCTTCTCGCGGTGCTCGTACAACCGGGCACGGCTGTGCTCGATTCTCCGCTGCAGCTCCTCGACCGTCATGCCGCGCTCCGAGGCGAACGCTTCCGCATCCTGCCCGATCAGGTTCGGGATGCTGTCCCCTTCGAAATTCCCTTCCTCCGTAATGCCGAACCATTCGCAGATCAGGTCCCCGTCTTCCGCGCCCAGTACATTCGCGATCTCATCCGGCCGCCAGACGTAAAATTTGCCTTCGCGCCCTTCCGAGTCCGCATCCTCGGCGCTGTAGAAGCCTCCCTCCGGATCGGTCATATCGCGCAGCACATACTCGAAGATTTGCTCCGCCGTCTCGGCATACTCGCGTTTCCCCGTCAGCTGGTACGCTTCCAGATACGTCCAGGCGAGCAGCGCGTTGTCGTACAGCATCTTCTCAAAATGCGGCACCAGCCACTGCTCGTCCACCGAATACCGCGCGAAGCCGAAGCCGATATGATCGTACATACCGCCGCGGCGCATCCCGTCGAGCGTCCGTTCGACCATCCGCAGCGCCTTGTCCTCCCCGGTACGACGATAGTAGCGGAGCAAGAAAGACAAGTTGTGGGACGACGGAAACTTCGGCGCCCCTCCGAACCCGCCATACTCGCTGTCGAACAGCCGTTCATACAGCCGGTAAGCCTGATCGAGCAGCTCCGGCACGGCTTCGCCGCGGCGGTCGGCTTCCATGCTGTCCCGCACCTCCTGCGTGATCCGCTCGGCGAACTCGAGCACCTCTTCCCGGTCATTCCGCCATTTGTCCGCCAGCCGCGACAACACATCCATCAGACCCGGCCTGCCGTACCGGCTGTGCTTCGGAAAATAGGTGCCGGCGAAAATCGGATTCCGGTCCGGCGTCAGAATGACGGTCAGCGGCCAGCCGCCCTGGCCGGTCATCGCCTGGCATACCGCCATATAGACCTGATCGATGTCCGGCCGCTCCTCGCGGTCCACCTTCACGGCGACATATTCGCGGTTCAACAGCCCGGCCACTTCGCCGTCCTCAAACGATTCGTGTTCCATGACATGACACCAATGGCAGGTACTTGTGAGTTAGCAACGTCAGCTATACCCAATAGATAAAAAGACGGGCTTGTTTTCGCTTTTCGCTTTTTCAAAAGCCTCGTCCGACCAAGGGAACCAGTCTACCGGATTGAAAGCGTGTTGGAGCAAATACGGCGACTTCTCCTTGGCTAATCTATTGGGTTTGCGATCCGTTGTCATGGGGCACCACCTCCGTTCTTTTTGGTAAAGTTTGGTTAACCCAATTTTAGCATACCCAGTGTTCAAAAATAAAACGCAACCTTAAATTAAGGTGCGCTATAAAAATCCCGTCTAGGGGCCGTCCCTCAGTCATTTATGATTTTGGGATAGTCCCCAAACGAGATGCTCTCGTTGATTCACGAATCACCTCCGCCCATCTCCGATCCTCCCCCCCTGCGATATCACTTTCTTCGGTCCTTTTTCACCCTTCTCTCTGGTTCTGGTTTTGGCTTTGGCTTTGGCTTTGGCTTCTTAAAGAAAAACCGAATCGTTGAATCGATTAAACTTTCGAAGGGTATCTTTTCTATGATGAGACCTAAGGCTTGATCTAACGATGGAGGCGATGACGTCTCTTTGTGCGTACGATCCCGCTCCGCTTTTTCCGGGTTCCGCATGCTCTCGAGTTCTTGCTGGACGAACTGCCTCCACTCCAGGTCAGCTTCCGTAGCTGCCTCCGATATCTCCACCGATTTATTTTCTTCGATAGTAGTATTGTCTTGCTTAGCTGAAGGAAGATAAGCATGAACTTGGCTTACTTCCTTCAATTCCTTGTTCAGATTGGAGTTCGGAAGCTCCGTGGAATCGGTTTGCCTGTGATCAGACTCAAGTTTGCTTTGACTATGATCCATAGTTACTCCTCCCAGTATAAGTTCAACAACAACGCTCTGGTCCCGGACAACCCCACGAGCAGTACGACCTCTCTATCAGCTCTTTCAGTTTATGTGCCGCTATGCATCTAAGAATGGACTGAAGCGGAATTCATCCGAACAATGTGCGAGTACCCATAAATTCGCAGATATCTATACATATACTGAACTCAGAATGGTTGATTATAACAGACTGGAACTTGCACTTTCCAGACGGAGGCTTATTTATCGTGTATCATGACCGAAAGCATCGATACAGGTAAGCATAATAAGACAGAGGGAGTGAGAATGAAATTGAATACGAAAAACATGGGATTTGCAGATAAAATGCTATTTATTCTTGGACTAACATTAAGCGGTGTAATTGCTTTTGTTCTTGTGGTGGGCGTAATTGTTGCCGTGATTAAATTATATATGGACGACAAAATGCGTACTGTAAAAATTCATTCCGCCCCCATGCTGGATGATGAGCAGGAGCCGGAGCTCATCGCTGCCCCGTTTGAGCAAAGACCGGCTGAGGCGGTTCGGCTTCATGAAGAAGCCCATAGCCGGAAATAGAGACGCCGTCGTACGATCCGCATGCTTCGCGACACCATGCATCCCGATAGACTGAACGCTTAGCTTTCATAAGGGGGTGAAGCAAATGCCAGAGGGTAGTCAGGATCTCTCAAAGATTTTTGGCGAAATCAAGCGAGAATTTTCCGTTTCGCCGACAGCTACACAAAGGCTGTTAGTGGCGGTGCGAATGAGACCGGCAAGAAAATCATGGAGGCTGTAAAAAATCGGAACAACCCACCGATATTTCTATAGCGAAATTTATATCGGCCGTTAAAAGCGGTGTACAATATGCCGGTGAACAAATGATAAAGTCTGGAGCGGATTTAGTCGAACACATGAAAGAAAAAGCGAAAAAACAATAACGCGCCCGAAAAAAGCTCCTTTCGGAGAGCGTATTCAACGAAGGGGTATGGTTAATAAGGCTGACTTATAGGGACAGCACTTCCCTTTTGAGTCAGCCTTTTCCCCTGCTCTTCTACCGGTTCGTTACTCTGTACTTCTTTTTCCCTTTTCTGCGCTTGTTTCTCGAGGTGCTTCTGTTCTTTTGCTCTTGCTTTTTCCGCTTTTTCTTTTGCTTTTTCAGCTTCCTTTAATTGCTTTCTTGCTTGCTTCTGCTCTTTCGTTTCTTTGTCACTCATGATTCATCCCTCCGATAGATTGGTTCAAACTTTGTCTGATGATATTCGGATTAAAATATTCAAGCATCTGAATTCCCGGCGCAGTTCCGAAATAAATCGAGTATTTTTTATAAGGCACTTTATCACGCAGTTCCGGAAAACGAAGCCGGATCGGCTTTTGAAACAGATCCACCGCTTCTTCCTCATTTTTCGCCCCGGAGTCAAGCACTTTTCTGAACGTTTGCAAACCCAAGGTACTGATTGATTTGCCAATCCCCTCCTTAAGGTGTGCTATCTTCTCAAACAAAGCAGGTGGCACATGCTTCGAGTAAACCAGCGCAAGATTGTGAGATACCAGAAAGCGGCTCTTTTCGCTCAACAAGAGAGACTCTCTTATATACGGAGCACCGGAGGACTCGCTAAAAAGATCGGCATGTTCTTCATCTATTTGCTCTTGCCGAATGACATGAACGACCATTTTTTCGTTCAACAGAGCTTCCAGCATCTCTGTTGTCCGCCCGTCCGTTACCAGTAACATTTTAAATATCAACCCATGCAATAAATCAAACGCCCTTCCCGCATCATGCGAATCCATGTCGAAAGAGTTTATCTCTGTCATACACTCTCCTCCGTTAGCGAATGTCAGCTCGTGATGCTTCGTCACTTTAGAAAAAGCCCGAATCGCGGAGTCCTTTCCAGAACGTATTAAATTCGTCAATATTGATCTGCTGATTCGCATCGGAACGTGAAGCCTGCGGATTCGGATGCACCTCGACCATAACCCCATCGGCGCCCGCAGCAAGTGCTGCCTTCGCGCAGGATAGCAGAATATCCTTTCGGCCGGTGGCATGACTGACATCCACGAGCACCGGAAGATGGGTCTCCTGTTTCAATAGCGGTACCGCCGAAATATCGAGCGTGTTTCTCGTCCATTTTTCAAAAGTACGTATTCCGCGCTCGATCAACATGACCCGGTCATTCCCGTTATACAGGATATATTCTGCCGCAAGAATGAACTCCTCCAGTGTGGCGGAAAGGCCCCGCTTCAAAAGAACAGGCTGTCCGGTTTGGCCGACGGCTTTCAGCAGATCGAAGTTCTGCATGTTGCGGGCGCCGATCTGAAAGATATCGACATAACGGGCTGCCGTATCGATTTGTGAAGGGCTCATGATTTCGCTGATGGTCACCATGCCGACTTCGTCAGCCACTTCCTTCATGATTTTCAAACCTTCCACACCGAGCCCTTGAAAGTCGTATGGAGAGGTTCTCGGCTTGAACGCGCCCCCGCGCAAAACGGTAACACCGGCATTCTTCAAAGCGGCCGCTACGGTCAGAAGCTGGTCTCTCGATTCGATTGAGCAGGGCCCCGCAATCATGACGTGCGAAGTGCCTCCAAATTCGGTATGCTTGATCCGGATAATCGTATCCTCGCTCTTGTGGCGGCGGCTCACGAGGAGCTTTTGTTCCGTTTTCACATCTTTTTTCTTTTTAAGGTAAATATGGAACATTTCCCTAAATAAGTACATGACCGTGTCGTTATCGATAGGTCCCGGATTTTGGCTTGTAAGCCCATTCACCATTTGCTGGACGTCCGCTTCCGTTATCCCTTGATTTTCCTTTATCCGGACAATTTTATCGGCCGTACGCGCCTGTTCATTCAGCAGATGAAGCAATTGTCGGTTAATCCCATTCAGTTGAGATTGTAATTGTTGCAATTTTTCACTCATTCGAGTACTCCCTTCTTATCGGCCAATGACGGGACCTTTTCCTGGCCGATTTACTCCTGTATCCCCTTTTGCGCATTAGCCAGCAGCTCTCGCGCTCCACTTCAACTGAATTTTTGAACATAAACCGGCTTTGTCGACGGGACGTTTTCACAAGCTCGACACGGTCAAGCAGCCTGAAGTCGGGAACGATCTCTACCGTGACAGGCACATGCAGCTTCCCGGATAAATGAGAACGGATCGCCTCCTCCGACCATTCCCCGGAATCATGCGAATCAAGCAGAAAGTGCAGCCCGTTCTCTTGCCAAAGCGCCTTCCAGGCATCCGGAGCAGGAGACAATGAATATACGGCTTCTTGGAGGTCCGCAGCGTCCAGGACGGTATCACCAAAACGGATTCGATCCTTACTCCTGCCGTAATGCGCCAGCTTGCCTCCCGTTCGGCCGCAAGCACACAAGGAATGTTCGACAGAGATAATGTCTTCATTAAAATATCGCAGCAGAGGAGATCCTTGATGGGAAAGCGTTGTAATCGCCGCAAACCCTCTCTCTCCTTGGGCCATGTGGCCTGAACCGTCTTCATGCAGCACTTCGACGTAAAATCCTGTTCCACGATATGCATCACGCCGTTTTCGCACATCGTAGCGATATTCGCGGTTTCCGTCGAGCCATACATATTAAATACAGGCACGCCCCACAGCTTCTCTATATGCTCCCTGCGCTTGTCGCTCATTAATTCTCCGGCAACGCAAATGGCCCGTAAAGCCGGAAAATGGTTGCTCGGAGTCGAACCGATCAGACGCGCAGTTTCGGCCAGGAGCTCAAACTCTCGCGGGAGCCCGGCGGCTACCGTGACACGAAGACGCTCCATGAGCTGCAGCACTCTTGGGTAAGGCGTAACGACGGTGCGTCCGCTTGCGGGAACAACCCCTGCTCCCGACTGCCATGCCGCTTGCTGCATCAAGAACGCGGGCAGTGCCATCGCGTATGGAAAGCGGATCAGCACAAGATCTTCAGCTGTCAACCGAACCCCGCAATCCTTCAGCTGTCTCCCGCCAGTCCTCAAGTCCTCTTGGGTGAACCAGGAGGAGGAAGGCTCACCGGTCGTGCCGGTTGATTCGTGGTATTGCGCAACCTCTTTCATTTCGACGGCAAGGTGACCGAAAGCGCCGGCTTTCCGGAGATCTTCTTTTGTTGTAAGCGGCAGTGTTTGGATGTGGTCCAATCCGATGCCATTCAGGTTGTATTCCGATAATTTTTCCTTGTACAAAGGCGATTTTCGAATACGTGCCAACAAATCCTTGAACTTTCGCTCCCGCTCCCGATCGTTGTCAGTCATAACGCAGCACCTCCTCTCCTGTTTAAGAGGTTTTGACTAATTGAACACTCGGGTCGCTTTGCCGAAAGTACGGGGGATGTCGTGTCTGATTTCGACCTGGCAGTCAATCGAGAGCCGGTCAGCCATATGCTTTCGGATTTTCTCCGCCAATTGCTCGTCGCTTAATTTCGTCCGAAACGGCTCGGCTTCAATCTTAAGAACTCCCTGATTCAGCTTGAAGTGGTACCACATGCCCACATCGGGAATTTCCATAAGGAAGTGTTCCAGTAAGAACGGAGAATAGTCCTCACCATTTAACCGCAACATATTCTCCATTCTGCCTCTAAGATGCAGAACGTCCATGGTGATCCCGCAAACGCATCTGGCCTTTTGCAAATAACCGATATCTCCGGTTCGGTAACGCACCATCGGCATCCCTTCGCGCAGCAGCGTCGTCACGATGATCTCTCCGGTTTGGCCGTACGGAAGCGGCTTCTCCGAAACCGTATCAATAATTTCTACCTTTACATGTCCTTCCATGACGTGATACCCTTTGTGTTTACTGCATTCAACCCCTACAACCCCGCACTCGGTCGAGCCGTAGAAGAATGACACTTCGCAGCCCCACCATTTCTCCAGCCGGTCGCGGAAGGTAGAGGAGCACCCTTCACCGGTAAGCAAAATTTTCTTGAGTCGGATATCTTCACCTATTTTAATCCCATACTTCTCGCTTTCTTCCACCAAAAGCGCTGCATAGGAAGGCGTGGTAGCGAGAACCGTGGCTTGGTATTCCTTCATCAGCTCCAATGACTTATCGACGGGAGCCATGTATCCGCCTTTGCCAAGCGACAGCACCGCCGTTCCGAACGCAAACTGGAACAAACGCTGAAAACCAAGACCGGGCAGCGCAAACTCATACGGCAGCGCGATGGCCGCAACATCAGCGTCCGTCTCCTTGAAAATTTCCAAATATTTGGGCAGCAAATCATATACATACTGATCCGCTAATGTGTAGGCGGTATAAATCGGCTTCCCTGAAGTTCCGCTTGTAAGATGAACCTGGCCGATCTCTTTCGGATCGACGCACAAAAGCTTCTGCTTATCTCCGCGTATAACGTCTTTCTTGAGCAGCGGTACTGAAGCTAATTGCTCCAGGCTTTCGATTTTCGGTTCCGTGAAGCCCGCTCCTTCCAGCTTCGAACGGTAATATTCATTGTTGTTCCAGACATGAGAAAGCGTAGCGTTAATGGCTTTCAACTGATAGTCTTCTATTCTTTGCCGAGGCAACTTTTCAATGGTACTTCCTTCATCGTCCAGCTGCTTAAAAAATCCTTGAATTGTTCCAGATGGGATGAATGCTCGTCAATCGAAACCGTCATCTTATGGGATTGCCATTTCATAAAAACCCTGCCCTCCTCCGTAATTACTGTTATGGAATGCAAGATTGTAAAGAATTGACTCGGACAAACGTACATTATTCATAAACTGAGTAATTACCCAACCGTTATATGAGGATTGCACATATCGTAACAAGTAAAAAGAAAATGCAAGGAGGGGATCTATCTTTATTGCAAGATTTTCAAAGTCTCGATAGATGCTTCTGGTAAGCGGTGCAGAGCATTTCACATCACGGACTCGCCCTAACGGATGATAACGTAGAATTTTCCCCTTATGTGTCGCTTCCGGCGCAACAGGCATAAGCTTCTCGACATTAAGCCGGATTTATCATTGGGAGGTCGATTGGAATGCCCAGTCAAAGCATCCATATGAAACAATTCGAGGAAGCCAAAAAACTCCATCATAAAGGGGTAAACGGAGACAAAAAAGCGGTAATAAAAGCAAACGAGATGCTCTTAAAGCTTCGTGAGGCCGAACCTGATAATGCGCTATTCGAAGCCTATTACGGCAGTACTCTTGTTCTCTCGGGCCGGGATGCCGTCAAAATTCTGGAGAGAGCGGATAAGGCGGAAGAGGGATTAGACGCATTGAATCGGGCCGTTTCTTTAGACCCAAACCATAAAGAAATTCGGTTGTTACGCGGGAACATTTGTCTGAGGCTGCCGGAGTCCTTTTCCATTGCTCGGAAACAGCGATCGAGGACTTCACCTTCCTGCTTGACCGCTATAAAGAAAATCCCAGCTTCCTGACTCAAAAAGAAGTACGCGATATACTGAAAAACCTAAGTGAGGCTTACCAAAATGCAGGAAAACCTGACAAAGCAAATGAAGTCTTGCAGCGTCTCGTTTAATTGGAATGGAAGAAAAATTTAAAAGAAAAGAGAGGGAGAGCCCCTTGACTTTCGAAGAGAGACTCAGCACGATTACATCGCTGTATAAGGAGGGCGTGGAAGGCAATCAAGCCGCCGTTCAGGAAGCGAATCAGCTGTTGGAACAGCTGCGACTCGACTATCCGGACCACCCTCTTGCGGAAGCTTACCATGGCGGCATCATGATTTTAATCGCTCGCGATAAAACGAACCCGCTCGAAAGGTTGAGATGGGCGAAAAACGGCTTAAAGCTTCTCGACAAAGCGGTAGCAGCCGCTCCGCACGACATCATCATCCGGTCTGTTCGCGGCAGGTCCGCATACAGGCTGCCGGAAAAGTATTTCCAACGGACGCGGACAGTGATTGAGGATTATACCTTCCTGTTAAATCAAGAGGACCAACTCGAGGTCATAGGCATTGACAAATCGAGACTAACTTACGAGCTCGGCGAGGCGTATCGCAGAATCGGTCGAAACGGGGATGCGGCCAATTGCTGGACAAAGCTGGAGCAGGAGACGCAGGATCCGGAATTCAGGCAGCTTCTCAGACAAAAGCTGCACTCTTTGGAAGGCAAACCTGCGATTGAACATATTCAAGCCAACGACAGCCCCGAATCGATCTTGATGGAAAGAGCTGCTCGCGCCGTCGGCAGCGCACTCCTCAGATGGGTGGAAAAGAAGACGAATAAAGAAGCTCTCCGTAAGGAACCCAAGAAGAAAAAGGAATTGAGAAAAGAAGCTCTCCGTAAGGATACCAAGAGAAAAGAGATGAAAAAAGATTCTGTCCGTAAGAAAACCAGGAGAATAGAGAAGAAGAAAAAACCTGTCCGTAAGTATACCAAGAGAATAGAGAAGAAAAAAGAACCTGTCCGTAAGTATACCAAAAGGAGAAAAGCATCTCTCCCTAAGCGCCGCATTAGGAATATACGACGGTTCGGAAGGAGGTGAGATACATGTCAGGACTCATGAAAGGGGTCTTCAGGGGAGTAAGGAAAGAGATTCTGCATCTTGCCGGTGATGCTTTGAAAATCGGCGCTACCCACGTCGGCAATGAGCTCTTGAATATGAGGCGCGACGAAAATCAACCGTTACGCACCACTTTCGGAACGATCACCAATTCCTTGAAGACCGGCGTTAAGGCGACTGGTCAAGAATTAATGGCGATGGGACTGGAGCGCGTGATGGCTATCTCCTCACAGGATCAGAAATCGAAAGCGTCCGAGGAATCAACGTGAACACAACCATCTGAGGAAGAGGAATAAAACCGTTCTGCCCGGATAGGCTCTAGCCGTCAATCGGCTGAGGGCCTCTCCCTTTCATCCTCACTCTATTCCCTTCCATAGAATATACTGATTTTGAAAATCGTTCATTCGCGGCCAGAGATTACGAAACTGGAGAGTGGGGAATTTTGAAAAAAGTATTCGTCAACGGCGTAAACATTTGTTATGAATCGTTGGGGGAAGGATTTCCCTTGATCGGGCTCACAGGAAAAGACAGCAATATGGACTGGTGGCATCCGGCAATCAAGGCCGCGTTAAGCGAAAGATACCGCTTCATCATGCTCGATCATCGAGGTACAGGCCGCAGCGACGCGCCGACGGAAGCGTACGGCATCGCGGATATGGCTAAGGATGTCGTCGGGCTGATGGACGCGCTCGAAATCGACAAGGCCCATATTTTAGGCCAATCCATGGGTGGAATGATTGCACAGGAGCTTGCAATTGAATTCCCCACTCGCGTGGCGAAATTAGTTCTATGCTCCACAACCTGCGGGGTCAAGCGGGTACTGCCTACTTGGCGGATGCTCAAATGGCTGATGCGAAAACACACTGCTTTTTCCCCGCAAGACACAATAAATATGCTATATTCCAAAGCCTATATTCAAGAGAATCCGGCCATAATCGCTTCACTCGCGGAACGAATGCAGATCGCGCCTTCGAATCCTAGAAGCATGGAAATTCATAGACTTGCCTCCAAAAATTTCGATTCGTACCATCGGCTCGGGCAAATTACGGCACCGACGCTTATTATTCACGGCGAGGACGATTGGGTCTTCAGTCCGAAGCATGCCAAGATTCTGAACCGACGTATTCCGGGCTCCAAACTGATTCTATTTCCCCATGCGGGCCACGGTATATTTTCACAGGAGCATCACAAGGTGTTGGAGGAAATCCATCGTTTCATCGATTGACCGGCCTGAACGAAATAAAAAGACGACTCTTATTCATTTTGAATGAGTAGTCGTCTTTTTCAATGTTAAAACTAATTTCCTTCCTGCGTCATTGCTGTCCTAAGGCGATCGCCGTTTCAGCGTACCACTCAGCTCCTTAGTTTACAGCTTTTAAAGCGATTTCCAGCACTTCCTCAATTGAGCGGGCGGAGCGGTTCCGTTTGATCAGTGCCGCACCGATCTCCAGCGCGATCCGCTGTGCCCGTTCGCGGGCAGCAGCATCCTCAATGTGGTCGATGTCCGCGACGTGGATAAAACCATGGACGCGGCTCACCATTTTCGCCCCGGCAAAGCCGATTGTGTCCTGCAGCAGTCTTGCCACATACAAATCCTGATATCCTCGGGTCTTCGCCATCCGGTCGGCGGCATGCCCGTTCCAAAGCTCGCGGAACCGAAGCTCGAATTGTGTCCATAAGTCGCGCACCGTATCCAGCAGGTAGCGGCGGTAATCGGTGCGCTCCTGCGCATCCGTGCTCCAGCCCTCTTGGCCTGAATAGTTCAGCAGCAGATTGGCAATAACCGTCCCGATATCAAAGCCCATCGGACCATAATAAGCAAATTCGGGATCAATGACCTTCGTCGAATCCAGCTTGATGAAGATATTATCTGTATGCAAATCGCCATGCAGCAGGGCCTGTGCTTTCGTCAGAAATATCTCCCGCAGCAGCGCGACCTCGAGATGCAGCTCCGTATCCGCCCAAATGCGCTCAACGGCATCGCGGATATGAGGCTCGAAGATATTCATCCGGGACTTCTTATAAGGAGCGTCAAAGATGAGATCCTCGGTGATATTGCAAAGCTCCGGATTGATGAAAGCTTTCACCCGCTGTTTCTTCTCTTGCAGGTCCATAGCCAGGTCCGAGGTGAAGAACAACGTCCGCGCCAAGAATGATCCGATATGCCCGGCGAACAACGGATAACGGCCCCGCTCCATCAGTCCGCGGCGCATGATGATGTGATCGCTCAAATCCTCCATGACCATCAACGCCAAATCCGGTTTGTACGCGTATACCTTTGGCGTCAGATCAGGACAAAGCTCCCCTTGAATGCGCAAAGCTTCGCTTTCAATGCGTACTCTGTCCAGCGTCAAGGGAACCGATTCGCCGACCACCTTGACGTAAGGCAGCGCCTGCTTCAGAATTAAGCCCCGCCCTGATGCCGGGTCAGATATATGAAACACATGGTTAAGATTACCGTCGCCGATCTTCCGTGACTTCAGCTGCGCGCCAGCCGGGAATACTCCCTCGATGCCGCGTGCATACTCGACCGCTTCCGCTTGCGTTAAGGTATGATAATTTCCCAATTCCGCACCCTCCGGATACCGATTCCGATCTAGCCTAGCATATATCGGCGAGCACGGGCTGGAGCTGTTCCGTGACGGCAAAGGCGTATTGACACACTGCAATGCCGGCGGCTTGGCGACAGCCCGCTAAGAAAAACAGCGTAAACTCATTAATATATTAATATGCTGAAAATATATGCATAGTGACTTGAGTGTTGCGAATTCGCCCTTAATAAGCGAAAACGGGCAGACCTATAGCGGGAGTTAGGTAACAGCCAATTAGGCGGGTATCTTAAGATGCTTCAGGATCCTTGCTGTAGAATGTTGCTTCGACACCACCAAACTGAGGGATTTGAATATGGCTCCCTTTATTTTCGGGAATCTAGCATTTTACACAATTATACGGACTCAACTTACTAGCCTTACTGTCCCCCGAAAAGAGTGGGCTAAGTATCTGAAAATCGCGGCAGGGGATTCGCCCGGCATTCTTTTGGATTACGAAGATATTCGCGGAGAGGAACAACTGAGATCGGAAATTTCGGTTTATTTGCATCGAACGAGGGGAATGCGCTGCTCGATTGGACAGATCATGATCGTGTCCGGCTCCTCGGAAGGGTTCGCCTTGATCGCCAAGGCGATGCTTTGACGCTGCTTACACCGTCTCATCACTTTCCGAGCGGCAGCATTTTGCCGATCCAACGTCGGCAGCACGCGGTCAGGCTCGCAGAGAAATCCGATTCTTATATCTTCGAAGACGATTACGACGGCGATTTTCACCTGAAAGGCGTACCTATCCCGCCCTCTTTATACGCTGAATCCAAATCGAGTCATCTATGTCGGGACGTTCAGCAAGACGCTTGCTCCCGGACTGCGCATCGGCTTCATGGTCGTAATCAAATACGAACCCATTATAAAGGAGAAACAGTGACAGCCCCGGTCAGTGTTTCCGCTTCAGGTTCGATCATAGTTGCTGCGACCTTCAATATTTGGTTATTCCGCTTTCAACGATATTTACGCTTGCCCGTATATGAATTTGCATCCCGGGATATTGCCGCTCCCATTTCGCATTATTCCAATTTCGCGTTTTGCTTCGGACGAAATCCCCTATGCCAAGCGGATCGATTTGCAAGGTTTGAAAGGTATGCATTAAAGATTTTCCCGTATCGATGATTTGCTCCTCGAGTCTCATCTCGATCTTCCGTTTATCTTGTTCCGTTAATCTCCACTCGGAGAATTCCGTAATCGCGCCATTTATCTTCAGATCGATCGTTACTTCGGGCTTTTCGGAACTGCCGCCCATTCGATAACGAACCTTTGATCCCTGGTTTTCGACTACCGCGTATGAATCATGATCCAGCTTTACTTCATAGGTACCATGATTTACATTTTCGAGGAGCAATCGAAAAACGCGCATCTGGTCCAAATTGATTTCACTTGCATATTTATCGTCCTTGAATAAGGCCAAACCGGCAATACGGACATTCTTATTATGCAGTTTCAGGATCGGCAAATACGGATCCATGCCCTCGCTGTGCAGCGCATACCCGAATTGATGCAAGTTGGTTCTCGGGAGATGTCCTACTTTGATCTTGCCGTCAATCAGCTCTTTTAAAAACACGCCTTTTTCCTCTTCCAAGCTGAAATCGGACTCCAGCAGGTCCTTTACTTTTCCGTCCACGATTGCCAGGTAGCATCTGTTAGAAACCCGGGCATCGCGCTTAATCGGATTCAAAATTTTCACCAAACCGTCTTTGGCCAAGTCTTTGCTGTAAAGCGCAACCGATAATTTCCCGATGGAAAACGGTTTTCTTATTTCAGCCCGCATCTTTTCTCGAGCATTTCTGACTGTGTGACTGACAGATGAATAGGTTTTGTTCGAAACCGTTTGATCCTCTTTAAAAATAGGAGCCGCTACGGTCATTTCGATTTGATTTTGTTCGGCTTTATCGTAGCCTATTACGATCGGCATGGTGATTTCATCGATAATTTCCTTTTGCGCGCAAGCGCCAATGCAAGACAGCTGATCGACAAACAGACCATCATCCGTTTCATATCGGGTTTCTCTCTTTCTTCCTGAATAGGTGCAGAACGAACAAAAAGGGAATGTACGCGTACACGAGATAACATCCGATTGTCGACATGAAGGAGATTCCTGCGTCGATACTTTGGCGATTCGGAAGCAGACAGATCATGATAAAAACCATAAGTAAAAACAAAGGGACTACTTTAGATTGTCTTACCGCAAACAATATTTTTGTCGCACGGCTTGCGGCCCATATCGCCAAGCACAAAATTGGCAGGACCCGGAATAAATTAAACGACACCCCGACAAATTCAAATCGCTCGATAAAAGGCAATCGGATAAATTTAAACAGGGTTAACGTCGGCCATTCCTCATTCAGGAGCTGACCGCGGCTATAAAAAGCCAACGAGAAAATGACGAGCGAAAGATAAAACAACGTTAACGTGAAACTCGCGGCATGCACCCACTTTTGGGATTGTTTCGGTTTCTTGATAAACGGGTAGCAAATAAGCAAAATTTCCACACCCAGAAAGGAGAATGACATTTGTTTGGATGCTTTGAAGAGATCCGTAATCGAATGCTCAAGAATGGGAGTCAAATTGCTGAAATGAAGATAGTTCGTCAGAAATCCATAAGTGGGAAGCAATATATAGTGAACGCAGCTTAACAAACAGATCCCCACAATGACCCGAAACCCGCCTAAAACAATATAATAAGCGAGCACAAGAAGAACGAATCCCAATAGCCAAGTTTGCAACTGGGGGAAGATCCACACCTGGATCGTTTCAATAAAAGACCGCAAAATGATGCCGGCAAACATCACCAGATAAATAATGAAAAAACGGTAAGCAGCCCCCCTATCCATTTCCCGAAAAGATGGCGGTGAATATGGACGATATCGGTTTGCGTCCGGTAAGCACTGAGAATTCGATACATCATCCATATCACGATGTGAATGCTGACGGCCGTTAATATAACCGCGATCCAGGCATCTTGCCCGGCAGTTTGTGCAATCTCTCTTTGAAACGAGAAATAACCGACTCCCCATTGCATGGCATGGATTACAAACAAGACTAAAAATGGCGTTATCAAAAATCGCTCATTCACGTTTGAAGTCATGGTCTAAACCTCATTTGCAGATTCGTTTTATTCGTCATTCGTCGATATCCTTCTTTATTTTTGCTTTGCCTGGATGAAACTTTACCGGGTCCTTAGTCCGAAAGTAGCTTGGCCGTTTATACATGAGACCGTAGGAAAGACGCACGAAGGAGTCCTTCAGGTCAGCGACGCGAAGCGGATAATAAGGAACCAGGTAAGGAATGCCGAGCGATTTTAAGCGCAGCAAATGGGTAAGGACGAATGCCCCGCAAATGAAAATCCCCAACAGCCCCCATACTTCCGCAGCGATAATAAACGGAAATCGAAGAATCCGAATCGTATTGCTCATGCGAAATATAGGAGTGGTAAAGGAAGCCAGGGCCGACAATGCGACGAGCAGCAACAAAATATTGCTTGTCAGCGACGCTTCGACGGCTGCCGTCCCCAGCACAATACCGCCGACGATACCGATCGTCTGTCCGACTTTTGTCGGCAATCGCGCGCCGGCTTCGCGCAGCAATTCAATCGAGAATTCCATAATCATCACTTCCAGAAAAGGCGGAAACGGGATATTGATTCTTGAAGATACGATCGTCGGCAGCAGGTTGTTCGGGATAACCTGGTAATGATACGTCAAAATTGCAACGTAAAAGGATGTGGCCAGTACGGAGAACAGTATGGCAATATGACGCAAAACCCGGAAGAACGAACCCATATGCCAAGGCAGGTAATAATCTTCATGGGCGATTAAAAACCATCCCAATTTTGCCGGGCCGATGACGCCGCTTGGAGATCCGTCCATTAAGACGCCTACTTGCCCCAATGCAAGTCCTTGCGTTAAACGATCCGGTCTCTCCGTTTCGATTAACTGGGGAAACACGGAGTTGGGGCTATCTTCGATCATTTGAACCAGCATCGTAATATCCGGCATGAAATCAATGTCCAGGTCCTCGATCCGTTGGATCATCGTATTTACAAACTCTTCATTGGTAATGCTTTCGAGATAGCAGACCGCTATTCTTGTTTTCGAGAGCGAACCGACGATCATTTCTTTGACGCGAAGGTTGGCTGTAGGCATGCGCTTGCGGATCAAGTTCAGGTTCATATCAAGCGATTCGACAAAGGCTTCTTTCGGCCCTACGACACTAAATTCGACCTCCGGCGAATTTACATCTCGTCCTTTGGGCATGGAGGCATGAACAAGCAAACATTCATGCTCCTGCCCGTCAAATTGAATGGCGACATATCCGCGCAATATGTTTTCCTGTATTTCATTCCAATCGCGGGACAGCTTTTTATCCGCAATCGGAATCGATTGATATAATTCGTTCAGAGAAACGTCCGAGTTGCCGGACAGATAGGGAAGAATGTCCCGGTGCAGAAAATTGGAGTCGATAAGCGGTTTGCAGTAACTGATGGTATAAGGGTGAACGGTTTTATTTTGAAAGTCCGAAGATTTCGCACACTCTTGCAGCTTTGCCGCAATGGACTCCGGCTGCTCGTCAAGCTTTTTTTCGAACGTATTGTCCATATCCTCACTCATGCCGTGTTTTTCATTATTATGAACATTAAGGAAATGGCCTATTCAGAATGATCCTATCGACAAAGAACCGTCCTCCACGATACGCAGGGACGGTTCCGACACAGATCAAGCAAATGTTATGAGCAGCGTTTCGCCTGCTTCCAAAGGCTCATCATTCTGGCACATTTGATTATGCATGCTTTCAACAGGGCCGAATGGGCCGTTTATTTCAAAATCCTTTTCACGATCTTGATCTTTTCTTGAAATGGCGGATACGATAAGTCATTCGCGAGCCTGGTCGAGCGCTTCAATATCGATTTGGGATGGGTAAAGCTTTCATAACTTGCCTTTCCATGATACCGATTCATTCCCGAAGAACCGACTCCGCCGAAAGGCAAATAGACATTACCGACGTGAGATACGGTATCGTTAATACTGCCTCCGCCAAACGGAAGCTCCTGAAGGAAAAATCGGACGGCCTGTTCGTTTTCAGAGAACAAATAAGCCGCTAACGGTTTGGGCAACTGCCGAATGTCATGAATGGCCTGTGTGAAGTCCGTATAGCTCATAATCGGCAAGACCGGTCCGAAAATCTCCGATTCCATCACTTTGCTGTCCCAGGTGACATCTTCCAATAAAGTAGGAGCAATGTATAAATCGGTGATATCTTTCTGACCTCCGAATGCAATGAGATGCGCATCCGCTTCTAATACTTGTTCGAGCCTTCGAAAATGACGTTCATGAATGATTCGGCCGAAATCGGGGCTCTTTTGCGGATCTTCCCCATAAAATCGGGTAATGGTTTGTTTCAGCTTTTCCATGAATGTTTCATATATGGACGCATGGACGAGCAAGTAATCAGGCGCTACGCAGGACTGCCCGGCATTGATAAATTTTCCCCATACGATTCGTTTCGCCGCGATATCCAAATTGGCTGTTTCGTCCACGATGACTGGGCTTTTGCCACCCAGTTCCAATGTAATCGGGGTTAAACGCTCGGCCGCCGCACGCATGACAATTTTGCCAACCTCAATACTGCCAGTGAAAAAGATGTAGTCAAACGGCGCATGAATCAATTGCTGCACGATTTCTTTTTCGCCTTCGACGATTCGCACATAGTTTTCTTCGAAGTTCTCTTCGATTATTTTTTTCAGCACAGCCGTCGTGTGAACCGAAAATTCGGATGGTTTAACGATTGCCGTATTTCCGCCAATGATGGCCCCTAATAAAGGTTCTATCACAAGCTGAAAAGGATAATTGAAAGGTCCTATAATCAATACGACCCCGTACGGATCGCGTACGATAAAACTTTTTCCTGGTTGGAATTGTACGGGTGTTCGGGTCCGGACTGGTCTCGCCCATTTGTCGATATGCTTGATCATATGACTGATGCTGTTTAAAACGAGGCCCACTTCTGTCGCATACGCTTCGAATTCGCTTTTTCGCAAATCCTGATATAATGCGGCAATAATGTCGTTCTCATTTGCTTGAATTGCCGCTTTCAATTTGATGAGCTGCTGTTTGCGAAATGCGGTATCTCTTGTCGCGCCGCTATAAAAAATTGTTTTTGTTCGG
>NZ_BOVJ01000208.1 GCF_018403665.1 Paenibacillus cisolokensis
CACACTGACTTGACACTGACCCGGAAGTATACGGCCTTGCCATGGCGGATGAAATGGGTTATGTATACAGTCCGTCCGTCGTGTATCCGTTCAGCGAAAGCAACTACGATCAGGCCACGATCGTCAATACGGCTTGGCAGCAACACAACCTGGGAAAAATGACGCTGTACGCGGAGCTGCCGGTTGACGATGCGACGCTGCAAGCGAAAGCCGAATACGAAGCGGTGACGAATGAATTGAATCACAATCTTATTGCGCCGCAAAATGATACGTTGGATAATCTTATTGTAAAGGCCATTACCGGTCCGGTAGACAAGTTTGAAAGCAACTATAAACAGTATACGGATATTTTGTCGAGCCCCGCTATCGCAAGCGGCATTGCCAAACAAGCGGAAGCTTGGATGAAGTATCACAAGCTGCGGGCTAATTTCTTGAAGAAACTGAATTAAATTCACATCGTAAGGAGCCGAGCGCCGAATGAGAACGATCGCATGCCTATACGGACCGCAGCCCCGGCATCTGGAGACGATCCGCAGCGCTGCGCCGGGCTTCGATATTGTAAACGGAGACGAGTCGGAGCTGCGCGCCCGTCTGGAGGACGCCGAAATCGTGGTCGGCTGGAACGAGTGGGCAGAGGAAATTTGCCTTAGGCCGCAGTCGAAGCTGCGATGGGTACAGGCATGGGGAGCGGGCGTAGAGCACATGCCGCTCGACGCCTTCGAACGGCGCAATATTATGCTGACGAACGCCAGCGGCGTGCACGCGTATCCGATATCCGAAACCGTGTTCGGGATGATGCTGTCGTTTGCCCGCAAGCTTCATGCGGCGGCGCGAAACCAGGCGGACAAGCGGTGGGCATGGCTCGGGGAATTGGAAGAGATACACGGGAAGACGCTCGGACTTGTCGGCGTAGGTGCGATCGGGGAAGAGATCGCCCGGCTGGCGCGCGCGTTTCGGATGCAGGTGCTCGGTGTCCGCCGCTCGGGCGCGCCTTCCCCGCATGTCGATCGCATGTATGACCATCATGGATTGAACGAGGTGCTGGCCGAAAGCGACTTTGTCGTCGTCACGCTGCCGCTGACGAAGGATACGCGCCGCCTTATCGATGCGTCCCGGTTTAAGCACATGAAACCCGGCGCGTATTTTATCAATATCGGCCGCGGGCTCACCGTCGATACGGAAGCCTTGATCGAGGCGCTGCGCAGCGGTGCGATCGCCGGAGCGGGACTGGACGTATTCGAGCAGGAGCCTTTGCCCGAATCGAGCCCGTTGTGGGCGATGGAGAACGTCATCATTACCCCGCACAATTCCGGCAGCTCCGTGTATTACGACGACCGCGCCGCCGAAATATTCGTGGCGAATTTGCGGGACTACGTGCAGGGCAAAGAGCCCGGACGGAACCGGGTCGATTTGCGAAACCAATATTGAGGGCGAGCGCACAGACCTGGAGGCCGTCCGCTGCCGGAAGAGCGGCGGACGGCCTTGCGGCTTTGCATACCGCCCGATAAAGACGCCGAAAAAGCCTTCAAGACCGCGTACGGATAGCGGGTTTGAAGGCTTCTTCGATAAGCCGGTCAAGATGCGCTTCTTACCATTCCCAAGGCATCTTCACGGGATAGCCGATTTTCTCGTGGCGAAGCAGCAGACGGGAGCGTTCCGGCAGTTTGTCATACTCTTCCTGCGGAATTTGAATCGTATAGCCGTTGCCGTACCAGTCGCGGTTGTAGATCAGCGCGATGTTCGTTCTGCGGTAATTCGAACGGTTCGGCGTGCCGCGGTGCCACATGCGGATATCGCGAATGACGATGGAGCCTGCGGACATGTATACTTTCTCGGAAAGCATATGTTCCGCCGCTCTTACGATATGCATGTGTGGATTGATGGTGCCGTCCAGCGTATCCTGCGTCGCGCGGTCGGGATGCAAGTGCGTGCCGCCCGGCCAAACTTCCAGCGGTCCGTTCTCTTCCGTCGTATCCACGAGCGGAATGTTCATCACGAGACTGAAGGGCGGCAGGGCAACCGAGAAATCCGGGAACAGCGGGTTAATGTCGCAATGAACGGCCTGATAGTCCGAGCCCGGCATCGGCGTGTCGGATGCGAAGTAAGACAGCTTGCAGTATTCGCCCAGCAGACCGTCGATGACGGACATCGCGATCGGATGCTCGATAATGGACGGGTCGTTGAAAGGCGCTTGGAACGGCAGATGCATTTGCGCCCGGTTCGTGCCGGTATTGTAGCCTTTTCGTTTGATATATTCGTCGAACAGCGGATCGAAAGCGGCGCGAAGCTCGGCCATTTGCTCATCGCTGTACACTTTGTCGAACACGATATAGCCGTTCGCTTTTACCTGCTCGATGGCGATTGCGAGCTTTTCCGGTTCGAGCCGGCCGTTTTTGATTTCTTCGGGAGTCAATGTCATTTTCATCGTTGGTTCTACCTCCGTTGCCCGTAATGGGCTAGTATATTAGGATTGCGATTCTTCGGAATAAACTACCGGGAAATAATGGTTATCAAACCGTTGTCCCTCTTTCGGACGGGGACCGAGCAGCCGAATGTTGTCCACGTTATGGCCGCGGTTCTGGTAAGCAGTGCCGTGCGGCATCAGATGCGCGACGATGGACAGCCGCGGATGTTCGGAATAGTTCTGTCCCGAGCCATGAATCGTCAACGCATGGTGGAAGCTGACTTGACCTGCCTTCAGCAATATCGGAACTTCCTTCCATTCCTTTCCGGATTCTTCGGCTATTCTGGCTTTGACCGCTTCCAAATCCCGGTTGAAGAAAGCGTCGCTGCCTTCGAGAAGTCCCCATTTATGGGAGCCGGGAACGATGCACATGCAGCCGTTCGTCAGATCCGTATCCTGAAGGGCGATCCAAGCCGTTATCAGGTTGTCGGTGTTGGTGCACTGCCAGTAAATATAATCCTGGTGCCAGCCGACATTGCCCGGAGACAGGGCATCTTTCTTGCCCGTACCGGTGCCCGGCTTGTAAATGACCTGATCGTACCACAGACGCGCTTCGGTGCTGTCCATCAGAGCGGCGGCAATCCGTCCAATCACGGGATTCGTAACGGTTTTCCGGACCACGTCGTTGATCCACCAGGAGTTGTCGATTTTCCGAAGCATATTCGGATTATTGGTGGGACGCCATTCTTCGAGCGGATAACCGTCGCCGTCGTAATCGAACGACCAGATGCGATCGTGAGCTTTGCGCATTTCCTCGATTTCTTGTTCATCGAACAGGACCGGGCTGACCCAATAGCCGTTTTTCTTGTAAAATTCTTTATCTTCCTGGGTGACAAGGCCGACCGTATCTTTCATGTCTCACATCCCTCCTCTATTAGTAGTTGCTGCTGTGAAACTATGTCTGTAGTATAGTTCATAATCGACCGGCCGTATTGTACAGTCGATTCGCGATTTGTAAAATTGTAAGAAAAAGTGAGGGACATCATGAGAGAGCACCATCCCAATCCGGCTTCGCATCTGAAAGAGCTCATCGAATTGTTCGATCGGGAATGGCACCGGTTTTCCTTTCCTTCCTTCGGCTTCTGGCGAAACAGGGGGTGGAACGGAGCGGGGTCCGGGTTCGAACTGAATTTTTATACGCGGGGAGAGAATACGGTCATTCAGGACAAGCGAACGATGTCCTTCAGACAGGGCGATCTCATCTTCGTGTCGGATAACGTGCGCCACAGCTTCTGCAGGGACGGGTCGTTCGACTTGTATTATTTGATGTTTCAATTCGACCGCCCGGACTTGAATGCGCGAATGCGCCATTTATTCGACCAGTTGGACATCGGATCGACTCCCGTCTCGATGCCGGGGCTGCAAGCCGACTTTCGCAACCTGATGACCGAGCTTCGTATGGGCCGCAAAATGTCGGTTATGGCCAAGCATTATTTTCTTCATATTTTCGTGAAGATCTACATGGACCAGATGCAGAGAAGCGGGCATCGCAACAGGCACGAACAAATTGTAAGGCAAGTTATCGAAGACATTCAGGAGGAGCTGGACGCCAGCGGGAAAATATTGCTGCCTGCGGTGGCTGCCCGTTATTCGCTCAACGAGCGGTACTTGAACCATATTTTCAAATCGGTAACGGGAATGACGCTCGGGAAGTATATCCTGTCCGTCCGGATCGAGGGAGCGAAGCGCCTTCTGGAAACGACATCGCTGCCGATCACGGAAATCGCGGTCGTCGGCGGCTTCTACGACGGTGCGCATTTCACCAAAGCGTTCAAGGCGAGCGAGGCGATGACGCCGCAGGAGTACCGCAAACAACACGCCTATTTGCACATCCGGCCGGATTGATCGGCGTTGGCGGGAATAGGACTGCGAATTGTCCGTACGCGTATGCCTGCCATTGAGACACTTGCCTGAACATAACAAAGCCCTTTCGTCTTCCCGGTGGGAAGGGAAAGGGCCGAACCGTTTGATCCCGCTAGGCGACAACTACCTCGAGTCCCATTTGCCGGAGTTTGACAAGGTCCTCCTCGGCTGCACCGGAGTCCGTAATGATGATGTCGATGTCTTGAGGAGCGACGAACGAAGCGATAGAGGAACGTCCGATTTTGGTATGGTCCAGCAGAGCGACGATTTTTTGGGCGCTCGAAGCCATCGATTTTTTTAGCTCCACTTCATAGACGTTGAAATCGGTTAAGCCGTCATCGTATACGAAACCGTTGGCGGATGTATACATCGTGTCCACGTTAATCTCTTTCAAGATATGGGTACCCAGACTTCCCTCCAGCCCCGCGCTTCCCAGCCGCAGAATCCCGCCGATTAAAATCACCGTAAATTGCGGATTTTCCCTCAATTCCAAGGCGGTCATAATTCCGTTCGTGAGAATGGTCAATCGTTTTTGCTGCGTGACTAAAATTCGGGCCATCTCCAGGCAAGTAGAACTGGCATCCAAAATGATGCATTGCCCTGTGCTTACCATATCGGCGGCAATTTTGCCGATCGCGCGTTTTTCCGCTTGATTGGTCTTTTCCCGTACCGAGAAGCTGGTCGTAGGCGGAAGCTCCGGTCTCGACTCGATCAAGGTGGCGCCGCCGTGAGTTCTTTGCAGCAATCCTTCCGACTCCATAGAGTTTAAATCGGCACGCAAAGTTACCTTGGACACATTCAAAATCTCGGCGAGTTCTTTTACAGTAGCCCGATTATGGCGTATCAAATAATCGAGAATCCGCTTTCGCCTTTCTTCACTGAACATTTTCATAAGCAACCTCCGAAAATATGAAATATCACCTTGTCCTTTATATTCACGCATTCTAAATCCAAGTATACTGTGTCATCTCATATAAATGAATTTATCATAAAAAGTATAATCGTAAACTAGAAACGAAAGAATACGAAAACATTTGCCGCTGAAAGAAAGAGGTTATTGACAATATAAAATAAACTATTAAAATTAAACGTAAGAATACGAAGTTAAATTTTCCAAATCATTATTTTCGTTTTCTTGTTTTTGTTTTCGAACGGAGGGATTGAAATGGATTATTTGTTGGAGATGAAATCCATATCCAAAAGCTTTTCAGGATTGAAAGCGCTACACAACGTGTCCCTTCGCCTTCGGCCAGGTTCGGTCCTTGCGCTGATGGGGGAGAACGGCGCGGGGAAGTCGACATTAATGAAAATTTTGTCGGGCATCCATCGGCCGGATGAAGGCGAGATTTTTATTAAAGGCAACCGGGTCACGATTGATAGTCCGCGGGACGCATTGAAGCTGGGGATCTCCATGATCCACCAGGAGCTTACGCCGATTAACGAAATGACGGTGGCCGAAAACATCTTTCTGGGACGCGAGCCGACTCGGATGGGCGTGCTATGGTATGCGGAATTGTATCGATGGACCAAAGAACTGTTCGATCAAATCGGCATTCAACTGGATCCGCAAACCAAAATGAAAGATTTGAAAGTGTCGGACGTTCAATTAGTGGAAATTTCTAAAGCGGTTTCATACGATTCCGACATCATGATCATGGACGAACCGACTTCGGCGATCACGGATCGGGAAGTGAGCCAATTGTTTCGGGTCATCCAAGACTTGAAATCGAGAGGCAAAGGAATTATCTATATTTCGCATAAAATGAACGAAATTTTCCAAATAGCCGATGACATTACGGTGCTGAGGGATGGCCAATACATCGATACGAAGCCGGCCGGTCAGACCAACAATAAAGAATTGATTTCTATGATGGTCGGACGAGAATTGAAGGACATTTTCCCCGGCCAAAAATCAGCTCCGGGAGAAGTGGTGCTGGAAGTTAAGGGGTTGACCAAAGCGAAATGGTTCCATAACGTCAGCTTCCAGCTGAGAAAAGGCGAAATTTTAGGTTTCGCGGGTTTAATGGGCTCCGGCCGCACGGAAGTGATGGAAGCGCTTTTCGGCATGACACCTTACGATTCCGGCGAGATTTTGCTGGAAGGGAGACGGGTTCATTTTAAAACGCCGTCCGAAGCGATAAAAAACGGGATCGCGTTTATTACCGAGGACCGAAAGGTCGAAGGGCTAAATCTTCCGTCATCGGTTAAGCACAATATCACCATTTCCTCACTCGGGAAAGTGTCCAGCCGTGCGGGAGTTCTTCAACCGAAGCAGGAAAACAAAATAGCGGATTACTACATTGAATCGCTTCGGATCAAAACCCCGAGCCGGGATCAATGGGTTCAATATTTAAGCGGCGGTAATCAGCAGAAGGTCGTCATAGCCAAATGGCTCATGACGAACCCCCGGATCTTGATCATGGACGAACCGACCCGGGGAATCGATATCGGGGCGAAAACGGAAATTTATAAATTAATGAACGATCTCGTTCACGAAGGTTATTCGATCATCATGATTTCGTCCGAATTGCCGGAAGTGATCGGCATGAGCCATCGCATCGTGGTGTTCCATAATCGCACGGTGGCGGGAGAGTTGAATCAGGACGAGGCGACACAAGAAAAATTATGGAGTTGGCGACGGGCCAACACCTTGTAAGGAGTGAAGAACATGTCGGCAGTACCGCCTAAAACGTTGACGGAATCGGCGAATTTGAACATCAAAAAATGGAATCCGAGACTCTTTTTCAAGGAATACGGAATCGTCATTGCGCTGGTTCTGATTATTGGTTTGTTATCCGTCATCAGCCCGGCTTTTCTCACCTTTAACAACATGATGAACGTCCTGAGGCAAGTTTCGATCAACGGACTGCTGGCTATCGGCGCAACTTTCGTCATCCTGACGAGAGGGATTGACTTGTCCGTAGGGTCCATCCTCGCATTCTCAGGCGTCGTGACCGCAAGTCTCGTGCAAGGCGGCGCTTATCCCGAATGGATCGCCATTGCGGCGGGGCTGCTCGCGGGACTCGTTCTCGGATGGGTGAACGGTTTTGTTGTGGCGAAGTGGTATGTGGCTCCGTTTATCGTGACGCTCGGCATGATGAGCGCGGCTCGCGGATTGACGTTCGTGTACAGCGACGGCCGTCCGATCCCCGGATTGTCGGAATCGTTTAAATGGATCGGCGGAGGCACGTTAATCGGCGTCCCGGTTCCGGTGTGGATCTTGTTAATTGTATTCGCTTTAAGTTCGTTCTTGTTGTATCGGACCCGGATCGGCCGCTACGTATACGCTGTAGGCGGCAACGAGGAGTCGGCTTTGATCTCGGGAGTCAATGTGAAAAGGGTCAAGATCATTGTCTACTCGTTAAGCGGACTGTTGGCCGGATTGGCCGGGATTATCTTAACCTCCCGCGTGACCAGCGGATTGCCGCAAGCCGGCAGTTCGTATGAGCTGGATGCCATAGCGGCCGTTGTCATCGGCGGCACGAGTCTGGCCGGGGGCAAAGGCCGGCTGTGGGGGACGATGATCGGCGTATTACTCATCGGCGTAATCAACAACGGTCTGGATTTGCTGAATGTCTCTTCCTATTATCAGCTCATTGTGAAAGGTCTGGTTATTGTTATCGCGGTATTAATCGATTCCAAAACAACCCATAAATCTTAAAAATCCGGAAAGCGAGGAAGAAAGAATGGACTTCAAAAAACGGTTTGATTTGACAGGCAAAGTTTCTCTGGTGACGGGTGCGGCGACGGGCCTTGGCAAGTCGATGGCCGAAGCGCTTGCGTCATTCGGCTCATCGGTTGTCATCGCCGATATGAATGTCGAGCAAGCGCAGCGAACTGCCGAGGAGATTGCGCGTGAGCACAACGTACAGACGCACGCGATCGGAGTGAATGTAGCCGACGAAAGTCAGGTTCAATCGATGTACGACACCATTATCGATAAATTCGGAAAGCTGAACGTGCTTGTAAACAATGCCGGGATCTGTCAAAAGATTAAAGCGATCGATCAATCGCTCGCGGATTGGCAGCGCACGATGGACGTAAACGTCAACGGCGTATTTCTCTGCGCCAAATATGCGGCACTTCACATGATGAAGAACGGCGGCGGATCGATCGTGAATATTGCTTCCATGTCCGGCTTTATCGCCAATACGGAAGCGCAATGCGCGTACAATGCCTCCAAGGCCGCTGTCGTGATGATCACCAAATGTCTGGCCTCGGAATGGGTGGAATACAACATCCGGGTCAACGCGATCGCCCCCGGTTACATGAAGACGGCTATGACGAAACCGATATTCGAAGAAGGGGGTGAACTGGCGCATGTTTTGAATTACGTTCCGATGAAGCGGCTTGGCAATCCCGAGGAGCTTGGCGGTGTCGTCGTTCTGCTTGCATCGGACGCTTCCAGCTTCACGACGGGGGCTACTTATCTGGTAGACGGCGGTTACACAATCCACTAATGAAAGAGAGAAGGATGGGGAAATGAGACAAACAGGCAGTTTGAAAGTATGGTTGATACTGGCGCTGTGCTTCATGCTTGCGCTAACGGGCTGCTCTTCCCAAGGCGGTTCGGCAAGCGAGCCGTCCGGCAACAGCGGGTCGTCCGAAGCCGGGGGCGACACCGCATCCGGAGATAAGAAGTTTAAAATCGGCGTTACGCATTACGGCTTGAAAAACGAGTTTACGGTTCTCATCAGCGACGCGCAGAAGGAGAAAGCGAAAGAACTCGGCGTGGATATTGAGATTTTCGATGGCAACTACGATGTCAATACGCAAATCAGCCAATTCGAGAACATGATCGCGCAAGGGTTCGATGCCATTATATTCTCTCCCGTCGATGTGGACGCGATGTCCGTCGCCGTAGAGCAGGCGGTTCAGGCCGGGGTTCCGGTCTTCGGTGTCAACACCCGTGTCAACAGCGACAAGCTTACGTCCTATATCGGTTCGAACGACGTAACGGCGGGTGAATTCGAAATGAATTTTATTGCCGAGAAGATCGGAGGCAAGGGCAATATCGTCATTCTCGAAGGCCCGATCGGCAGCTCGGCTCAGGTTCAACGCCGCGAAGGCATTCATAATGTGCTGAAGAAATACCCCGATATCAAGGTGCTGGCGGAAAAACAGCCAATTGGTCCCGTGCCGAAGGTCTCGCATTGATGGAGAACTGGCTGCAATCGTTCGAAGGACAGATCGACGCTGTCGTCGGACAGAACGATGAAATGGCGCTTGGCGCGCTGCAGGCTCTGGAAGGAAAAGGGTTGACCGACCGTGACGACATTCCGGTCGTCGGCGTCGACGCAATCTCCGACGCCTTGCAAGCGGTAAAAGACGGGCGCTTGAACGCAACGGTATTCCAGGACGCCAAAGGCCAGGGCGCACAATCGGTAGAGGTCGCCGTGAAGTATCTGAAGGGCGAACCGATCGAGAAAGAATACTGGATTCCGTTCCAGCTCGTAACAGCCGAAAACGTCGACGAATTTATGGAGTAATGAGGAAGCGGCAGAAGCGGAAAAAAAGAAGGATTACCATGACCGGCAATCCTTCTCCGCTTCTCTCCATTAGAGAAAGACGGAAAGTAATGAGACGACAGTATTATATCATAATGACCCCATATACGAAAAAGGAATAGAGAGGAAATGGAGAGATGCTGTATGAAAATCGGGATAGGCAGCGACCATCACGGCTATGAATTGAAAGAATGGATCAAGCGATATTTGGATAAAGAGAAAATCGAATACGTGGACATGGGTTGCCATTCTTGCGAAGAAACCGATTATCCCGATGTGGCATCCGCGGTCGCCCTGGAAATCAAGAAAGGCCGTCTGGAACGCGGGATCCTGATTTGCGGTACCGGCATCGGCGTTGCGATTGCCGCCAACAAGGTACCCGGCATTCGGGCGGCCCAATGCCACGATACGTATTCGGCGGAACGTGCCCGGAAAAGCAATAATGCGCAGATCATTACGCTCGGAGCGAAGGTGATTGGGCCGGAAGCCGCGCTCAAAGTGGTGGAAGCCTGGCTGAGTTCGGAGTTCCAGGGCGGCAATTCGGCGCGAAAAGTAGAAAAATTATGGACATCGAAGAGCAGATGGGGAGGAGTGAATGGAGTGAAGAAACTAATCAATGTTCCGAATCTGGTTGTTGACGAGATGATCGAAGGCTATGCCGCGGCTTATCCCCAGTATGTCAGAGTGCTGCCGGAAAACAAACGTGCGGTAGTAAGCGTGAATACGGTCCGTCAAGGGAAAGTGGGTGTTATTATCGGCGGGGGCTCCGGTCACGAACCGGCTTTCATGGGCGTTATCGGCAAAGGATTTGTCGACGCCGTACCTGTGGGCAACGTATTTGCCTCTCCTCCCCCGGACCCGATTCTGGCTTGTACGAGAGCGGTTCATGGCGGCGAAGGCGTCATCTATATGTATGGCAATTATGCGGGGGACTGCATGAACTTCGATATGGCCGCCGAGTTGGCCGCCATGGAAGGTATCCGGGTAGAGACGGTATTAATCACGGACGATGTCGCCTCTTCGCCGGCAGTAGAGCGGCGCCGCGGTATCGCAGGCGGATTCCTCGTTTTCAAATGTGCGGGAGCCGCGGCGGACATGGGAATGAAACTGGACGATGTGGTCCGGGTCGCGAAGAAAGCGAACGACAATATTCGTACGATGGGGGTCGCCTTGTCCCCATGCGCCGTGCCGCAAACCGGAAAGCCCAGCTTCGTTCTGGGAGAGGATGAAATGGAGATCGGTCTTGGAATCCACGGCGAGCCGGGCGTCCAGCGCGGGAAATTAAAAACGGCTGATGAAACGACCGACGATCTGATTGATAAAATTCTGGAAGACATGCTGCTGGAGTCCGGCGAACGTGTGGCCGTCATGGTGAACGGGCTCGGCTCCACGACTTACATGGAATTGTTCGTGGTGTTTCGCCGGGCCGAACAAAGATTGAAGCAGCTCGGAGTCCACATTTATCGTTCGTTTGTCGGCGAGTTTGTCACTTCTCTCGAAATGGGAGGTTGTTCGATCTCGATCATGAAATTGGATGATGAACTGGCGCAAATGATCGATTATCCCGTTGACACACCGATGTACGTGCAGAAATAAGGAGGACGTGGTTCCATGGTCATGACATTCGAGCAGTTTAAGCAGTTGTTTGTTGAGATTGCCGATCGAATCGAACAAGTCAAGGACGAGCTGTCGGAACTGGACCGCCAATTAGGCGACGGCGATCACGGTGTGACGATGTCGATCGGTTGGCAGGCCATTGTCGACAAAATACGGCAGTCCGAAGCGAGCGATTGCGGGACATTGCTCAAGGAGATCGCCATGGCTTTCCTGAATGCGGTCGGTTCTTCCGTCGGGCCGCTGTACGCCACGGCATTTTTAAGAGGATCCGCGGCGTTGCAAGGGAAGACCGAACTGACGCACCGGGATCTCGTTTCGTTCTGGGAAGCGGCTATTCAAGGCATCCAGGAACGCGGAAAAGCCAAAATCGGGGATAAAACGATGATGGACACCTGGCTGCCGGTACTCGGCGTATTAAAAACGCAAAGCGAGAAAGATGAGATCGGCAAAGACATCTATGACAAGGCGCTTGCCGAAGCGGAAAACGGTATGAATGCTACGGCGTCCCTAGTGTCGCAATTGGGCCGGTCCAGCCGATTGGGGGACCGATCCGTCGGACATATGGATCCCGGGGCGGTTTCGGCGTATTACATTTTCCAGACGTTCGTTCAATATGTTCGTAAAGTGATGTGAAGAACAATGAAACGACTGCTCTTCGATTTTTTGCAAGTTGCCGAAGCGGCCGCTCTGGTCTCTTATCCATGGGTCGGACGCGGGAACAAACACGAAGCCGATCAGGCGGCTACCAGCGCCATGCGCCTCATGTTGAACAAGATGGAGATGGACGCAACCGTCGTGATCGGAGAAGGCGAAATGGATGAAGCGCCCATGCTTCATATCGGGGAACGGCTTGGCACAGGCCGGGGACCGGAGCTGGATATCGCGGTTGACCCGCTGGAAGGAACGAACCTTGTCGCCTATGGCCAGGAAAATTCCACGACGGTTATTGCCGCGGCCCCGCGGGGAACGCTGCTTCACGCCCCCGATATGTACATGTACAAGATGGCAGTCGGTCCGAAGGCGAAGGGCAGCATCGATTTGGAACGGTCCATTGTCGATAATGTGCGGAATGTGGCGGACGCTCTCGGCAAAGACGTATCCGAATTGACCGTGATGGTGCAGCAAAGGGAACGGCATGCCGACATTTTGCAAGAAATCAAAAGCACCGGGGCGAGAGCGAAGCTCTTTACCGACGGAGATGTAACCTGCGCCATCGCAACGGCGGTCGAGTCCACCGGGGTCGATCTGTTTGTCGGGATCGGCGGAGCGCCCGAGGGCGTCCTGTCGGCGGTGGCGTTGAAATGCCTGGGGGGCGAAATGCAGGCGAAGCTGCTTCCGGCAAACGATGAGGAGCGGGAACGGTGCAAAACAATGGGGATTCATACGCCTGACATTCCTCTTGAAATGGACCGTCTCGTTTCCTCGGACGATTGTATTTTCGTCGCTACCGGCATTACGACAGGCGTGATGTTGAACGGAATTCAACGCAATCATGACGGAACGCAAACGACGCACTCGCTGGTCACTTATGGAGGCGGTCAAGGGATTCATTTCGTCACGTCGCATCATAAACGCCTGATTGCCGTTTAGAACATGGATAGGAGGAGGCTGGCAGTAATGAAATTTTTTCTGGATACGGGAAACGTAGAAGAGATTAAGCGGGTGAAACGATTGGGGCTGGTGGATGGCGTTACGACCAATCCTTCATTGATCGCGAAAGAAAAACGGCCTTTTAAAGAAATCATACAAGAAATTTGCAAGGAAATCAGCGGACCCGTAAGCGCGGAAGTCGTCGGCGTTCGTGCTGCGGATATGGTCAGGGAAGCGCACGAATTGGCGCGTTGGGCCGACAATGTCGTGATCAAGCTCCCGATGACGGAAGATGGGCTTGAAGCGACATATAAGCTGTCGCAGGAAGGCATAAAAACGAATGTCACGTTGATTTTTACGGTTGCCCAGGGGCTAATGGCCGCAAAGGCTGGCGCAACCTATATCAGCCCGTTTGTCGGCAGACTGGATGATACCGGGATCGAAGGATTAAAGTTAATTCGCGACCTTCGAACCGTTCTCGACCATTATAATTTCCCGGCGGAAATCATTACAGCGAGCGTTCGGAATATCTTGCACGTGCAAGATGCCGCCCTGGCCGGGGCGCACATCGCGACGATTCCGGGTTCTTTATTCCCTTCGTTGTGGAAGCATCCGCTTACGGACATCGGGATTGAAAAATTTTTGAAGGATTGGACTCAAGTTCCGGGCGGATTGTCGTTGGACGGGGGAAATCAATGATGTACAGCGATCAAGATTTGCGCGCCGTGCAGGCCATACGCATGCTGTCTGTCGATGCGATTGAGAAAGCGGGTTCGGGGCATCCGGGCTTGCCTATGGGCGCGGCTCCGATGGCATATGTTTTGTGGAGCCGTTTCCTGAAATTTCAGCCCGCGAACCCGCATTGGTGGAACCGGGACCGGTTTGTGCTTTCCGCCGGTCACGGTTCCATGCTCCTGTACAGTTTGCTTCATTTATTTCAGTATGATGTGAGCCTGGAGGATCTCAAGCAATTCCGCCAATGGGGAAGCAATACCCCGGGACATCCGGAATACGGACACACACCCGGCGTGGAGTGTACGACCGGACCTTTGGGACAAGGTTTTGCGATGGCTGTAGGAATGGCGATGGCGGAGCGGTTTTTGGCTGCGCGCTATAACCGAGACGGCTATAACATTATGGATCACTATACCTATTGCCTGTGCGGCGACGGCGACTTGATGGAAGGGGTCGCTGCCGAAGCGGCTTCGCTGGCCGGTCATCTCCGGTTAAGTAAGCTGGTCGTTTTATACGATTCGAATGACATATCGCTGGACGGCGAAACGAAGCTCGCTTTCACCGAACGTGTGGCGGAGCGGTTTGAGGCTTACGGCTGGCAGGTCTTAAAGGTGGAAGATGGAAACGATTTGACCGGCATTCACGCAGCGATCGAGAAGGCGCAACAATCGCAGAAGCCTGCGCTCATTGAAGTGAAGACGATCATCGGTTACGGCAGTCCGAACAAAGCCGGAACGTCCGAAAGCCACGGATCGCCGCTTGGCGAAGCGGAAATTTCCCTCGTACGGGAAGCGTACCGCTGGCCGCACCCGCCTTTCGAAATCCCGGAGCATATTCTCGAACCGTTCCGGCAAGCGGCGCAAAGGGGCATCGAAGCGGAGCAATCATGGAAACAAGTGTGGAACGCATATCGAGAAGCATTCCCGGATTTGGCCTCCGAGCTGGAAAAGGCGTTTGCCGGGGAATTGCCGGAGGGCTGGGAATCCGCGCTTCCCGTCTTTCATATCGGAGAGAAGGTGGCGACGCGCGACGCTTCCGGCAAAGCCATCAATGCGCTCGCTTCGGCCATCCCTTATTTTCTCGGAGGCTCCGCAGATCTGGCGTCATCCAATAAAACGACGATCCGTCAGGAAGAAGCGTATCAACCCGAGAATTTCCAGGGCCGCAACATCTGGTTCGGAGTACGCGAGCATGCGATGGCGGCGGCCTTGAACGGGATGTCTTTGCACGGCGGTCTGAGGGTCTACGGCGGAACGTTCTTTGTGTTTTCGGATTATATGAAGCCTGCGATGCGACTGTCCGCTTTAATGGGGCAACCTGTCATTTATGTATTGACGCATGACAGCATCGCCGTTGGCGAGGACGGTCCGACCCATCAGCCGATTGAGCATCTTGCGGGATTAAGAAGCATCCCGAATTTGCTGGTGCTCCGGCCTTCCGACGCGAACGAGACGATGGCCGCTTATCAAATTGCTTTAAGCCAAAGCCGCCGCCCGAGTGCGCTTGTATTAACCAGACAGGCGCTCCCTGTGACCGCGGGCTCGGAGAAAGGGCGCGAGCTGGCGCATCGGGGCGCGTATATTCGTGTCCAAACGCCGGACGGCCATCCCGATTTGTTGTTGATCGCGTCCGGGTCGGAGGTTCCGCTGGCGATTGAGGTCGCAAGCATGCTGGAACAGCACGGCCGCAAAGTGAACGTGGTGAGCATGCTCTCCTGGGAGTTGTTCGAAGAACAGGATCAGGGCTACCGGAATTCCGTTATCCCTCCCCACATTCGGAAAAGGGTTTGCATCGAAATGGGAAGCTCGCTGGGATGGGAACGTTACGCGGGCTCCGAAGGTCTCTTGATTACGTTGGATCGTTTTGGAGCGTCCGCACCCGGGAGCGTCTTGTTGGAGAAATACGGGTTTACGAAGGAGCAAATTTTCAACCGCATTACGGAATGGTACGGCAATTGATCAAAAAATTGGAATAAAACGTCTTTGGCCCGCAGGTGAAGTTCCGTCTGGAGCTAACCTGCAGGCTTTTTTCTTTTACGCCGGCTACTCGATCTGCTTGTATCTGGACACCGAGAATCGAGAATGCGACAATAAGCTTTATGTATAAGAATCACTATTAATTGGAAAAGTTATAATATAAATATCATTATGGATGTCGCACAACTGAACTTGTGC
>NZ_BOVJ01000209.1 GCF_018403665.1 Paenibacillus cisolokensis
TGAGCAACGCTATTTGCTTAAAAGTGATCGAATTCGGGCGAAATATCGAAAATAAGGTGGCTCAGATTCGTTAAATCTGAAAAAGCAGCTTATTGGCGAAAATAAGGCTTGTGATATTCGTTAGAGTAACATTTCATCTAGAAAGACGCTTCGTCATAGAGAATGTGGCTTAAAGCACCGCAAACGCTCCGTCAGAATTGCGTGCCTTAACATGCCCAAGTGCTCCATCAGAACAGCGTTCATTAACGATATCAACGTCCCCCCCACGCGAACGCCCTCCGGGCACGCTCCTACCAAAAAAACGCAGCCGTATCAGCTGCGTTTCGCGCTTATGCATGATCGAGCATGAACCCGCGACCTCTGCGCTTCATGGCCGCACAGCCACAATGCTGTCAATCAATCTTTGATACTTTGCGAAGGACGTTAAAAATAAATAGTTCATACTTTTCGACCGATACGCGGTTTGATTGAAGCTCCCCATAGCATATACATCCAAATTTGGGAAGTATAACATAAAAGCGCCGCTGGCACCGAGATGACCCCAAGCCAAATATTTCTGAGTGAAAGGGATAAACCGCATCCTCATAAGCCCATAGCCATATTCCATTCCCGGCCACATTTTGTTCCAGTTCTGCATGGCGTTCAATATTTCCGGTTTCACCAGTCGATTTTCAACCAACGCTTTCATGAAGAGCAGCAGATCTTCTGTCGTGCAGACCGCTTGACCTCCAGCATAAAAACTGCTAAAGCTGCGATATTCATCGACATTGACTTTTAAATGGTTCAGATACACGTGAGCTACCGGATATTCGCTTTGAACGGCAGATTCGGAATAATGGGATAAATAAGAGTGTCTCATCTGCAGAGGTCTGAAGATATAATCATGCAAAATTTCATGATAAGGTTTTGAAGTAATCGATTCGATGATGAGCCCTAACAGATTGTAGCCTGTGTCCGTATAATGAATCCCTTTGCCCGGGGGAAAGCGCGGTTCCAGGTGTTGCTTGGACCATTGGATGGTTTCTTCGGCTGTCCAAAAGCGCGAGGGATCTTCCAATATATCTTGCATAAACGCTCGGTGTCGCTTCGGTTTATCTTCAAAATAATCGGGCACGCCCGACGTATTGTTTAATAAATGTTTGATCTGAATATCGTATGTATAATCTTTTCCTTTAAACAGGTGCAGACCTTCAAGAATCGTTGAAGGCAAATAACGGGCAATTGGATCTTCGAACTTGGCGAGACCTCTTTCGACCAGTTTCGCTACGATTACCGATGTAAACGTTTTACCAACACTTGCCGTGTGAAAAGGCTGGTGCGGATTAACCGGTGCCTCATCCGTTTTTCCAGCGGCCATAGGCCAATGGATATTTAGCTTGTCCGAATGTATGAGCATATGTACTTGATGGAGCTTCGGATCCGATGCCACTTTCCTCTTCAGCTTTTCCTCGATCTGTTGCCTTACAAGCTCTTTACTCAACATGCCTCCCATTCTCCCCCTTTCTAGTTGCTTCAATTATATATCATACGATATATAATATGCGTGGAATTGAATAACTGTCCAAAAATTCTTGCGTTCCCTTTAGGCATAAAAAAATCCCCCCTTACAGCAACAGGTTCTAGCATTTAGCCTGTCTGCTATAAAGGGGAGCCGTTCTTTCTAGCGGACGGGACGCCCCGTTCTTTCGCGCACGCATCGGCCGGCGTCATGACTTGGGACGATTATCATGATTCGGGTCAAGAAAACGAACCGCCCGCCCGATCAAAGGCGCCACCACGGACAAATGACCCTCGTCTTCGTAGCAGCGGTACTGAACGGCGAAGCCGGGAATATCCGCCGCGAGCAGACGCTCGTACATTTGCCGGGCATCGCGCACCATATGCGGCTTTTCCAGGCTGCCGACCCCGATCAATAGCGACGCCCGCCAATCCGCTTGCTTCCCGGACTCCGCGAACCGTTCCGCATCAGGGACGATATACCCGTTCTTCCACCAGATGGACGGACTTCCCGCAACGTAATACTGAAAAGCGTCGCATCGGCGAAACAGCGCATACAGCACAAACCATCCGCCAAGCGAATGTCCGAACAGCATTTGCCGGCTGCGGTCGATCGTATACAACCGTTCGATACCAGGCTTCAGCTCTTCCTCGATAAACTGCAAAAAATCCGCCGCCCCGCCCGTCGCCGGCCACGGCGAACGGTCCTTGCGCGGCGGCAATTCGTCGTCAGCCGCGTATACGGTGTAATCGTAAAAACGCGCCTGCGTATCCAGCGGCCGATCCGTTTCATATCCGATGCCGATGACGACGGACGGATCGACCCGGTAAGGTCCTTGACCGAGCAGACGCACGGTTTCCACCATCGTCCCGAAGGCGGCGTTCGCATCCAGCATGTAGATGACCGGAAATCCCGCCTCCGGGACCGCCGCATCCGGCATCCAGGCCATAATCCGGTAGCGGCGGCCGGTCCGGCCGGTCATCGTCCACTGCTCCGCCCCCGGTATGGCGAAAGCGGAACGGCCGTTGTTATCGACCATTACGATTTCTCCCCTTTCTCTCCACCCGCTGCGCCGTCTTGCTCCTAATGGCCGAACAGCCAGAGCATCGCATTCATAAATCGTTGCGTGAAGAAGAAGGCGTCATGCGTACCGTTCGCATCGGTCTCGAACTTCAGGCGATCCTGCGGAAAGCCTTTGGCAAGCAGCAAAGCGCTGGCCTCTTTCGTCCGTTCCACCATTTCGCGCTGAATGTTCGGCTTGTAGATGCCTTCCAGCTCGCCGACGTACATGTAGATGCAATGCGTCCCATCGGGGACAGGCGTCTCGCGCATAAAGGCAAGAAAGCCTTCATACCAGAACGACGCCGAAATCATGGCGATCTTGCCGAACAGCTCCGGGTACCGGTAATAGGCGTAGGCGCTGACAAGTCCGCCGAAAGAGCAGCCGGCAATTCCCGTGTTCTCAGGCTCCGGCCGGTCGGATAAGCCGCGTCGACATGCGGCTTGATCTGTTCGGCGAGCGCCCTCAGATAATGCCCGGCGCCGCCGCCGAAGTCCGGTTGCCCCGGAAGCAGCGCCCGGGCCGGCCAGGGCGTATAATCATCGTTGCGGTTGTGCGGTTTGACGCCCACAAAGATCATTTTCGGCAAACGTTTCGTCATGACCAAGTGGTCGATATAGTTAAAGCCCGATCGCACGACATTTCCGTCGTCCTGTACGTACACAACGGGGTAGCGCTCGCGGACCTTCCCATAGTCATGGGGCAAATAAATTGACAGTTCAAATCCGGCCGCCTCATCTTTCCTGAACCTTTCGAACATCCTTCTCTCTCCTTGAGACTTTGCAAAGCAAAGCCCGCTTCGTCAGCCATAGCTGGGGGCGGCAGAGGTACGTATATGGGAGGACTGCAAGTCCTACCTTCTCCTGGACCGGTACAGCAAATAAATAAAATAAGGAACGCCGATAATCGAGATCACGATGCCGACAGGCAGCTGCGCCGGCGCAAATACCGTCTTGCCGATAAAATCCCCGACGACGACCAGCGCCATTCCGATTGCGCCGCATGCCGGAACGATATATTTGTAAGGAATGCCGATAAGCCTTCTCGCCATGTGCGGAGCAATCAGGCCGACAAACCCGATGCTGCCGGATACCGTGACGCATGCGCTGACCAGCCCGGCGCAGCACAGCAGCAAAATTTGCCTTTCCCGCTTCGTACGGACGCCCAATCCTTTGACGCTCGCTTCGTTCAGCTGCAGAAGGTCGAGAATCGGCGCCTTTCTCCAAATGACCGGCACCAGAATGAGCAGCCATGGCAAAATCGTCACGACGTGCTTCCAGGTCGCGCTGTAAATGCTGCCCGAGAGCCATACCGTAGCCATCTCGAAATCTTGCGGATTCATCTTCAGCGAAATATAGAGCGTCAAGGCGCTGAAACCCGAACCGAGCGCGATCCCGACAAGAATGAGCCGCTGCGGCTCCAGTTCGCCATGACGCCTCGCGAAGAGATACAGCAACACAACCGCGGCAATTCCCCCGACCCAGCCGAACATCGGCATCGTCATAACCGTCAGCCAGCCGGGCGACCTCATCGTCCCATGAAAAAGAAACATGCCGAGCACAACCGACGCGCCGGCTGCCGCATGAATGCCCAGAATGCCGGGATCGGCAAGCGCGTTCCGCGTCATTCCCTGCAGCGCGGCGCCGGCAACGCCCAGGGCGAAACCGACCAAAGCGCCGATCAGAATGCGGGGCAGTCGAAATTCGAAGATGACGAGATCATGTTCCCGGCTCGGGTCCATCCTTAGAAGCGTCCGGACGATGTCGGCTATGGAAATATCGAACGTGCCGTTCGTCAAACTGACATACATGCCGCAGAGCGCCGCGGCGCACGCAGAGAAGAAGACCAGCCGGAATCGTCTTGCCTGTACGGATTTAGCCACTTCTGCCTCCTCCTCTCTTGCGGATCAAATAGAGGAAATAAGGCACGCCGAACAGAGCGGTCACAACCCCCACCGGCGTTTCGAACGGATGGTTGACGAACCGGCTGATCAGATCGCACCATGCCAGGAAGAACGCGCCAAGCAAGGCGCCATACGGAATGATCCGCCGATAGTCCTGCCCGACCAGGAAACGGGCAATATGGGGAATGATCAGACCGATAAAAGCGATCTTTCCCGCGATCGCCACCGAAATGCCGGTCAGCAGCATGACGCTGAGCATGGCCAACGATTTGATCAAGCGAATACGGACGCCGAGTCCGGCGGCCGTCTCGTCGCCGAAGGACAGCGCCGTAATCCGGCGCGACGTCATCAGCGCGATCGCAAGACCGGCCACCGCAAACGGGATCGACAGCCGAATGACCGCAGGGTCCATCTGATGCAGCCGGGCATTATACCAGAAGCTGATATTTTGGGATACCTGAAAGTAAGTGGACAACGCCTGGGATACGCCGTTCAGGAACATGCCGATGACCGTCCCCAGAACCGCCAGCGACACCGGCGACATGCCGCCGGGAAGCAGCCGCGCTGCGCCGAACACCAGCAAGGCGCCGAAGGCGGATCCGATGACGGACCATACGATCATCGACATGGCGGAGTCGCCCGGCATCCAAATCATGCACAGCGTGATCGCGAATACCGAGCCGTCCGAAACCCCCATAATGGAAGGGGATGCAAGATCGTTTCTCGTCATCCCCTGCATCAACGCACCCGAGACCGCGAGGAATGCGCCGACCAGCAAAGCGCCGATTGCGCGCGGAATTCTCGAAGTGCGAACAATCAGATGATCCATATTCTCCGGATCGTAATGAAACAATGCGTCCCACACCGTTGCGGCATCCATCGATTTCGTTCCATAGCGCACCGACAGCACGAACGTCGCAGCGATAAGCAGCAGTCCGGTTGTGAGCAGCGCCGCGTGCCTGACTCCTGGATTGGAACGCATGCGGTCCCCCTACTTCGCGAGTTGTTCCAGCATCGCTTTCAAAAACTCCGTCCGGCTCCATGCCGGCCCGCCTTCGGACAGCGGATCGATGAGGTTTACGAATACGTTGCCTTCTTTAACCGCCGTAACCGCTTGAACGATCGGGTTGTCAAGCACATCCTGCAGCGCATTCTGCGTATCCTTGTTCTCATCTTCAGAGAACTGGAGGAACAGGTAATCCGGGTTCATCGCCGCCAGCTGTTCGACCGATATCGCTTCCTGAGCTTTGGCCGCCGCCACGGCTTCCGGCACGTCCAGACCGAGGTCACCATACAGAATCGGGTTGACGAATACCGTCTGCGGATAGATGAACAACTGGCCCGAACGAATCCGAATCGCGACGACCTTCTTCCCTTTCAGCTTCTCCACAAGCGCCGGCTTGGCGGCTTCGACTTCCGCTTTGTACTTGTCGATCACCTGTTTGGCCAAATCCTGCTTGCCTGTCAATTCTCCGAGCAGCATCAAATTCGCCTCCCAATCCGTGGCGATATGGGAGACCGGAATGAGCGTGGCAATTTTGCTCAATTGTTCCTTGACTTCCTCGGGGAACTTCGTCGTGCCCAGAATGACGTCCGGCTGCAGCTTCAGGATCGTCTCAAAGTTCGGTTCCGCCTTCTCGCCGATCGACTCGGCCTGATCGGTAATGGGCGCGAAACGTTCGGGGAATTTGCCCGCGTACGTGACCGCACCGACCGGATGAACGTCGAGAACGAGCGCATCCTCGTGCGCCTCCATCGATCCGGTAATGACAATCCGCACTACACGGGCAGGGACGGTATAGCTTTGACCCAAATATTCTATTGTGCGTTCGCCCGTCTCACCGCCAGTCGAAGCCGAAGCCTCTTCGCCGCCGCTGTTCGTGCCGTTCCCATTCGAAGACGCCGCCGTTTCGTTGCTTTCGTTCGCAGCCGCAGGTGTCTCGCCGGCCGCCCCTTTCGTGTCCGAACTGTTGCCGCCTCCGCAGGCCGCCAGAAGAATCAGAAATAATGCCAATACGATTGCTGCGCCAAGTCTGCGTTTTCTCATCTTTCGAAATTGCCTCCCTCTTCTTTCTCCAGACCATTGCTTGTCATTGATAATGATTATCACTATTACAGTATAAAAAGTGTGCCGGACATGATCCATGGATTAAATCCGGATAAGTGATGGATGATCGGCGGTTAACAATTGTTCGGCGTATTCCAGCATCCGCAGCATGGCATGGGCGGAATATTCCCGCCACGGATCGGACGGAAGCTCATAGACACGCTTGCGCTGCACCGCCGCTATCGCTTGCCACTGCGGATCGTACTGCAGCTTCGTCCAATGCGCCAACGTGTCGTTGTCACGGCGAATCAGCATCAGCATATAATCCGCATTCAGCCGGTCAATTTCTTCCACGGCGATCGGCCTGTCATAGGTCGGCATCTCGCTTCGGCAGGCCGGCGACAGCCCGAGATCGCGATAGAGAACGTCCGCCATTCCGCCGTTGCAATGCAAGTACAGCCGGTTGCCGACCATGCGCAAGCCGACGAACGTCTTCCCGCCCACATAGGGCTGAAGCCGCTTGCGCGCATCCCGCGCTTTGTGCTCATACGCCTCCAGCCACTTCCCGGCCTGCCACGTCTCTCCGAGCTCCGCGGCCAAATACTGAAGCTGCTCCCGCCAGTTCGTTTCCTTGCGGGGCAGGCATAGAAGCGGAGCGATTTGCCCGAGGGCCCGCTTCTCCTGCTCCTCGAGATCGTCCGTCGTCACAATGAGATCGACCGCAAGCCGCCCCAGCTTGACGACGTTCATCCGCCAATCCTGATTATAGCGGTAAGCGCTCAGATGGATCGGAATTTCATGCCGATAGTCCCGGTAATAGCTCTCCGTCCATTTCGGGTGGAGCGGCGCAGCGTACGGCATAACATTCAATGCCAGCAAATGGCCGATAATCCAGGGCCGATAGGCGACCAGCTTGCGCCGGCGGCTGTTCATGTACGAGGTGGGCGAGACGCCGATCTCCTTCTTGAATTTCCTGCTGAAGTAAAATTCGTCCGCATAGCCGACTCTGTGCGCGATGTCGCGCAGTTTGAAACGGGAATGCAGCATCAGGCGCTTCGCTTCCCGCAGCCTCAACTCGGTCACATACGACGTGACGCTTTTTCCGTACATTTTGTGAAACAGTTCGGCAAAGTATTTCGGACTTAATCCCAGTTGGCCGGCCAATAAACCGGCGGTGATCGGCTCTCTGTAATGCTCTTCGATATATCGTTTGGCGGACACTATGGCGTGAGTTGTTCCGGTTGTTTGCTGCATCCGGTAAAGCTCGATATGAAGCAAAAGCTTTTGAAATTCGATCTGGCTGCGAAACCGGTCACTGCTGCTCGGACGAATCCATCGGCTATACAGTTCTCTGCATATGGCCGGGAGATTCGGCTCGGAGCCGGTATCGATCTTGCATTGGCGAGGGAACAGCTCAACATCCATTGCCGGTTGAAACCCGCCAAGATTTTCAGATTCTGACCCGACCTGGCCGGGCAAGTACACGTCGAAATGGACGATATACATTTCCAGATCTGCATTGCATTCTGCTGTCCCGAACGTTTGCCCGGGCAGGCCAAATAGACCGAATGACCGTCCAGCGTCGCTTCGACATGGTCCAGTTCAAGCCGGACATGTCCATTCGTCACAATGACAAGCGAATAAGCGGATGCAAGCCGTTGATCCAACCGCTCGCCCGAAATGCCTTGCACGTATTCGACGGAACGCAATCTATACATGTATTGGTCCAGCTTGATTCCTCGGCCATCGCTTTCGACTTTGTCCAACATCGTTTCAAAGCACCACCGTAACGGGAAATTGTATTCATTATATTGATAATGATTATCAAAATCAACATTAATGAAGATATGGCAGCGAACACGAAAAAACCTGCGGCGCAAATTCCCGAAGGAATCCGGTCGCAGGTTGTGGACAGCCTTATGGAGCCGCGCCGCGGCGCGGTTAACGCAACGTTTTGAGAGCTTTGCTCCAGGCGACGACTTCGCTCAGCATCGTGTTCACGTTGTCGGTATGAAGCGCCGCCGGCTTGAACGTGGAGAAATTTTCGAAATCGGTAAACAGCGACAGCGTCGGATGCGTCCGGACGTCCGCCACCTTCAGCTCGCCCAGAATGCCGCGCAGATGCTCGGCCGCGCGGGCTCCGCCAGTCGAACCGTAGCTGACGATGCCTGCCGCCTTGTTGTTCCATTCTTCGCGGGCCAGGTCCAGCGCATTTTTCAGCGCGGCGGTGATGCTGTGGTTGTACTCCTGCACGATAAAGACGAACCCGTCGAGACTTTTCAGCTTCTCGGACCAGGCCTTGATTCCCGGTTCCTGGCCGTCGGTTTCTCCCAGTAAAGGAAGCTTGTAATCGGCGATATCGACGATTTCATAATCCGCGTCGCCGCGTTGATCGGCAATTCCTTTCACCCATTCGCCAACCTGGGGGCTGACGCGTCCCTGGCGGGTGCTGCCCAAAATAATGCCAATTTTCAAATCTGCCACTGGTCTCATCTCCTTTTTATTGTGCTTAACAAATATTGAGCTACTAATGTTTCGTAAGTGATTAGATTATATTTCGATTTGGGCCGTTCGTCAAGTGCGGAAGGAACGACTGTCAGTGTCAAGTCAGTGTG
>NZ_BOVJ01000210.1 GCF_018403665.1 Paenibacillus cisolokensis
GTGACGACGGTCGAGGAAGCGCTGACCGCCGAAGCGGCGGGCAGCGATATTCTCGTCGCCCAAGGCAGCGACGCCGGAGGCCATCGGGGCACGTTCGATACGAGCCGGCGCCCGTACGGCGCGCTTGTCGGCACGTTCTCGCTCGTGCCGCAGATCGCCGACCGGGTCAAGGCGCCGGTCGTCGCCGCGGCGCGTCATGGACGGCCGCGGCCTCGCGGCCGCGCTGCTGCTCGGCGCGCAAGGCGTTCAGCTCGGAACGCGCTTTCTGACAGCGGCCGAATCGGGCGCCCATCCCGCATACAAGGAAGCGCTGTTGGCGGCATCCGAGGACGACACGGTCATTACCCGCTGGTTTTCCGGCCGTCCGGCCCGTGGTCTTCGCAATCGCTTCATCGAGGCGGCGGAACAGTCGGGTCTGGAGCCGCTGCCGTTCCCGAGCCAGAATACCGCCACCGGTCCGATTCGACAAGCGGCGGCCGAGCGGAACGATGCCCAATATATGTCGCTTTGGGCGGGTCAAGCGCTGCGTCTGCTCACCCGCGATACTCCGGCCGCGCGCATTGTGCGCGAAATCGCCGACGAGGCCCGTTCCCGCTTGTCCGGAATGGCAGGCGGCGGACCGGCCGAATGATGCGTGCGGCTTCCGCGTCGTCTGTGCCGGCATCGGCAGGCTGGCAGACGCCCTGAAGCCGCCCTTTGCTTTTGGCCCCCGCTTCTGTTTCCCTGTCCATTGCTTTTGGCCCTCTCTTCCATTTCCCTCTACTTCGCGTTGAAAGCGCATCCAATACGGCGTCATTGCATCTTGCAATCAAAGTCAACAGCCCAATCGTTTCCCTCGCACGCCCGGTGGCGGCAATCGGCAAAATCGGGGATTGACAGGTTGCCCGGACCAATGGTAATATCTCCTTCCTTTCATTTTACAAGACAGGAGGAAATAACCGCCGTGATAACGGTAAAAGGAATCAGCAAATCGTTCAAGGTTCCCAGGCGTTCCGCGGGAATGGGCCAGGCGCTGAAATCGCTGTTCCGCAGGGAATATACGGTCGTTCATGCGCTAAGCGATATCTCCTTCTCCATCGAGCCCGGCGAAATTGTCGGCTACATCGGTCCGAACGGCGCCGGCAAATCGACGACGATCAAAGTGATGAGCGGCATCCTCGTCCCGGATAGCGGAACCTGCACCATCATGGGATACACGCCATGGCGCGACCGCGTCCGTTACGTCAAGCGCATCGGCGTCGTGTTCGGACAGCGCTCCCAATTATGGTGGGACGTCCCCGTTATCGATTCGTTCGAACTGTTGCGCGACATCTACGATGTGCCGGAAAGGGAATATCGCGATACATTAGACTTGTTGACGGAAACGCTCGATTTGAAGCATATCGTGAATACCCCGGTCCGCCAGCTCAGCCTCGGCCAGCGCATGCGCTGCGAAATCGCCGCCTCTCTGCTGCACAGCCCAAGCGTCCTCTTCCTCGACGAACCGACGATCGGCCTGGACGCCGTATCGAAAATCGCCGTCCGCCAATTTATCCGGACCATCAACAAGGAAAAAGGCGTCACGATCATTTTGACGACGCACGATATGAACGACATCGAAGCGCTCGCCCGGCGCATTCTGCTGATCGGCAAAGGAAGCCTGCTGTACGACGGCAGCCTGCAGGAGCTGAGAAGCAGGTTCGGCACGCGCAAGACGATTACGGCCGATTACATGGAGCGGCAGGAGCCGCTGGCGATTCCCGGTGTTTCGATCGTGTCGTGGACGCCGGAGCGGGCGGTGCTGAGCGTGGATACGGAACAGGTCATGATGTCCGAAGCGCTGACTCGGCTGGCGGAACAGGTCGATCTGCTCGACGTCGCGATCGATACGCAGCCGATCGAGGATATCATCGTCCAGTTGTACAAGGAGTATCAAATCTCATGAAAATGTACATTTCCGTCTTCAAGCTCCGTTTCTACAACGGCCTGCAGTACCGGGCGGCGGCGCTGGCCGGTGTGGCGACCCAATTTTTCTGGGGCTTCCTTATCATTATGGTGTTTCAGGCGTTCTACAGCCACGCCGAAGGCACGCAGCCGATCTCGCTTCCCCAGCTGACGACATACGTCTGGCTGCAGCAGGCTTTTCTCGCTTTCATCATGCTCTGGTTTCGCGACAACGAGCTGTTCCAGCTCATTACAAGCGGCAACATCGCTTACGAGCTGTGCAGGCCGAGCGGCATCTACAATTTCTGGTATGCCAAGCTGCTGGCGCAACGCGTCTCGTCCGCGCTTCTGCGCAGTCTGCCCATTCTCGGCATCGCGTTCTTCCTTCCCCGTTCTTACCGATTGTCGCTTCCGCCGGATCCGGCCACGCTCGTCCTGTTTCTCGTTACGCTGGTTATCGGGCTGTTCGTGCTCGTTTCCGTCTCGATGCTCATTTACATATCGGTGTTCGTCACGATGTCTCCGGTCGGGTCGCTGCTTATTTTCAGCGTCGCCGGCGAGTTTTTGAGCGGATCGATCATCCCGATTCCGTTGATGCCGGATTGGCTGCAGGATATCGTCCGGCTGTTTCCTTTTCATCTGTCCGCCGACTTTCCGTTCCGGGTCTATTCCGGGCATATCCCGAAGGAAGCCGCATTGGCCGGCATCGTCAGCCAGCTTCTTTGGCTTGCCTTCCTCATTCTCGTCGGACGCGCGGCGATGAACCGGGCGCTGCGAAGAGTCGTCGTTCAGGGAGGGTGAAGAGATGAGGCTCTACGTGAAATATTTAATGATCGTGTTCAAATCGCAAATGCAGTACCGCGCCTCGTTCTGGCTCATGACGCTCGGCCAGCTCCTTGTGCCGTTCTCGATTTTTGCCGGCGTCTATTTGCTTTTCGAACGGTTCGGTCAGCTTAAAGGATGGCATTTTTCGAAGCGGCGCTATGCTTTGCCGTCATTCATATGGCGTTCAGCATCAGCGAATGTTTCGCCCGCGGGTTTGACGCCTTCTCGAGCTTGATCGCAAGCGGCGACTTCGACCGGGTGCTGGTGCGGCCGCGCGGCACGATCGTCCAGGTGCTCGGCTCGAAGTTCGAGTTTACGCGATTCGGACGTCTGCTGCAAAGCCTGGTCGTACTCGTCTGGGCCGTCTGGAATTTGCCGATCGAATGGACCTTTCTGAAAATCGTCACGCTGCTGTTCATGGTGGCGAGCGGCGTCGCCATCTTCACCGGCATCTTCATGCTGGCGGCCGCGATGTGCTTCTGGACCGTGCAAGGGCTGGAAGTGGCGAACATCTTTACGGACGGCGGCCGGGAGATGGCCCAATATCCGCTGAACATCTACCAGAAATGGGTGACCCGCTTCTTCACGTTCGTCATCCCTTTCGGCACCGTCAACTATTTGCCGCTCTTGTACATTCTGGATAAAACCGGAAGCGGCGGCCACTGGTACGCAGCCGCCCCGCTCGCCGGCTTCCTGTTCCTCCTGCCCTGCCTGCTCGTCTGGCGGATCGGCGTCCGCCATTATCGCTCGACCGGCTCGTAAAATCGAGTAGGAGGGGGCG
>NZ_BOVJ01000211.1 GCF_018403665.1 Paenibacillus cisolokensis
ACGGGGATTGCGTATTACATTTTTTTGATGAGGCAATTTTTATGGGCATTCCCCACGAGCTGACCGAGTCGGCCAAGATCGACGGAGCCTCCGAATTCCGGATCTACGCCCAAATCATGCTTCCACTGTCGAAGCCGGCGGTATTGACGGTAGGGTTGTTTACGTTCCTGGGCGCGTGGGGAGACTTCCAAGGCCCTTTAATTTATTTGAACGACCCCGACAAATGGACGTTATCCATCGGGCTGAAGCAGTATATTCGCGAGAACAACGTCGCTTGGGGCCAATTGATGGCCGCTTCGACCTTATTTACACTACCGATCGTCATCCTTTACTTTTTCGTTCAGAAAAAATTTATCGAGGGCATTTCCATCACCGGCTTGAAATGACCGGCAAGAAACCAAAAGTCCGGCGAAAGGAGGCCGAGTGGTGCACAAAGGGAAAACCGCAGTCATTGCTGCGGACAAGAGCGACTTGTCGGAGCTGATGCTCGCCTGCGACCCAACCGTAACGGTTTTGAAGCCTGGGGAACTGTCCGGCGCGGATCTGGGGCGCTTCGAAGCGATCGCCTTATTGGGAGGCGCCTCGGATAAACCGCTCCTTCTGTCTCCGGAAGAGCGGGTGATCATCGAGAACGAAATCCGGAAAGGCAAACGGGTGTTTGCAGAATATGTGGCCAGCATAGGCCGCGTCTACGCTTCGCCCCCCGAGAGCACGCGGTTCGAACGGCTGGTGTTTTGTTCGGACGAAATCGCAATTGATGGACTGACGCTTGGGGACGTCTTGGACGATCAGTGCGGGATGCGGATAAAGCCGCACGAGGCCGCTTGCTCGCATCGGCGTCCGATCCTCATGTACACTTCATTGCATACGCATGATACGATAGAGGTAACGGACGAGCTGCTGAGCCGGATTTCCGAACGGGCGCTATGGTTCGAGGAGCCGGACCGGCTGCTGATCTGCTCGTTCCGGATGAGTCATTTCCGCAAAGCCCGTTTCGCTCCGAAACGGAAGTTTGCGAAGCTGGTCGCGTATGTGCTGGGCTGGCTGTTTCAGACGGATATCGACCTGTCGCATATGGAATTCGCTTACTCGAATGCGGCTCCGGGCGGCCCGGAGCCTTTGGAGGATCGGATCTTGCGAAGCGTGGGCCGGGCGCTCGCATGGTTCGAGCGTTCCGGGGTACTGCGTGATGAAGGGCGAAGCGGCGTATGGGAAGGAATGGGGACGGAGATCATGCCGGACGGCGCTCAGCGGGTCAGCACGATTCGCCGCGTCGATTGCATTGGAGAGGCCGCACTTCCGTATTTTCTGAACTATTTGCGTGCGGGGGAGGAACGGGATCTGCTCATCTCCGAGCGGCTGCACGACTACGTGTTCGACTATTTTTGAACAAGGAGCCCGGCAGCTTGTACGGCATGATGCGGTGGTCGGAGGAGGCGTGGGGCATTTGTTATCAGGACGACGTCGCGCGCGCCCTAATTCCACATATGCTGAAGTGCCTGTATACGGGCTCCCGGTATCGCTTGGACGAGACGTCCGCTGCTCTGCGGTTTTTGGTAAGAACGACGGGAACGGATGGGACGCGGGTGTTCCGCACCGATAACATATCATTGACTGAGGAGCGGATCCGGGCGCTGCAGAACGAACCGGGCCGCTTGCCGTCCGCCCATTACAATGCTTATTATGGGGCCGCCTTGTTTCTGGCTTACAAGCTGACCGGGGAACGGACGTTTCTCGAGACCGGCGTCCGGGGGATGGAGACGATCATGAGCGTCTATCCCGAAACCGCCCGGGAGCAGAGCCAGACGCAGGAATGCTGCCGGCTTATCCTGCCGCTCGCCTGGATGTACTGGGTTACCGGAGAGCCGGAGCATCGGCGGTGGCTGTACCGGGTTGCGGAGGATTTGCAATCGTTCAAACACCGCTCGGGCGCTTACCTGGAATGGGACGAAGGCTACAAGGCGGCGATGCGGGGCGGAATGGGACAAGGGGAAAGCGCGCTGCTCGCCCGCAACGGCGATCAGGTGGCCGATCTGCTCTACTCGAACAATTGGCTGCCCGTCGGGTTTATGCAGGCGTACTTCGTGACGAAGGACGAGCGATTCTGGAAATGGTGGGAGGAGCACGCCGCTTTCTTAATTTCCGCTCAGCTGATAAGCGACAACCCGATGATCGACGGAGCTTGGGCCAGAGCGTTCGACGTGAACCTTCACGAAGTTTTCGGTTCCCCGGCGGATACCGGCTGGGGGCCTTGGGCGATCGAATCGGGCTGGACGGTTGCCGAAATTTCTTCCGGTTTGTTGATGGGGTTGCTCAAAGAACGTTTGCTGCACGCATATCTTTAAAGTGGAGTCATGGAAGGAGGTGAAATTGTGAAAGTTCATTTTTGGGGACAGCCGCTTTTGAAGGGATTCCCTCCTTGTTTTGCCGGTGTGAGTTCTGTGCGAGAGCCAAACAGCTTGGCGGAAAAATATTCGTACCCGCACTTCCGTCATCGTCGACGATGAATTGAAAATCGATTTTCCCCCGGACACTTATTTGCATATGCTGCGCGACCGGATCGATCTGGAAAATATCAAAGACCTGATTCTCACACACTCTCATTCCGATCATTTATATGCCGAGGATTTGGTTGCGAGATCACCGGGCTTCGCCCAGTCGGCGGAACACGCCATCCAGATCTACGGTAACGATCTTTCGATCCACAAATGCAGTCAGGTACTAGGAGCCGGCAGCAGTAAGTTTAACCTGCATCGCGTAGAGCCTTTTCAACGCACGGAGATGCAGACCGCCACGATCGTTCCGTTGCCCGCCAGCCATGACCCGCTTGAAACTTGCCTTCTCTACTATATCGAGAAAAACGGCAAGACGATCCTGTATGGCCATGACAGCGGTTGGTTTCCGGATCGGACGTGGGAATGGCTCCATGGTAAAAAGCTGGATTTGGCGATTCTAGAATGCACATCAGGGCATCGCCATTCTCGAAGCCATATGAATGTGGATGCGGCGCTTCGAACGAAAGAACGGTTTACAGATCTCGGGGTGCTGAAACCGGAAGGATTGATAGCCGTTACCCATTTTTCCCATAATGCTCATCTGCTTCATGAAGAACTGACAGACCTATTTGCGCCACACGATATGATCGTCGCTTACGACTGAATGGTATTGCACATTTAAACGGAAAAGCTCATATATACAAAATAGGATAAATACGATAGGCTGCTATGGAGGAGACTGCATGAAAATTGAGTACGGAAAGATCCCAGACGTTTCAAATATGCTTGCGTTAGATTATAAAATTTTCCCGAAGGAATGGCATCTTTCCGAACATTTTGTCGCTGAAATATTAAAAAAGAATCCGGAAGTTTATCGAGTTCTGCATGATCAGGTAGTGTCAAGAAGTTTGTGTAACGTAGTAGATATATCCAGAAGTGGTTGCGTGAACGCATAGTGTTTGAATGTTCTGACACCTTGGCGAACATAGCCCAAGCGTAGGCGGGGGCGCTGGTTTTTATTCCACCG
>NZ_BOVJ01000212.1 GCF_018403665.1 Paenibacillus cisolokensis
CCGGGGCGCTGCTTGCGCACCTGCAGGGCCCTATCCACGCGCGGGCGACCGGCCGGGACGCTGCTTGCGCATCTCCAGGGCCCTATTCCCGTGCGGGCGACCGGCCGGAGCGCTGCTTGCGCACCTGCAGGGCCCTATCCACGCGGCCGCGGCCCCGGTCTCGCGCAGACGCCCGCGCAAAACTGCCGGCGCATCTGTCAGTTTCGCAGCGGCTTTCCGGTCGCCAGCATATGGCGCATTCTCTCCTGCGTCAGCGGTTCACCGCACAGGCTGAGGAACGCTTCGCATTCGAGGTCGAGCAAATACGCCTCGCTCACCTCGGCGCCCGGAGCCACATCGCCGCCCGTCAGCACATGCGCCAGCTTGCCGGCGATCAGCGCATCGTGGCTGCTGATATAGCCGCCGAGCCGCATGGAGTGAACGGCCGTGTCCAGCACCGCCCGCCCGTCGCGGCCGGCCACCCGGATGCGCGCATCCGCGGAAGGCGGCTCATATCCCGCCCGATCCAGCTCCAGCACCGCCCGCTTCGCTTCCGCAATGCGGCCGTCATGGCGGACCGCCACGGCATCCCCCGGCCGCGTCAGACCGAGACGAAACGCCTCGTGTCCGCTCGTCGAGGTGCGGGCCATCGCGATCGTCTCGAACAGCGCATTCAGATGCGTCTGCAAATCCCCACCTTCTCCGGCGCGGGCAGCCGCCAGCGCGGCCGCCTCCTTGCACCCGCCGCCTGCCGGAATAAGACCGACGCCCGTCTCCACAAGTCCGAAATACGTTTCCGGCGAGAACACAATCCGGTCGGCGGGCAGGCACGCTTCGACCCCGCCGCCGAGCGTCATCCGGTGCGGGGCGGCGACGACCGGACGGTCGAGACGCTTGAGCCGCAGCATGCTGTTCTGGAAGTAGCGGATGATCTCCTCGACTTCATCCCATTCCCCGCTTTGGGCTTCCATCAACAGCAGCATCAGGTTGGCGCCGACGCAGAAGTTGCGTCCCTCGTTCGCCAGCACAAGCCCGCGCCAATTGCGCTCGACTTCCGCGACGCCATCCCGGATGGCGGCCAGTATGTCGCTTCCGATCGCATTGTTGCGCGAATGAAATTCGAGGCACACGACTTCGTCCCCGATGTCGATAAGCGAGGCGCCCGCATTGCCAAGCACCGTCTTTCCTGCCGCTTTGAGCCTGTCGAGCCGGATTTCGTCCGGCTGAACCTCTTCTTCCTTGTAGCGTCCATGCGAAAAATGGTACCGTACCGCCCCCTCCTCCCGGTAAAAGCCGGCATGGCCTGCGGCAAGCCACTCGGTTACCCATGCCGGCACCGCGTCGCCCTCGGCCTTCATCCGTTTAACGGCTGCCTCCGCTCCGATGGCGTCCCACAACTCAAAAGGACCGAGCTCCCAATTGAAGCCCCAGCGCATCGCCCGGTCGATATCGCCGATATCGTCGGCGATAACTTCGACCAGCCCGGCCGCATACAGCAGCGTCCGCTTCAGCGACGTCCAGGCGAACTTCGCATGCGGATGGCCCGGATCGGCGCTGAGCAAGGCTTTCACTTTGGCCGCCGTACCTTTCGCCGATTTGGCCGCTTCGATCACCGGCGAGGCCGCTTCCCGCTTCGGCCTGTATTCCAGCGTCGTCCAATCGAGCGTCTCGATTTCGCTCGCGCCGTCCGCCCTTTTCCGTTTGCGGTAAAACCCGGCGCCGCTCTTCTCGCCGAGACGGCCCCGGTCGACCAGCCGCTGAAGCAGGGCGGGACGGGTGAAAGCGGCCCGTTCGGCCTCGTCTTCGCTGCGCTCCCTGACGTTGTCGACCACATGCAGAAGCGTATCGAGCCCGACCAGATCGAGCATGCGGAACGTCGCCGTCTTGGGACGCCCCATCGCCGGACCGGTCAGCGCATCGGCTTCCTCCACGGTCAGGCCGAATGCGGTCATCGCTTCCAATGTTGCAAGCATCCCAAACGTACCGATCCGGTTCGCAATGAAATTGGGCGTGTCTCGCGCGATGACCACCCCTTTGCCGAGCCGCCGTTCGCACACGTCGCGCAGCCGCTGGGTGGCGGCAGGGTCGGTGTCCGGACCGGGAACGAGCTCGACCAGCTTCATATAACGCGGCGGATTGAAAAATGCGAGGCGAGAAAATGGCGGCGGAACGTCTCCGACCTCCCTTCCGCCAGCGCCGCCACCGACAGCCCGGACGTGTTCGTGCTGACGATGGCATCATCCCGCCTCACGCCGTCGATCTGCGCCAACACGGCGCGTTTCGCGTCCAACCGTTCGACGACCGCTTCGACGATCCAATCGGCATCGGCCAATGCCGCCAGATCGTCCGCCAAATTGCCCGTTGTAATCCGATTCGCAAAGGAAGGATCGTACAGCGGCGCCGGACGGGCGGTGGCCAGCCGCTGCACCGCGTCTCTCGCCAGCCGGCTGCGTACGGCGGGATCGGCGAGCGTAAGGCCGCGCCGTTCCTCCTCCGGCGTCAGACGATCCGGCACGATATCGAGCAGCAGGACGGACATGCCGGCATTAGCCAGATGGGCGGCGATGGCCGCGCCCATAACGCCCGATCCGACAACCGCCGCCCGCCGAATCGGACGATGCGTTGACGTCACGAATATTCAACCTCCTTAAACGTTTATCCGGCTAAATTCCGGGTTCGGCATCCGGCACATTGCTACCTGCGCCTTCTTTCGCCTGCTTCCGGCTAGCCGGCCAACGGTTCGCCGAAGACGGCGGCCGCGAGCAGCTCCGCGGCATCCCGCGCCTTGACCGTTTCCTCCGCCTCCAGCAGCTTGATGCCGTCTTCCATCATCGTCAGGCAATACGGACATGCGGAGCCGATGACGGTAGGTCCGACGGCAAGCGCCTGGGCCGCTCGCGCCTCGTTCACCCGGACGCCTCCCTTCTCCTCCATCCACATCAAGCCTCCGCCTGCTCCGCAGCACATCCCCCGCTCCCGGGAACGCTCCATCTCCTTGAGCGCAATGCCCGGAATGGAGCGGATGATGGCGCGCGGAGGATCATAAATGCCGTTATACCTCCCCAAATAGCAGGAATCGTGATACGCGACCGTCTCCCTGACCGGATGAACGGGCTTCAGCTTTCCTTCAGCCACAAGATTCGCCAGCATTTCGGTATGATGCTCCACCCGCACGCCGGACGGCAGACCGAAATCCGGATATTCGTTCCGGAACGTATTGTACGTATGCGGGCAAGCGGTCACGATGCGGGTGATGCCGTATTTTTCAAAATGGCGATATTCTCGCGGGCAAGCTCCTGAAACAGCAGTTCGTTGCCGAGCCGCCGCGCCGTATCCCCCGAATTCCGCTCTTCCGACCCGAGCGAAGCGAAGCGGACCCCGGCCGCATCAAGCAGCCGGACAAGATCGAACAGCACGCGGCGGCTCCGGTTGTCGTAAGCGCCCATCGATCCTGCCCACAGCACGATTTCCGGCCGTTCGCCGCGGCGGTGCAGCTCCTGCACGGACGGAACGGTAACGCCGGTTCGCCGTTCGCATTCGGCCATCCAGCCGCTTCGTTCGGCGCGCGGCAGCCCCCACGGATTACCCTGCCGCTCGATATTTTGCAATGCCCGCTGCCCGTCGGCCGGCAGCGTACCCTGCATCAGCACGAGATGCCGCCGCAGGTCGACGATTTTATCCACATGCTCATTGCCGACAGGACATTGCTCCTCGCAGCTGCGGCAGGTGGTGCAGGCCCAAATTTCGTCCGGCGTCATGACGCCCCCGACCAGTTCCACTTCGTCCGGCTGCCGGTCTGCCTTGGTCCAGCCTTGCAACTGGGCCGCCATCGTCGGCGCGATCGCCGTTCCGCCCCGAGTCCCCAACTCCGCCCAATGCGGTTTGACCGCCGCCATCATGTGGGCTCCGTTCCCACTATCGAAGCGCCGTCCGCTCGCAAACAGCCATTCCGGTACCCAAGGGGACTTGCCGGTTACGGCCGCCCCCCGCTCGTTCAAATGGTCGCGCAGCTTGGTGATCAGATGCATCGGCGACAGCAGCTTGCCGGTGGACGATGCCGGGCATACATTGGTGCAGCGCCCGCACTCCACGCAGGCGTACAAATCGAGCAGTTGCTTGCGGGTAAAATCGCCGATCTCCCCCACTCCGAACGACTCGGCCGATTCATCCTCCAAATCGAGCGGAGCGAGTCTTCCCGGCGGAGTCCGGCGTTTCAGCCAAAGATTGACCGGAGCGGTAATCAGATGAAAATGTTTCGATTGCGGGATGTAGACCAAAAACGAGTACAGCACGAGCAGATGCAGCCACCAGAACAGCTCATGCAGCGCGGCGGCGGCAGGCGGTCCCAGACCGATCGTCGCGAACAGGTCGGCAAGGGCGGACGATACGGGCGCATAGCCGGCGGGCGGCAGACCGGTTCCGGCTTCGGCAATCCGTTCGAATGCCGGCGCGAGCAGCACCGTCGCCATGAGCGAGCCGATGAACCAGACGACGTATGACGGCTTCCATCCCCGCTTCAGCCGCGGCAGCCGTTCGACGTACCGCCGGTACGCGGCGTACAGGACGGCCGCCAGCACGGCCGTCGCCGTCACTTCCTGGACCAGGGTGAATGCGTCGTAGGCGGGATAAGGGAGCGGGCGGCCCGCCAGCCCTTTCCAGATCAGATCAAGCGCGCCGAATTGCAGCACGATGAAACCGTAAAACATGACCGCATGCATCAGGCCGCTGCGAACATCCTTGAGCAGCTTGCGATGGCCGAACGTCTGCATGAGCCAGTCACCGGCCGCCCGCAGACCGGCATGGCCGCCGCTTAGGGCTCCGGGCCGGACCGCGCCGCGGCCGCCAGCCCGGTCCCGGACGCCGCCTCCGCCGGGGACACCGCTATCGTTGCCGCCGGTGTCTTCCGCAAAGTCGCCGCTGCGGACTTCGGGGCTGCCGGCTCGCCCGCCGGGGTTTGCCGCCGGGGTCAACCGTTCGGCGCTGCTCTTGCCCCGGCCCTCTCCCGCGAAAGGCGGCCTGCCGAGGCGCATATACCCGATCCGCCGGGCGACGGCGGCCCCGAACAGATAGCAGGCGCACACGGTCGCGGCCGCGAACAGCGTCCACCTTAACGCCGCGATCCAAAACGCGGCATCCATCAATGACATCCCTCCTCTCTCGTAAAGCCGCCCGGGTCCGATATTGGATAGGGCCGTTTCGGCCTTGCTGGCCCCGAGGTGACCTCCGGGACGACTTTCCTCGCTAGCCCGGAGGCGATCCAAGGGACAGCCTTCCTCACTGGCCCCGAGGCGATCCAAGGGACAGCCTTCCTCACTGGCCCCGAGGCGAACTCCGAGACAGCTTTCCTCGCTGGCCCCGTGGCGAACTCCGAGATGATTTTCCTCGCTGCCTCCAAGG
>NZ_BOVJ01000213.1 GCF_018403665.1 Paenibacillus cisolokensis
TCTAGTTATTTCATTTTGAATTCATTTTTTGAATAAAAAACATTTCCTTTTTCTGCTCCTCTTATTAATTTTCATTAATATTAATATATGATTGTAACTTGGCTCGATATAAGATACTTTTTAATATCAAAGCCTGATGGAAAAACTGCGAGTCTTTGAAATCGGAAATCGTTAAATCCAAGTATTTAATAGCAGTATCAAAATCAGCAGATTCAATATTTTTTACTGCCTTCACATATGGTTCTGGAAATTCTACTGAATTCAAAATGGCTTGATTATAGCTATTTGCATGATTATCATTTCCTTTTTTACTAATTCTTCTAAATATTTATATTTTAGGTCTGATTCTTCCTGTTTTAACTCTGTAATTTTATCAAATATTTTTTTTGTTCACTTACAGCAACTCGCATATTTTCAATATCTATAACTTCAAATGCATTCAGATATTTTTCCTGATTCTTTAAAATTTCTTCCAACCATGATATAAACTCATTGTTATAATCAACTACATCAGCTTCAAAATCTACTTTTTGGTTCTTAATTTTTGCTATAGTATCACCCAAATTTTGATGGGCTGTTCTTTTGGTAGTTATATTTAGAGAAGTAGCAAATTCCACAAGATGTTTTTCAAGAATCAATTTCCAATCTTCTTCTCTACTCTTAAAAACACGTATAAGTCATACTTTTTTGCGCTAATTCTAATTTCCGTTGAGTTTCTTTACTATTCTCTTTTTCAGACAAGGCAGTTTTATATGAATCAATCGCCTCTTTATATTTACCTTCCTTTATGTATTGATCGCCGCTAGAAATACTTTCTTTATACAATTTTGAATCAGTACATCCTGTAATCAAAGCTAGAACCAGTAACGTAGTAAGCAACCTTTTCAACAACAAAACATCCTCCTTACACTTATATTTTCCGTTCATGTGCAATGCAACATGCTTAACCTGCTCATTCAAAATAAGGGGTATCAACCCGCTCCTTGCCCTCCTTGTAAGCCTATTGAACCATGCGAACTACTGCAAATAGTACAAATGACCCTATAATGATACCTAATATCTGCCAAATTCGTCAATATTCAAGCCGACTAATACGCAATTTATCGGTTTTCAACACACCATCTTCACTAGATAGTGCTCTGGAATGACTACAAACCTACAGAAGCTATTCGCACTTTATTTATTTAAAACATTAATGCTTTAAAGTTATTTTGATTGCTATTTCATTAACTAGTACCTTGTATTAGTATCTGATACTAAATCATATTTTAACAGGTGCGAGTTGCGGGACATATACTTCATCGCCTTAAAGCTTTAAATAAAATATATTTTCGCAACTCGTCATGTCTGTTTATCGAATTGTCGCCGTATTACTTTACCATCTCCTGCAATCTTATCCAATTCACCCTGAACATCGGTCACATATGGACTCCTTTCGATTGCACTTTCAACGCTGATCAGATTAGCCGCTCTCAATGCTGTAATATTATCGACGATCTCCTTGTCATTCGATGGCCTTGCAAAGTGAAACACGATCCCAAGCGTATCGTATTCGTCATCGGTAAAAGTAACATTCTTATATTCAAGCAATCGCCTGATCTTATCAAATCGTTGCTCTATGCCTTCCCTTAAGAACTTAGCATTCTGCGCTCCCTTCATGTCTGCTAAGTTAAACAACAATCTAATGCTTACCTCTGATAGATTGCTTATGTCTGTTTTGCTCATGCTAACCGCCGGAACATGTCCAATATCAAGCAACGCACTCGTTAATGTCTTGTACAACGCTTCAAACGCTTGATGGTCAAACTTGTTTTGAGCGAAGAAAAAATCAGCGTCATGGTCAATTACAATACCACCGCTGACTAAATCTTTAGGCAAACCATCACCTTTTAATTGTTGTCCCTTCATAACCGCAATGCCCGTAGTGTGATGGTAGTATGCATCCGTAGCCTTGCTAATCAAATCCTCCATATTGTCTAAAATCGGCAAAATATCCAGCAAATCTGATCCTCCTAATACATCAATCTCACTTTGATTTCTATACAATATAGGCAAACCGCCTAAATTATTAAACTCTCCGATCTTCCGCAAATCACCGTCTTCGTCTGTCCATTGCTCCACTCTCTCAGGAAAATAAATATTATAGTATGTCACATTGTCAACTGTCCAACTCTCAATCAATGAAACATAATCCCCCCGAACGTCAAAGACAGGGTAGCAATCAGCAGGATCAATAACTTTTGATTTAATCTGTTTGTCACTATCTAAATAGACGTATTCAGCAACAAAGCCGTATTTGCTCATCTTATCCATAACGTCATAATCAACAGAATTGTATTTCCCCCGTTTGTAAACCCGCTTGTACTCATCCGTAACCTTTTTGTCACCCGTTAGAGTGATCGGATTGCTAATAACATAGCCAATACCATAATCTAAAATAACTTTAGCATACTGAAGCACTATCTTTCTCGGCTCATATGTCCTGCCGTTATACTGATAACTCGGTTTATTCAAAATCTTATGCTTTCCGCTCAAATACTCTTTAATGTTCAAAATTTCATTTACCCGTTGCCAATGATAAGGCTTATTAATTTCCTCAATAAACCATTCCGTTTTCATCTATATTAAACCTCCACGTAATATTTGTTTGACTTCATCGCTACAATCGCTAGGATAAAACTAATAACTAAGTCATCATGCAGCGACTTGCTCTTATTCTCTAATTTACCTTCCTTGTCAACGAACGTTTGCATCTGCTTCAACGTCTCTCTGCAATTGATATTAACCAAATCACATTCAAACATCTCTTTCGCATTTAAAACTGCTTGCTGTTTTGTTACTGCGTTATTGTTCCAACCAAGCCGCAAACGCTCTTTTCCTTTATCGAAATGCTTCATTTTGTAGATGTTAAGATACGAACTTTCACATTCGCGCAAACGCTCCAATAGCCCAGTACCATAACCATTCCGTTCTACACATAAATACGCATAATTAAAAAACAGCCCGATCTCTCGGACTATTTCAGCGAATTTATAAACCGGAATGTCATTACGGTAAAAAGAAGCATACTGCTGACCATCTGCTCCGAATATGCTGATTGTCGAGTAGTCATTCCCATTTCCGCTTGCTACGTCGATCCCTGCAAACATTCGCATTCGCGGTTTTGGTAAAAAGTAAATTTCAAGCCCGCTACCTATGTACCGCTTTAATGTATCGGGCAAATCAAAAAGTTCATGTTTTAATATTGGAGGCGTAACGCAATTAATTTGCTCCGCAACTTTAGTTTGGTCAAAAACGGACTGCCCTGTATTGATAAAGGCTTGGATGTCTGTTGCCGGATACTCCTGATAAAACTGATTTTTACTTTTGTCTTGTAATACATACTCGCGCCACATCAACATATTCAGACTGCAACCCGCTTCATACAATTGCTTTTGTTCTTTATCGATCAAATCTTTGGCGCTTAATCGTAGCCCTCTGTTTTTCGATTTATACCAAGTCACAGCTTCTTTTATGTCAAAAGCAAATTGCTTCTCGTAAGCTGAAGAGTAGAAAGGAAAGAAAAACGCCTTATACTTACTCTGGCCTTTTGAAGCGCGGTTATACATTACCTGAAAATCATTAAAACCGTTGGCAGTTGTCTCCAAGACGATCCTAGAACGCTCCGTTTTCATGAGTGCTGGTTCCAACGACAACAAAACGGTATTTAAATCGTGATAAAAAGCCGCTTCAGACAAAAGAATGTACATTAATGTCATACCGCGTCCCAGGTCCTTCGTTCCTGTGGTTGTGCTGACAATTCGGCTTCCGTTAGTAAATACTATTTCGTCTCGATTCTCCCGTCTCAAATCTGGAAACGTATCGGGGTATTTTTCCCGTGGTATATTCCGATTCATCTTTTTAATTTTTTCAAACAAATCCTTCGCGCTCTCCCCCTTGTAACTTACAATAAGATAATTCGTATTTGGATTCGTCAACGCCATCCATAAACAATACGCGAGGCTCATAACCGTAAAACCAAGCTGGCGCGGTTTGAGAATTATGTTGTACTTACTAGCGTTACTAATAAAATACTGCTGTTGCTCGTTGAGCACAAAAGGAATAAGATTTCCGTCATTATCGACGATCTTGATAAAATTTTGCAGAACAAAGGAAAATCAGTCAGTACTTTTTGCAGCTTCTGCTTCTTCGTCATTGCTAATCTCGCCATTTAATCACCTTCCCAAAAGAAAGGAGCAACCGTTTAGGCTGCTCACAGTTGCAAATCATCGTCTTCATCATCATCTGCCGCTTCAAACTCTTTCGCGGCGTCTTTGGCATATTCTTTAATGTCCTTGCCAAGTTGTAACAACAGTTTAATGCTTTTTTCGTCTCCTTCTCGTGCTTTTTTGGACAGAGATTCATAAATTTCCTCTAAATCGTTGTCAAATCGCATATCCAGATAAATCGCTGTTAACCTGCGGTAGTCCTCAGTCTTCTCCCATTTTAGGAACCCGTTCAATGTTTGATTTCCGATGGACTTTAAAAATTCTTCTTCGGTTTTGGACGGTTTTGTTTGATCCCAATTGATACCGTGCTTCCAGCAAAAATAAAGTCGCTTCTTATGCGGAACTTGCCGCAACGCTTCATATATGTTCATTTACTTACGCCCCCTTTTCTTTCTTTTTATATCAATCCATTTTATTTGACGATCAAATAGTTTTGGTAAAGCTTCGTTGTCCATCATGCATTCATATTTCATCAGCCCCGTTGTCAGATTAACAAATACATATTCCCCTACTCGCTCATCATATCTAAAAACAGTCCACGCTTCTTCATGCGCGCTGTTAATTGCATCCTCAATGACTTGCTCCCATTGTTCTTTTGTTTTAGGCTTATCTTTCTCAATAAACGCTGCAAAGTTGTCCTTCAAGGACTTTATATTAAAGTTCATTGCGATTGTAGTTTCTCTTTCAAAGTTCTGATCATTCATTTATGGTTTTTCTCTCCTTTGTAAAAATTATTTTGTACGAAATCACTATTAATACATTATTTATTACTTTAGTAACCCTTGAATCCACCCTTCACGCCGAACAGCTACATATAAGGCATCATGGATATGTAAAGTACTAAAACTAGCCAACCAAAATTTCATATTGTCGTCTAGGCAACAACTTTTTCAACTCTTTTTCAGAAAAATAGAATTTCAAACACCTGCTCATATTATTCATTTCTTGAGTTTTAAATACTTTATTGCTATCTGTATATTCATTCGATATGTCAGATTCAATATTCAAGCGATACAAATTAGGTGGTTTCTTTTCTAATCCTTTTCCTTTAGGTTTGCGGTTACGCTCAATAATTTCAATTATGCCAAGATCAGTCAACTTATTAATTTGATGCCGAATTGCTTGGTCATATAACCCTGTCGCCGCCTCAATATCTTTATAGGGAAAATAAAAAACGCCTTGCGCGTTCGCATAACGTTTAGAATGAACTAACATCGCATAAATAATTAACTTCTGGTTCTTTTCTGGACATTTTTCAATGATCCAGCGCATTTCATCATATGTAACTGTCAAATCCTTTTTACTTGCCGCCAAATTATAATTCTTTTCATACATATTTTTAACCGTTGCTTCAATTTCCTTGTAACACTGCTGAAGCGGTGTTGAATACATATCTGGATTTTGTCTATCCATCCATTCATACAGTTCGTTTTTACATTCCTCTTCGGTTAGCCCCTGATATTTCAAATATAAACCAACCAAGAACATTGAATTATTTCGGCTTCCCTGTGCCTTAATCCCATTTATATATAAATCCTTTGCTCGATCTATGGAATAATCTTCGGTTTGTTCATAATTCGCCAACGGCTTATGTGAACTTATTGCATTTTCTGCTTTGGGAATTTCTATCTTGGCGTTCTTTATTTCAACTTCTTCGGCTTCGATCAAATCCATTATTTTTTGTTTACTCGTTTTCTGAATGCTAAAAGGTATTTTATTGACTCTTTTGTAGCCATAACCTTTAGACCATCCTCGACTAAACAGAAGCCGCAATATTTCTCTGTCTTTTGATGGATACCTAAAGGCAATTTTACACCTTGCCTATCTGTCGGTCGAAATTCAATTTTGTCACCATCGATAAAGTATTGTTTTACGTCTGATAGTTCAATAACGTACGCAAACAGTTTTTGAGCATAAATTATCTGCAAATATTCGTCAAAAAATAGATCAATATGATAACCTTTACTTCCACTGAAGCTAATATAATAGTTATGTAAATTCAGATCATCTAATGTTTTTGCAACTTTATATGTAATCCACTTAGTTAATTGCGGATTTTTGTTAAAATCAACATCAAAGGTCATGAATTTAGTCATCACCTTACCACCAAATGTACCTACAGTAAATTTGCCGTTTAAGTGCTTTTGAAATTGCCAATCTAAAAGCGGTTTAGTTCTCTTACCGTTTTGAATCTCACCTTTTATGTATGTACAATATCCTCTAGGTTCTGGATATTGGATTATGTAATGTCCATATTGGATTATGTATAAATCTTTAAGTTTGGTGATAATCGATTGTTCATCATTCCCCATTCAATCTCCCCTGTTCTATATCTGTAAACAAAAAAGCCGCCATTATTGGTCTTAAATCAAATAAGTTCGTTATATCATGCAAAATCGTATTGTTGACCTTCAAACCTTATTTTGTTGGTTGCTTTAAAGTTTATATCCCCCAGTATATCCACATTCATTCTTTCTTGATTGATTTCAAATAGGCTTCCGTTTTTGAGTATCATTTTAAGTTGAGTCCGTATAATT
>NZ_BOVJ01000214.1 GCF_018403665.1 Paenibacillus cisolokensis
GCTGCTCTTAGCATACAAGGTGGGGTTCTCGATGAATGTGGCGAAATTGCTTGGCTACGGGGAGCAGGACAGACTGCTGATCATTAACGCGGATGATTTCGGCGTATGTCATACGACGAATGTCGGCATCCAGAAGCTGCTGGAAGGCGGCGTCGTCTCGTCGGCGACGCTGATGATGCCGTGCGGCTGGGCGCGCGAGGCGGCGCTGTGGAGCGCCCGGCATCCGCAGTTCGACGTCGGCGTACATCTGACGCTGACGAGCGAATGGGATCACTACAAATGGGGGCCCGTCTGCCGGACGCATCCGACGGATACGCTCGTGACGGAGGAAGGATACTTCCCGAAAGATACGAAAACGTTCGAAACGCAGGCCGACCCCGAGCAGGTGCGCGAGGAGCTGGTCGCCCAAATCGAGATGGCGCTTCGTCTCGGCATGAAGCCGTCCCATGCGGACAACCATATGGGCAGCTTGTACGGACTGGCGACCGGACGCGATTTTCTCGATATCGTATTCGACGTGTGCGCCCAATACGGGCTGCCGTTCCGGCTGCCCCGGTATTTGCTGCAGGAGAACGGCCAGGTAGCGCCGCCGGAGATGGCGGATTTGGCGCGCAAGCGGGCCGACGAAGCGAATGCGAAAGGCGTGCTTGTGCTCGATTATTTGCTCGGTTTGCCGTTCGGAATGGCGGAAGGCGAGACGTATTCCTCGCTGAAATCCGACATGCAGGCGCTGCTGCGGAGCTTGCGGCCGGGCGTATCGGAAATTATCATTCATCCTTCGCCGGTTACCGACGAGCTGCGCGCCTTCCACGGCCAGCCGGACAAGCGGGGAATGGAGATGGATCTGTTCCGCGATCCCGAAGTGCAGGAGACGATCCGTGAGGAAGGCATCATTCTGATTCGCTGGAAAGATCTGCAGAACGTGCAGAGGGGGCTGCGCAACCTGTAGCCCGGCGCATCCGGCCACGCATACGCACGCATACGGCCGGTCTGCCCGTGCAAACGGCGCTTTCGCCATGCGGAAGCCGCCGTTTTTTTTGGCCCTGAAGACGCGGCGGGAAAGAAAGGGGTACAAAACCGGTACAGGACGCATATATCATTATGGATAACACTATGCGAATGGCTTGGAAACTGGTATACTCAAAATTGTAAAAATTATGACAATTATGAAAAATTCGATAATGGAAATCGGGAAGGGAGAGGGAGAAGGTGGCGGTTCTTCCGAAACGGAACGATCTCGGCTTCTTTGAAATCCGGCTGGAATCGATTGGCGGGCTCGGAGCCAATCTGGCAGGGAAGATGCTTGCGGAAGCAGGCGTTGTTGGAAGCGGTTTCAACGGCGTCAGCTTTTCATCCTACGGCTCGGAGAAGAAAGGTTCGCCGGTCAAGGCGCACATCCGGTTTTGCGATATAGGGACGAACATCCGCGATACGACGCCGGTAGAGCGTCCGCATATCGTCGGCATCTTTCACGAGAATTTGTCCAAAACCGTCAATGTGATCAGCGGCATCTACGAAGACAGCGTCGTCCTTGTCAACTCCGCGAAAACACCTGAGCAATTGAAGGAAAAGCTGAAGCTGCAGGGCGGCACGATTGCGGTCGTCGACGCAACCGGCATTGCCCTGGAAGAGCATAACAGGGTCAACATGGGGATGCTCGGCGGCTTGTTCCGGCTGTGCGACTTTCTCGATTTCGAGCATATGAAAGGAATTATCCGGAAGTCGCTGGAGAAGAAATATCCGCAGGCGGTCGAGCCGGCGCTGCGCACGTTCCAGCGGGGGTATGACGAAGTCCGCTTTCGGACGTTCGCGCTTCCGGAAGGCGCCGAGATGCCGTTGCCGACCCGCTGGGACATCCCGGTGCTCGGCTACGAGACGCAGCCGCTCGGCGGCATGATCGTCAATCCGGGCAACAGCGTGCTGAAAGACTTGAGTATTTCCCGCCAAGGCATGATGCCGCATTTCGATGAGGAGAAGTGCATTCATTGCGCGGCATGCGATACGGCCTGCCCGGATTTCTGCTTCGTCTGGGAGGAACGGCCGGACAAGAGAGGAAGGCTTCAGATGTTTCTGCAAGGCATCGATTATCAATACTGCAAAGGCTGTCTGAAATGCGTCGTCGCCTGTCCGACCGAGGCGCTCATGTCGGAACGCGAAACGGATGGCTACGGCGAAGCGAATCGGGTGCCGCATCGTTTCCCAATGGCAAACTGATGCGAGTTCATGAATCGGGGTGATTATGCAATGGCCATCGAGATCGACAAGGAAGCGAGCCGGGGTACCGTCCCGCAGCGGATGGTGTACGAATCCGGCAACGAAATGGCGGCGTACGCGGCGCATCAGATCAACTATCACATCATGGGCTATTTTCCGATTTCGCCGTCGACGGAAGTGGCGCAGTTTCTCGATTTGATGAAAGCGAACGGCCAGCATGACATCAAGCTGATTCCCGCCGACGGCGAGCACGGCTCGGCGGGAATATGCTACGGCGCGTCGGTCGCAGGCGGCCGCGTATTCAACGCGACCAGCTCGAACGGCTACCTGTACATGCTGGAGCAAATGCCGGTGCAGTCCGGTACGCGGTTTCCGATGGTCATGAACCTCGTCTGCCGCTCCGTGTCCGGGCCGCTCGACATTCATGGCGATCATTCGGACCTGTATTTTGCGCTCAATACGGGCTGGCCGATTCTGATGTGCCGCGATCCTCAGGCCGTATACGACATGAACATCATGGCGCTCAAGCTGGCTGAGGACCCGGAGGTGCGGCTGCCGGTGCTGGTGGCGTCGGACGGCTATTTCACCTCCCATCAGAAGCGGCGCGTGCAGACGTTCGCGGACCGTGCGGACGTGCTGGCTTTCGTCGGCGAGCGGCCGCCGGAAGGATTCGCGCATGTGCTCGACCGGAACAACCCGATTACGGTCGGGCCGTACATGAACGAGCCGGACTATATCAACAACTGCTATCAGCAGTCGATGGCGATGTACAGGGCGGCGGACGTGTACGACCGCATCCGCAAGGAATATGCCGTTCTGACCGGCCGCGACTATCCGCTGCTCGATCTGTACCGGATGGAGGATGCGGAAGTGGCCGTCTTCCTGATGAATTCCGCGTCGGAAATTATAAAAGATGTCGTCGACCAGCTGCGCAAGCAGGGAATCAAAGCCGGATCGATCGCGCCCAACATGATACGCCCGTTCCCGCAGAAGGAAATCGCCGAGGCGCTGCGCGGCGTCAAAGCCGTCACCGTCGGCGACCGGGCCGATTCGTACGGCGGGCACGGCGGCAATATGACGAATGAGGTGAAGGCGGCGCTGTTCTCGCACGGCGTGAAGGACACGCTCGTCATCAGCCGTGTATACGGATTGGGCGGCAAAGACTTCTACGCCGAGGACGGGCATCATTTCTTCCGGCTGGCGATCGAGGCCGCGGAAACCGGCAAGGTCGACAAGCCGTTCGACTACTACGGCCATACGCCGGGCGACCCGGCGCTGGCGCCGAAGCGGGTGCTGGAACCGCTGCGCTACGAAGATTTGAAGACCGGACTCGTCACGGTCGACAAGGACGAGACGACCGGCAAGCTGAAAGTGCGCGTTCCCCCGGTCCGCCAGCTGACGAAGAAGCCGAAGCGGCTTGCACCGGGCCACGGCGCCTGCCCGGGCTGCGGCATCTTCTCCGGACTCGAGCTGTTCTTCAAAGGCATCGAAGGCGACATCGTCGCGCTTTATCAGACCGGCTGCGCAATGGTCGTCACGACCGGTTTTCCGTACTCGTCCCACAAGGCGACCTATATTCACAATTTGTTCCAGAACGGGGCGGCAACGCTGTCCGGCGTCGTGGAGATGTTCTGGGAGCGCAAGCGGCGCGGCGAGCTGGACGACCTTGGGCTGAAGGACGACTTCACGTTCGTGATGATTACCGGCGACGGCGGCATGGACATCGGGATGGGTCCGGCGATCGGCAGCGCGCTGCGCAATCATAAGATGATTATTCTCGAATACGATAACGAAGGCTATATGAATACGGGCGCACAGCTGTCGTATTCGACGCCGCTCGGCCACCGGACGTCGACGTCCAACGTCGGCAAGCATCAGGGCGGCAAGCTGTTTCACCACAAGGATACGGCGCAAATTATGGCGGCAACCAATATTCCGTACGTGTTCACCGGCTCGGAATCGGCGCCCCAGGACTTGCTGCGCAAGGCGGCGAAGGCGCAATATTACGCGCAGAACGAAGGGCTCGTCTACGGCAAAATATTAATCACCTGTCCGCTCAACTGGCTGTCGGAGGAGAAGATCGGGCAGACGCTCATCGACGATGCGGTCAATTCGTGCTTCTTTCCGCTGTACGAGGTGGAGCATGGCGTGACGACGATTACGTACAATCCGGAGGAGAAAGGGAAGCGCATTCCGCTGGCGGACTGGCTGAAAAATATGGGCAAGACCAAGCATATGACGCGTCCCGAGTACGCCGAAGCGCTGCGGGCGTTCGAGGACGAAGTGGAGCGGCGCTGGAGCCGGCTGAAGGCGAAGCACGACAACCCGTATTTGTAAGCCGGATCGTTCCGTACCGGAACAAGCAATCGGGCAGACGCAATCCCGCAAGGCGAGATTGCGTCTGTTTTGTGCGAGGAGGGGAGAGCATGCCATTCGTTTGCCGTCATCGGGAGAGCGGCGTTATCGTCGCGGCGTGGCAGCGCAACGTATACGATTTGCCGTACTATGGCGTACTGTGGTGGGAAACCGGCGAAGACGCCGAGCGGGAATCGGAAGCGCGGTTAAGCGAATGCGGATACGACGACATCTCTTCGTGGGAAACCGTTGAAGTCACCGAAAGCCGCGTCAAGCTGATGAATGTCAAGCTGAACAATAACGATGCGCGTACGGTCGTTCTCGAGCGCGACGGCTCCATTCAAGTATCGTTCGAACGGCCATAAGTTTACATATCGGAATAACGCATATCAACCCGTCATGCCGCAATGCGGCGCCAAGCACAATGTGCAAGGAGGAGCGCATTCGAATGGAATCCATACCGCGTCCCGATTCAGGCGTATTCGACCGGTTCCGGACGATCGGCTCGGTGGGGGAGGCGGCCGGCTTCGGCGAACGGCTCGCCCGCTGCGGCTTCAGCGCCGTGCGCCGTTTTCTGGAGGAGTTTCGCGATTATTTGAAGCAATATACCGACGACGAGACGCCGGAAGCGGAAGCGCTGCTTGACCTGGCGCGAATCGCGCTGCCCGAGCCGGGAACCGTAAGCCCTTCCTGGGAACGGATCTGGGACGAATACCAGTCGATTATTGCATATAAAAGCATCGTGTACAGCCGCATACCGGTCCGGGAACGGGAAGGGGAATGGCAGGTGCTGATCGACAATCCGTTCACCCATCAGCAGATCGTCGTCTATCCCGGCCTGACCTTCGCGGAAGCGGCCTATTTATTCGCTTATTTTCGGTCGGGGCTCGCCCGGAACGAACATATCCGGCTGCAAAAGATTGTCACGCTCGTTTCGGACACGGGCTCCGGATAACCAGAGACGGGGCGGAGGAAGGAACGGCCGCTTCCAGCCGCATAAAGCGAACGTTCGCTTTATGCGGC
>NZ_BOVJ01000215.1 GCF_018403665.1 Paenibacillus cisolokensis
CATAGTGCGTGCGTGGCAGCACGATCATCAGGCGGGTTCAAGTCCCGCTGAGCCTCGGACTAGGGGGCTCATATCCAAACCCGGGGGTAACGCCTCGGGGGCCGGCAAATTAGCTTTGCCGGAAGGCAGGGCGTCTGCCGCGAGGCAGAGTCTGAAGGGCTTGAGGAGAAGTACCAGGCCGTAGTGAAACGGGGCTACCCGAATTGCGAACCGGTCGGCCAAAGATGGGGCAAGGTCGAGTCTGCACTATGGAGACGAAGGCGTTCTAGTCCACCCATCGCACCAAGGTGTGTGCGGGCGGCATGGTACGGAAGATGACGATGTGACCCACGGAGATCTCGTCATGTCTGAAACAAATGCACTTTCAGGACGAGTGGGTAAATAAAGTCGAAGCGGTCGTGCCGCGCCCGCCGCTTCCAAAGAACGCGCGGCAGTTTCAGTAACGGATGCTATAAGGAAACCCCGAAGTGCATACCGGAAGCATGGCGAGAAGTCGGAGAGCTGCGTATTACTTTGGAACGGACGAACAACAGAAACGTCCGGATCAGCCGCTCTGGTGCGGTTGGCTTCTGCTCGCTCAAAAGGAGAGTCAGAAGGGGAAGGCGGCTCGCTTTATGGAGACCGGAACTGGAGTGCGTTTCGCAAGTAGGCGGCAAGAGACGGACAGTTCCCTTTGTGAAAGACCCATAACTTGCAGGCGGAGGATACGAAACGCATGAAAGCAGAAGGCACAGAACGGAAGGTTCATTCATTAATCGACAAAGTGTATCACCGAACAAACTTGGAGATGGCATGGGAGTCGGTGAGAGCAAACGGAGGCAGTGGGGGCATCGACAAGGTCGCCATCCCGGCATTTGAAGCAGTAGCCGAGATGGAGTTGGAACGCCTGCACGAAGAACTGAAACAGGGGACGTACCGACCGATGCCGGTCAGACGGATTCTCATCCCCAAGAAAGGGAAACCGGGTGAAAAGCGACCGCTGGGCATTCCGGCGATACGGGACAGGGTATGTCAACAGGCTTTGAAAAACAGGCTGGAGCCTATCTTCGAACCTCTGTTCAGCGAGTGCAGCTTCGGATACCGACCGGGTAGATCGACACATCAAGCGATGCGGAAGATTTATAGCGAACTCATGGATGGATGCGAATGGATCGTGGACGCGGACTTGCGGGATTTCTTCGGGACGGTCCATCACGAACCGCTCATCGATATGATTGCGGAGCAAGTCAGCGACGGCAGAATCCTCAAACTAATCAGGCAAATGCTCGAAGCCGGGTATATGGAAAGCGGAAAGAAATACGCTACGCCAAGCGGAACACCGCAAGGAAGCGTGGTCAGTCCGCTGTTTAGCAATATTTATCTGAACCGGTTCGACCACGAAATGACGAACAGAGGGTATCGGCTGACGCGATTTGCCGATGATTGGGTTGTTCTCTGTAAGACCCAAGCGGAGGCAGCACGAGCACTACGGGACGCAAGAATGATTCTGGAATCGCTCGGACTGACGCTTCACCCGGATAAAACCAAGATCACCCACATCAAATGGGGATTTGAGTTTCTAGGCTACAAGCTCAAACGGGGAAAAGGTCTGTCACTGCCGCGGGATAGGGTGAAGAAACAACCGAAATTCAACATCTATGCCTACCCCAAAACGAGGTCCATTCAATCGTTCATGGACACCATTCGGGCCCGAACGCGCAGACGCATTCCGCTAACGGTCTATGAGCTCATTGACTCCATCAATCCTGTCATACGAGGATGGGGCAACTATTTTCGCAAAGCGCACGTAAGAAAACTGTTTAACCGACTCCAACGCTGGATCATAAGGCGAATATGGAGCCATCGGTTTAAACGGTGGCGAAACACAGGGTGGAAGAAGTTACCTGAATCCATCCTCTACTCCAAGTACAGACTGGTGAACCTTTTGTCGTTAATCCCGGATTTGAACCTACGAACTGCACCCAGAGGGTGACATGAAGGAAAGCGGATTGCGGGAAAACTGCACGATCCGTTTGACTGAGCGGACGGAGGAAGGTGCAAACCGACCTCCTTCGACTCTACACGCGAGTACGGGACGCCGGAAAGCGGAAGGGCCGAACCGAAGGAGAGAGGAAACCGATGCGTTC
>NZ_BOVJ01000216.1 GCF_018403665.1 Paenibacillus cisolokensis
CAAGGACGGCGGCAATAGCCGAGAACGGGGCTGTCCCAAAAGGTCTTGAATGACCTTGAACTGCACCCTGTCAAGTAGACAGACCAAAAAATAAAACATTCAAGCGGCCTTGGTTCTAAATTCCATCGGACTGAGGCCGCTTAATTTTACTTGTAGTCGCTCATAATTGTAAAAATGAATGTAATCCTCGATCGCTCGTTTGAGCTCCTCAAAGGTGTCGTAGGTGTGTAAGTAATACCTCTCACATTTCAATGTTCCCCAGAAGGATTCCATCGGACCATTATCGATACATCGTCCAACACGTGACATACTTTGGGTGATCTTGTTTTCGTCCAATAGCTTCTTAAAGGCAAGCGAAGTATATTGAAATCCCCGGTCACTATGAAGCATCGGTGTGCTTCCAGGCGCAGCTTTTAAGGCTTTCTTTAGCGTCTGAAATACAAGGGAGTTGTTATTGGATTTCCCCAAGACATAAGCCACGATCGACTTGTCATGAAGATCGAGAATGGCGCTCAAATACGCTTTCTGACCATTGCCGTACTTGAATTCTGTCACATCAGTTACCCATTTCTCGTTTGATGCATCCGCTTGAAAATTTCGATTCAACAGGTTCTCTGCTACTTGTTGCGGAGTAGATCGCATATACCTCTTTCGTTTCCGGCGGATGACTGACTGGATGCCTTTCAGCTTCATGAGGCGCTGCACTCGTTTATGGTTGATCGGCTTTTCAGTCATTCTGCGTAGATGCAAGGTCAGTCGACGGTACCCGAAGATGCCGTCCACCTTCTCATGCAGGGATGTCATCATATCCATGAGTTGTTTGTTCTCTGCTTCACGGCAACTGGGTTTGCGTTTCAGCCATTTGTAGTAGCTTGAACGAGGGATCCCAGCAACTGAACACAAGAGTTGCAATGGAAATCCTTCCTCTTGATGTAACGCTTGAATGGCACGATACACGTGCTCTTGGCGATATTGGCTTAACGATCCCTCCTTTCGAATTCCTGTAACTTTTTTAGCAATGCGTTTTCTGCCCTCAACCGTTCGTTCTCGTATTCCAGCCTCTTCATCGCCAACCGCTGCTGTTCTTCCATCGTTAACTCTTCTGGCGCTTTTGTGCGTCCCCTGCCATCTCGCAACGCTTCTTCTCCACCAGCTTCATACTTCCTTACCCATCCATAAACTTGCTGATAGGAAACTTGAAACTGCTTGGCTGCCTTTCCGTAGTCCTTGTGATGTGCAAGGCAATAAAGCACGATCTCAATCCGTTCCTGCCATGTTGTAGCGCGTCCTTTGGTCATAGCGGTCCTTTCCCCCGTATACGTTTTAAAACTGCTATGACCATTATACTTCTTTATCCACCTCTCGAGTTGACTTTGAGTGGCGATGCGGTATTTTTGATGACTTGATATGGGGACAAGCCGCCATGCAAATAATCCATAACCGCTTGAAGCTTAAGTTCAGCAGGGTAGCTTCGCCTCTTTTGGAATCCTTCACAGCCTTCCAACTTATAACGCATACGCCACTTCGCTAAGGTTGTTTTCGAGACGCCAAATCTCCTGACTGCCTCCATCACTCCAATGGATCCATTTTCAATTTGCTGGATGATGTAAATTTTCTCTAAAGCTGTACGTTCTGATTTACTCATAAGAAATGCTCCCCTTATGGTGACAGTTTTTTTATTATTTCATCTGTCTACCATATGGGGAGCATATCAGCAGCCCCTTCGCTTTCGTTTGTTCACGACCGGGAAGCGTTGTTCCGAAGCTTCTCGAGATGCTTTTTCCGCAGCTCTTTTT
>NZ_BOVJ01000217.1 GCF_018403665.1 Paenibacillus cisolokensis
AATGATCATATCGCGGATATGATCGTAAAGCCCCGAAGGAGGATTGGTATGCTGCTCGAAATTGCCGTTTTGATTATCGCCTTGTCGGTCGCCGTGCTGACAGCCGCTTTCGTACAAACGCTGCGCCAAGCCCGGACATCGCTGGAAAGGGCGAGCGAAGCGCTGCGGGAAGTGCAGGATGCGGTTCGGATATGGAAGGACGATGTGGAGAAGCTGGTTTCCAGCCTAAGCGGGTTGACCGAACGGGCTGGCCGGCAATTGGATGCGGTCGACCCGCTAATGTCATCCTTCCGCAATGTGGGCGAGACATTGCGGGAAATTACGGCTGCGGCGCATGAAGTTTCCGCCGGCTGGGCATCCCTGCTGAAGACGAAGGCCGACAAGGCCGCCGCGCGCATGGAGGCGAAGGCCGCGCCAGGGGAACGGTCGGGCATTGCCGGCGGCGGAGCGTCCCGAAGCGATCCGGCTTCCGCGATGCCCGGTTCCCCCGGTCTTGGGACGGACCGCCATGCGCTGCGGAATCGTCAGGCCGCGCCGCCTCCGGGATGGCTAGACTGGCTCGATGTGGCCGTCCAAACCGTCCGCCTGCTTCGCCGTTAAGGAGATGAACGATGCGAATCGTAGTTGTTGACGATAATGCCATGAATATTACGGTCGTGCACGAAATGCTGAAGCGGGCCGGATACCAGGATGTACGGGCGGCCTCCTCGGCGATGGAGCTGTTCGGCATGCTCGGCCTGGACGAGCGCGGCGACGAGATGCCCGGAAGCGGAGGAGCCGACCCCGGCATCGATCTTATTCTGCTCGATATGATGATGCCGCGAATCGACGGTATTGCCGCATGCCGGGTGATCCAGCGGCACGAGCGGCTGCGCGACATCCCGATTATTATCGTGACCGCCTGGGGAGATTCGAAGAAGCTGGCGGAAGCGCTGGATGCCGGGGCAAGCGATTATGTGACGAAGCCGATCAACCGGATCGAACTGCTCGCGCGCATCCGCTCCGCGCTTCGCCTGAAGCAGGAGAAGGATTGGCGCAAAGAACGGGACAGCCGATTGAGGGAAGAGCTGCGGCTCGCCCGGAGCGTGCAGGCTGCCGTCCTGCCTTCGCCGGTGGAGGAAGAGCGCATCTCGATCGATGCGGTCTACCAACCGTCGGAAGAGCTGTCCGGAGATTTGTACGCGTGGCACCGGATTGGCGAAGACCGGTACGGCGTAGCCGTGATCGACGCGATGGGGCACGGCATCTCCTCTTCGCTCGTCTGCATGTTCATCGCGTCCTTGCTGAAGGATGCGATGCTGAAGCTGGCGGAGCCGGAGCTTGTCATCCGCGAAATGAACCGGCGGGCGCTGCAGTTGAAATTTGACGATCAGCTGATTCAATATTATTTTACCGCGATCTATATGGTTGTGGATGTGGGAAAAGGGTCGGTCGAATACGTCAATGCCGGCCATCCTCCGGGACTTCTGCTGCGGGAAGGGCGGCAGGCCGGATTGCTGAGCGGCGGCAGCGCGGCGATCGGGCTGTTCGAGGACATCGCGATCGAGAAACAGACGATGGACATTCATCCCGGCGATCGGCTGGTGCTGATGACCGACGGTTTGCTGGAGGCCGTGGACGGGCCGGAGGAGAACCGGTTTGCGACGATGCTGGACCGGCTGGGGGAAGACGTGCTCCGTTTTCCCGAAGCCTGGCAGTCGGCGTTCTTCGAGGAAATTCGCCCGGAGCGTCCCGATGACAGGTGTCTGGTCTGGATTACGGTCAAATGAGCGTGCCGGCGTTTCCGGCAGCGGGGGTCAGGCGAAGCGGCCGATCTCCGTGCGGATTGGCGCTTTGCCCGACGGTGGCTTTAGCTGGAGCAGCGAAAGAACCGAACATAAGAAAGAACCGCAGCATGCAATAGAACGGAGCACGCGAAAGATATCGGAGCGCGAAACGGGCGTAAGATCAATTTGCGGCGTTCTGGCCGGCAAGCAAACGCTTTAGTTTGTCGATGGCCCGCCGCTGAATGCGGGAAATGCTCATTTGCGACACGCCGAGCCGGTCGGCGATCAGACGTTGGGACAAGTCTTCGCCGAATACGAGCTGCAGCACCTGCCGCTCCTCCGGCTTCAATTGCGCCATGGCGGTCTGCAGATCGATCCGTTTGTCCACCTGGTCGTAATCGTTGTCGGGAGAGCCGATAAGTTCTCCGAACGTGGTCGGGCTGTCTTCTTCGGATATGGGCGTGTCGAGGGAGACGTAATGATACAAATCCCGGCCGCCCAAAATTTCCAGCGTTTCTTCGACAGACAGCTCCATCGCCTCTGCAATTTCCTCCACTTTGGGCGATCGCTCCAACCGGACGGTCAATTCGTCGATCGTTTGCTGGGCGGCGATCCCTTTCTCTTTGATCCTCCTTGGCACCTGGATGTACCACGATTTGTCGCGCAAATAATTTTTCATATGGCCGATGATGCTCTTCATGGCGTACGGCTCGAACTGCATGCCGATCGATACGTCAAATTGGGCAAACAGACGCAAAAGCGCCATCTGGCCGGTCTGATACAGATCCTCGTACAGATCCGGCCTGTTGCGTGCGATTTTCCCCGCCGCCATCCGGACCATCGGTTCGTATTGTTCGATCAATCTGGCGGCCAGCTCGTTCGAAGGATTGCGCTGGTATTCCATAATTAAAGCCGTGCCGTTTGACGGCTTTTGTCTTGCCGGTTCCATGTTCATGCCAATTCCCCACTTTTGGCCAGGCGTTTGGTCATGACGACTTCGGTACCTGTCTCGCTATGCACCTCCACTTGATCCATTAACGCCTGCATAAGATAAAGTCCCAGGCCTCCGGCTTCCAGCTCGCCGACAGACTTGCCGTGCAGCGGCTCAGCCTTTCGTGCAGCGGCATCCGCATCAAAGCTGCGTCCTTCATCTTTTACAATAATAGACAGGGCATCGTTCAGCCTGATAAATCGTATCTCCATCCGATGTCCGGGATTTCTTTCGGAAGCCCGGCCGTTCGGAGCATCGCTGTAGGCATGGAGCACGACGTTATTGCACGCCTCCGACACCGCCACTTTCATATCTTCGATTTCTTCATAAGAAAATCCGATCTTCGAAGCGATGCCGTACAGGGTCAGTCGAACCAGATCGATATATTCCGCTTCGGCCGGTACTTGAAGCGTTACGATTTCGCCATTCGCTTTCATTGCGCTTTCGATCCTTTCTTGGCTCATGTCTGCTGGCTCGTGATCAAAAAAGGTGTGATGCCGGTCATGTCGAACAGCTTGCGAATTCCCGGAGGAATCGCTTCGACGGTGAAGGGCGCTTCGTTCGCGTGCCTCGCCTTTACGACGGATACCAGGATGCCGATGCCCGTGCTGTCGATATACTCCAGGTCCCGCAAATTAAGGACGAGCTCGCGGTCCGTCAACTCGACGAGAGGGGCCATGGCGGCGCGCATTTGCGCCGCCGATTCCAGATCGAGCTCGCCGCCCATATAGACGATGCATCGGCCTTCCTGCGTTTCGGTTCGCATGCTGAATTTATCAGGTTGCTTCATAAATATTCCACTCCTGAATCAGTATCGTTAAAGGATCGAGGTTGCTGCCTATACCATTTCGACCCTTTGCTGGCTCAGTCCTGCATTTTACGCTTAACCTATACACGCATAACCCGCACACGCTTAACCTATATTTAACCGGCGCGTAAACCGCTGAAACGGAAACGGAGCATTTTGGGGATGTTAAACATTTCGAGATCTATGGCCTATACGGTGTCGACCGGAATTGCCACCCATAATTTGGGGCATACCAACAACGGAAGGAGGCGGTTGAAACATGAAACGGACTATCGGGATATTCGGCAAAACGCAATCGGCGATTGACGCTGTCGAAGCGCTTCAGGCAGAAGGATTCGACAAGAATGAGATCAAGGTGCTGGTCAAAGATGCGGAACGATCGCGGCGGATCGAGTCGGAGACGGATATCGACGCGGATGAGATGGAGGAATTGGCGGAGGACGGTCCGGAACGCGCCTGGCCATACGGCGACGGAATAGGGATATGGGCGGTTCCGGGCGCGGTCGGCAGCGGCACGCAGGTAAGCGGGGGGCCATATTCCGCAGGAGCGGGGGGATTCGCCATCGCAAGCGTTCTCTTCGGCGACGAGGATCGCTACGAAGTCGTGCTGCAGTCGCTCGGTTTGAACGATAACGAGGCTAAGGCGTGCCGGGACGCATTGAAGAACGGCGCTGCCGTCGTCGTCGCCGAATCGGAAGGCGCTGACGACGGCTCGGGCGGGCCCGACTTGAGCCCGGGAGGCGACGCCGAAGCGGTATTTCGCCGCTGCGGCGCGGAACAAATTATATAGGCAAGCGGAGCCGGGAAGTTCCGGAGACGGAGCGGGGACAGCCAGTCCCTAGTGCGTGTCCCGCTTCCTTCATGAACGGAAAGCGAGACCGGGCTTGCGGCATTAGCCGGAACCGGTCCCGGTTCCGGCTTTCAAGCGTCGGCGCCGTCACTCCTGAATCGGATCGGGAATCATTCCTTCGGCTTTTAGTTCGCTGTTCGTTTTGATCCGTTTCATATCGTGGCCGAGCCGCTTCATATCCTGCAAGTCCTGGACCATCGAGCCGTTGCGGGCTTGATCGACGGACATATGCCTGCGGCCGGCTTGTCCGGCCGTACGGGCGCATGACCGTTCGCCGTCGATGTCTCCGGCATGATAGCGGATCATATACGATCAACTCCTTTCCCGTTGTGTCCGGGTTAGACCGTTCTATTTGAGCCGTTTTTTTGGCTTTAGCCGTTTCATTATCCGTTGTCCGTTTTCCTCCGGCAAACTTTTCAGCTTTTTTCCTCCTTGTTCTTGGCGACCTCGCCGGCGGCCGCTTCGGCATGCAGCGAAATGGTTTCCGCCGCCGCTGCGGCTTGATCTGTAAGATTATCCGCCGCCTGTCCGGCGTGACGGATAGCTTGACCGGCGGCCTCCGCCGCCGCGGCAACTTCGTCCGCCGTCTGCTGCTTCGCGCGAACGGCTAGCTCTTGCATTTTGGAAGTCAGCGCCGAAGCCTGGCGTCCGGCAGCCTGAGCGGCTGTTTTGGCCTGATCGGCGAGCGTTGCGGCTTGACGCTTGGCGTAATCGGCCGCCTCCATCGACTTTTCGCGCAAGTCTTTGCGCAGCTCTCGCCCCGGCTTCGGGGCGAACAGCAAAGCGGCCGCGGCGCCGATGATGCCCCCGATCAGCATTCCTTTCCACAGACCGCCGTTCCCGCTCACATGGTTGGCGTGAACTGCCGTATCAGGCGTTTCATGACTCATATGCACCATCTCCTTCGGATATTTGTTCCATATATTTAAACATCCGAGATCCGTTTGAAACGGTATCGTTCCGTTCCGTACGGATCATGCCGGAGAGTCATGACCACACCATTTCATCCTTCTATGTCGAAATGCGCGGTCGGCCAGCGCCATGCCCCGCAGCCCGGCCGCCCGCCGAGCCGCGCTAGACGTCGTCTTCGCGCAGCGAGTCGCGGTAAGCGGTTGGCGACTGGCCGTAGACGCGCCGGAACTGCTTCGAGAAGTACAGCGGGTCGCGAAAACCGGCCGACGAGGCGACCTGCTCGATCGTCAGTTCGGAACGGTCGCGCAGCAATTGGCGGGCTTTGTCGATGCGCAGCCGCAGCAGGAACGACATCGGCGTCATGCCCGTATGCGCCTTGAACAGGCGGGACAGATAGGCGCGGTTGTAGCCTAGCGATTCGGCCATGCTTTCGATTGTGACGGGCTCCGCATACTGGGTGGACAGGTAGTGGATAATTTGCTGCGTCAGCCGTTCGCTTTCCTTTCCTTGGCGGAGCGTCTCGCGGCCGTTCTTGCGGGCTTCGCCGTATTCGGCGAACAGCAGGTGGAGATAGCCGGCCGCGCGAAGATGCGCGAACGCGCCGGCGTTCCGGAACGTTTCCAGTATGCGGCGGTACAGGACGGGGACACGGCGGTTTCCGCCTGTATCGGCGATCGGCCGGGCGGCCGACAAGCCGGCGGAGGCGGGCAGCGCGGCGGCCCGCTCTCCGGCAAACGCGACCCAGCGGTAATGCCACGGCTCATCATCGTCCGCCGCATAACGGACCAGCCGTTCCGGCTCGATCAGGAACGTTTGGCCGGCCTCGACCGTATAGACGTCATCCCCGCACTGAAACGAGCCTTTGCCCGACAGAACATGATGCATCAGGTAAAAGTCGTACACTCTCGGTCCGATCCGATGTCCCGGCCGCGTCTGGCTTTCGCCGGCAAACAGCACATTCAGTTCGCCGTAATCGATCGAAACGGGATTCGATGCCACCCGATAAAAGTACGGTTCCGCCATTGCGATTCCTCCTTGAACGATATGGCAGCAGCGGCAATAAATCGCCATCATTGCAGTACTTTCGTTTCTATCAGTGTAGCATATTTTGACGATACCCATTCGCAAGAAGTCACATTTCTCCATGCAAGGAGCACTTTCCGCCATTTCGCCGCCGCCGGATATCGACTATACTGAGACTATCAGACCATAATCCGATGAAAAGGATCGTGATGACCGTATGGCGAACATTCAAGCGTTGAAGGAACAATTCGTGCAGCTTTACGGCGGCGATGCCGAAAGCGTTCGCGTATTTCATGCGCCCGGCAGGGTCAACCTGATCGGCGAGCATACCGATTATAACGGAGGCTACGTCTTTCCCGCCGCGCTTACGTTCGGGACGACGCTGCTCATCCGCAAACGGGACGACAGGCAGTTGGCCCTCGCTTCGACCAATTTCGAGCTGAAGAAAAAGCTGCCGCTGGAGCCGATCGTCTATGACGAAGCGGACGATTGGATGAACTATCCGAAAGGCATCGTGCGGGAGCTGCAAAGCCGGGGCTACACGTTCGGCAGCGGCTACGACATGCTGTATCACGGGGAAATCCCGAACGGCGCGGGGCTTTCGTCGTCCGCCTCGATCGAGGTGGTAACGGCTTACGGCCTGCTGCGCATGGAAGGATACGATACCGATACGGTCGAAATCGCCAAGCTGGCGCAAAAGTCGGAAAATGAATTCAATGGCGTCAAGTGCGGCATTATGGACCAGTTCGCCGTCGCGAACGGCAAGCGGGATCACGCCATTTTGCTGATGTGCGACACGCTGGAATACGAGCATGTTCCGTTCCGCTCGGGCAGCTACAAGCTGGTCATCGGCAATACGAACAAACGCCGGGGACTGGTCGATTCCAAATACAACGAACGCCGCAGCCAGTGCGAGCAGGCCGTGGAAGCGCTGCGGCGGGCCTATCCGAATCTGACGCTGCTCGGCCAGCTGTCGCTCTCCGAATTCAACGCAAGCGCGCACCTGATCGCCGACGATACTGTGCGCGCGCGGGCGCGACACGTCGTCGAGGAAATCGACCGGGTGCTTCAATCGATCGAGGTGCTGAAAGCGAACGATCTTGAAGCTTTCGGCCGGCTTATGAACGGTTCCCACGATTCGCTCCGCGATCTGTACGAAGTGACGGGTCCCGAGCTCGATGCGATGGTCGACGCGGCCCGCTCGGTGCCGGGCGTGCTCGGCTCGCGGATGACCGGCGCCGGCTTCGGCGGCTGCACCGTATCGCTTGTGCATGAGGACAGCATCGAACGGTTCAAGGAAGAGGTCGGGCGAAAATATAACGAAGCGACCGGCTTGACGGCGGAATTTTACGTCTGCAGCATCGGCAACGGCGTAGAGGAGCTGTCGTAACCGGCAGCGGGGGATAGTCGGACGATAGGGCGAAAAACGACAGGAGGGGTTTAACATGGCTGTATTGGTAACGGGAGGAGCGGGATATATCGGCTCGCATGCGGTGGCTGCGCTGCTGGAGCGCGGCGAGGACGTCGTCGTGCTGGACAATCTGGAGCAGGGACACCGGGAGGCGGTGCTCGGCGGCAAATTGTATGTCGGCGATTTGCGGGACCGCGACGTCGTCGACCAAGTGTTCGGCGAAAACGAAATCGACGCGGTTATTCACTTTGCGGCCAATTCGCTGGTCGGCGAAAGCATGAAGGACCCAGGGAAATATTACCATAATAATGTATACGGAACGCTCTGCCTGCTGGAAGGCATGAACCGGCACGGCGTCAAGCGGATCGTCTTCTCGTCCACCGCGGCAACCTACGGGGAACCGGAACGGGTGCCGATCGATGAGCTCGACCGGACGTTGCCGACGAACGCCTATGGCGAGACGAAGTTGGCCATGGAGAAAATGATGAAATGGTTCGATATCGCGCACGGCATCAAATACGTTTCGCTCCGCTACTTCAACGCGGCGGGGGCGCATGAAAGCGGCCGGATCGGCGAAGACCACAATCCGGAAACGCATCTGGTGCCGATCGTGCTGCAGGCGGCCGCCGGCAAACGTCCGCATATTTCGGTGTTCGGCGACGATTACGATACGCCGGACGGCACATGCATCCGCGACTACATCCATGTCAGCGATTTGGCGGACGCCCATGTGCTGGCGGTGGAACGGCTGCGCGGCGGCGGGGACAGCGCCGTCTACAATCTTGGCAGCGGCAACGGCTTCTCGGTCAAGCAAGTGATCGAAATTGCCCGCAACGTGACAGGGCGCGACATCAAGGTCGTCACGGAGCCGCGCCGCGCCGGCGATCCCGCAGTGCTCGTCGCTTCTTCGGAGCGCGCCCGCCGCGAACTCGGCTGGCAGCCGAAGCGGGAACGGCTGGAAGACATTATCCGCAGCGCATGGCAATGGCATCAGGCACATCCGAACGGATACAACGGCAACTAAGGAGCGATGCATCATGACAACTTATGCGGCGCCTCCGAATGCGGAGGAAGCGCTTGTCCTGATCGAGCGCCTCGTCCGGTTCGCGCGGCAGCGCGGGATGACGGAGCCGCTTGACGAGCCGTATGCGCGCAACGCGCTGCTCCATCTGTTCGGCTTCGACGTTCCTTACGAAGGGGAATTGCCGGAGGAACGGCTGGACAGTCCGCTCCCGCTGCTGGAGCCGCTGCTCGATTACGGCTACTCGATCGGCTTGATTCCGGACAATACGACGACGTACCGCGACTTGCTCGATGCCCGCATCATGGGGCTGCTCATGCCCCGCCCGTCCGAAACGGCCGCCGCTTTTCGGCGCCGTGCCGAAACGGAAGGGCTGATGGCGGCGACCGACGCTTTCTACCGGCTGAATATCGACGCGAACTATATCCGGATGGACCGGATCCGGAAGAACGAATACTGGTTGCACGAAACGCCGTACGGCAAGCTTGAAATTACGATCAATTTGTCGAAACCGGAGAAGGACCCGAAAGAAATTGCCATGCTGAAGTCGCTGCCGCCGAGCCGCTATCCGAAATGTCTGCTCTGTGCGGACAATGTCGGCTATGCGGGCCGCGCCGACCATCCGGCACGGCAAAACTTGCGGGTGCTGCCGGTAACGCTTGGCGGCGAGCAATGGTTTTTCCAATATTCGCCGTATGTATACTATAACGAGCACAGCATCGTGTTCCATTCGGAGCATGTGCCGATGCAAATTTCCAGCGCGACGTTCGAGAGACTGCTCGATTTCGTGGAGCAGTTCCCGCATTACTTCATCGGCTCGAATGCGGACTTGCCGATCGTCGGCGGATCGATTCTGAACCATGACCATTTTCAAGCCGGGCGCCATACGTTTCCGATGGAAGAGGCGCCTGTCGAAGCGCTATTCGCCCATCCGGACTTGCCTGACGTGCGGTACGGCATCGTCAAATGGCCGATGTCGGTCGTGCGCGTCGCCGGTACGAACCGGGAGCAAGCGTTGGAAGCGGCCTCCCGTCTGCTGGACGCATGGCGAGGTTACAGCGACGCGGAAGCGGACATTCTCGCCTATACGGAGCGGAACGGCGCGAGAACGCCCCATAACACGATTACGCCGATCGTGCGTCTCCGCGACAACGGCGAATATGAGATCGATCTGGTGCTCCGCAACAACCGGACGAGCGAGGAGCATCCCGACGGCATTTTCCATCCGCATCGCGAGCTGCATCACGTGAAAAAGGAAAACATCGGGCTAATCGAAGTGATGGGGCTGGCGGTGCTGCCCGGAAGGCTGAAGTCGCAGCTCGAGCAGATCGCCGCTTATTTGTCCGGCTCCGCCGTCTGGAACGAGTCCGAGGTGCGGGATGCGGCGCATCCGCTTCACGCGCATGCGGACTGGATCGCGGCGCTTGTAGCCGAATGGGGGACGGCGCTGTCGCCCGAAGAAGCGCTGCGCGCGACGCGGTCGGCGACGGGAGACAAATTTTGCGCGTGCTGGAGGATGCCGGCGTTTACAAGCGGACGGAGGAAGGCCAGCGGGCGTTCCGCAGATTTCTGGCGCATGCCGGCTTGCGGGAAGTGCTGTATTGAACGGATTATGCCGCTGCGTCCGCCGGATCGCGGAAGCGGCGGGTATCGATTGCGGCAAGCAGGAAGCTTTCGGGCTTCCTTTTTTCATGCGGAATTATTAAAAAA
>NZ_BOVJ01000218.1 GCF_018403665.1 Paenibacillus cisolokensis
TTCCCAACAGCCTGAAAAGTACATCTTTTTCGGGCTGTATTACCCGTTTTCGACGAAATTCCTGCAAAAATACATCTTCTGGAGGACGGAACATCGGATTCGAACGATTGGAATAGTCGTTTCCTGCACAATTGCAGTTTTTTAACCTTCATGCGCGAATTTCGCCTCAAAAAACTGCATTATCGCAGGATTTCATCTTTTATGCGACCTTCTATGCCGACTGTGTGCGACGACGAAAGGGCTGCCGAAGGACAGGTATGATCGAAGCCGCAAGCAAGGTGTTTGCAAGCACGCAGTTTGTGCTGATGTTGCCGACGGACTTGTGTGATCGGACCGCCATCGGAACCGGCATGCGGCTTTTCTAACTTTGCCTCGTTGATATGCTGCCTTGATAAAATGATGCTTCGATGCTATACGAAATGATTCTCGTATTCTTGTTCCATTCCGGGCTTAACCGGGAGCATATCGGCTTCCAGCAAAAATGAATCTTTCCTTCCAATCCCACCCTTCCCGATCTCGCCTCCAGACAAAAGTCCAGGTCCGCCGCCCGCCGAAGGTCCGGACCGAAATACGCCTGTCGGCGGTATGCCGGACCAAGCGTCTCTCGCTACAATGACAATGGCATTGCACTCAAATAGCAATGGAGGAATTGTCGTGTATGCGATAGCATCGCAAATAGAACTGGGGCTTCTGTTCCTGCTCCTTGTCATGAGCGCCATCGCGGCGATCAAAGCGTCCGGGTTGTTGTACGACCGTCCGGTCGCCAAATTGCGCCGCAAGGCGCAAAAGCTGCGCTTCTGGGCGATCCTTGTGTCGCTGCCCGCCGTCATGGCCGCTGCGGCGGTCGTTTATATGGTTATTACACTCGAACCGGTGTTTTGGCTCGATCGGATGCTGCTGCATGTTCCGCTGCTTCTCATCCCCGCCGCATCGATATGGCTGTTGTCGGTTCCGAGGCTGCGTAGGCTGCTGCTGGCCGCCGATGGCGGAATGGGCGATCCGCAGGACTGGAGCCGTCGGGCGAGCGATCCGGGCATTGCCGGGCCGTTCCGCTGGATGCTGCTCGGCGCGCTCGGCGCTTTCTATTTCAGCTTACGTCCCCCGGTCCCGTTCGAGTGGACGGAAGCGGCCGTTCCGCTCGTCGCGATACTCGGTGCGGCCGCTCTCCTGTGGTTCCCGCAGGCTGCGAGACATCGGGCCGCCAATCGGCCCGGCGGGGGCGTCTCCCTGCAACCGGGATGGGTTCACGCATTGCGCCGCCTGAGCATGCTGCTTGCCTGCGCCGGTATTGCGGTCGTTCCGTTCTCGCTGGTGATGCAGAACAGCAAGCTGCCTGATCGCCTCGCGATGGCCGAGGGTCCCGCCGATTTCGGCACAGGAGCGGCATTGGCGGCGTATGCCGGGCATGAAGGACATTCCGGACACGATGGGCTCGGCGCGTCGCAGACGGCTCAGCCGAATGCTGCTACGCCGGTTTCGGTGACGGAACTGACCGGGCCGCGCGCCGGCAAACCCGACCGCACGATCACCTTGACCGCCATGAAGAAGACGGTCCGGCTAAGCTCCGGCAAAACGGTGGATGCCTGGACGTTCAACGGGCAAATCCCCGGGCCGGAAATCCGGCTCAGGGAAGGAGAACTGGTGGAAGTGAAGCTCGTCAACAAAGACATCGAGCAGGGCGCCACGATCCACTGGCACGGCCTCGACGTGCCGAACGCCGAGGACGGCGTCGCCGGCGCCACCCAGGACGCCGTCATGCCGGGCGAGACGCATACGTACCGCTTTCGCGCCGAACAGGTCGGCACGTTCTGGTACCATTCCCACCAAAACTCGAGGGAGGCCGTATCGAAAGGACTGTTCGGACCGTTGATCGTCGAGCCGAACACGGCAGATGCTCGGAAAACCGCGGACATCACGGTGATGACGCACCTGTGGGATGGCACGTTCGCAGTAGGGGATGTCGATGGCATCCGCAAGGAAACGATCGCCCCCGGAACGCCCGTCCGGTTGCGGCTCATCAATACGGTCGACTGGGTCAGGCAGCGGTACGAGCTGGCTGGGACATCGTTTCGGGTGACGGCCATCGACGGCACGGAACTGAGCGACCCGGGCGAGCTTACGAATGTACGGCTGACGCTGACGACCGGCGGGCGGTACGACATCGCGTTTACGATGCCGCATCATCCTGTCTTTTTGCGGGTCGGCGGCGACGACTCGCTCGGCATCCTGATGAGTCCGGACGGAGTAGGCGACGCGCCTGCGGTCTCCTCGTACGGCGATTTCGACCCGCTGCATTACGGCCGTCCGGCCCCCGTTGCGTTCGGACCGGACAGCGATTTCGACCGGGAGTTTACGATGCTCCTCGACAACAAGCTCGGATTTTACGACGGGCAGTTCGAGATGCTGTACACGATGAACGGGCACGTGTTTCCCGATACGCCCATGTTCATGGTGCGCGAAGGGGAACTGGTCAAGACGACCATCGTCAATCGCGGGGCGGTCGATCACCCGATGCATCTGCACGGACATCACGTGCTCGTCTTGTCCCGCAACGGGGAACGGGCGTCCGGCTCGCCGTGGTGGTCGGATACGCTTGACGTGCAGCCGGGCGATGTATACGAGGTCGCATTCAAGGCCGACAATCCGGGCATCTGGATGGATCACTGCCACAACCTGACGCATGCCGCGATCGGCATGACGATGCATCTGATGTACGAAGGCGTGACGACGCCGTTCGAAGTCGGCCGGGCAACCGGTAATCATCCCGAGTGACGGAGACGCTGCCTGCCGCTGAACTGGCTTTCGTACAGGTCGGCGTAAAATCCGCCCCTGGCGAGAAGCTGCTCGTGCGTTCCCTGCTCGATAACAGAACCTTTGTTCATGACCAAAATGAGGTCGGCGTCGCGGATCGTGGATAATCGGTGGGCGATGACGAAGCAGGTCCGCCCTTTCATCAGCTCGTTCATCGCCTGCTGAATGTGGATTTCGGTCCGCGTGTCGACGCTGCTCGTCGCCTCGTCCAGGATCAGAATCGCCGGATCGGCGAGAATGGCCCGGGCGATCGTCAAAAGCTGCTTCTGTCCTTGCGAAATGTTGGTGGCTTCTTCGTTCAGCACCGTGTCGTAGCCTTCCGGCAAGGTCCGGATGAAATGGTCGGCATACGCCGCTTTCGCCGCTTCCACAACTTCCTCATCCGTCGCCCCGAGCCGGCCGTAGGCGATATTGTCGCGAATCGTGCCGTTGAACAGCCACGTATCCTGCAGCACCATGCCGAACATGCCGCGCAGATGGCCGCGTTTCATTTGGTTAATATCGGTGCCGTCGATCGTAATGCGCCCGCCGTTCACCTCGTAGAAGCGCATGAGCAGGTTGATCAGCGTCGTTTTTCCGGCGCCGGTCGGTCCGACGATGGCAACCGTCTGCCCCGATTTCACATCGATGTTCATATCCTCGATCAGCGGCGCGTCTTCCTTATAGCCGAACTTGACATGCTCGAACCGGACGTCGCCTTTCGGGCGGGAAATCTCGGCGGTATGCGCGGGCTCCGCAACTTCCTCCGGTTCGTCCAGCAGCTCGAATACCCGTTCGGCCGAAGCGATCGTCGATTGAATGATATTGGCGATTTGAGCCGTCTGCGTAATCGGCATCGTGAACTGCTTCGAATATGAAATGAATGCCTGCACGTCCCCGATGGTGATGGCCTTCCGCATGACGAGAATGCCCCCGGCGACCGCGACGAACACATAGCCGAGATTGCCGACGACGTTCATAATAGGCATGATCGTGCCGGAAATAAATTGCGCGCGCCAGCTCGCATCGTACAGCCGGTCGTTCACTTCCCGAAAGCGGCCGACCGATTGACGCTCCCGCCCAAAAGCTTTAACGACCGCGTGGCCGGTGAACATTTCCTCGACATGGCCGTTCAGCTCCCCGATCGATTGCTGCATGCTCCGAAAATGCTTTTGCGACCGCATCGTAATCTGCCGGATCGCGATCAAGCTGATCGGCAGCGTGACGACGACGATGAGCGTCATAAGCGGACTGATCGACAGCATCATGACGATGACGCCGATCAGCGTCACGAACGCCGTAATAAATTGCGTCAGGCTTTGCTGCAGCGTCGAGCTGATGTTATCGACGTCGTTGACGACGCGGCTGAGCGTTTCGCCGTGCGTGCGGGAATCGAAATATTTGAGCGGCAGCCGGGCCAGCTTCTCGTTCACGTCCTTGCGCAGGCGATAGACGATTTTTGCGATACGCCGGCCATAATATATTGCTGCACATAGCCGAAAATCGCGCTCAACACATAAAGACCCGCCAGCAGAAGCAGAATGTCGCCGATATAACCGAAGTCGATCCGGGCGTTCGGATCGCCTTGTATCCTGCCCATCATGCCTTCGAAGATGGCCGTCGTGGCGTTGCCCAAAATTTTCGGGCTGACGATCGAGAAGATGGTGCTCAGGATGGCGGTTAGCAGGACGACAAGCAGCGCGGCTCGATGCGGCTTCAGGTAGCCGACGAGCCGGCGGAACGTGCCCTTGAAATCCTTCGGCTTCTGTCCCGGCATGCCCATCATGCCCGGACCGCCGCGTCCTCCCGGGCCGAAGCCGAATCCCGGCCCCGGGCCGCCGCCCTGCTTGCGGCCTGAGCCGCCCGGTCCTCCCGGACCGCCCGAGCCTTGCGCGTTGTGACGCTGGTCGCTCATGCGATCTCCTCCTCCGAAAGCTGGGATGCGACGATCTCGCGGTATACCGCAGACGTTTGCAGCAGCTCTTTGTGCGTTCCTTCGCCGACGATCCGCCCCTCGTCGAGCACGATAATCCGATCCGCGTCCATGATCGTGCTCACCCTCTGGGCGACGATAATGACGGCCGCGTCCTTCGTTTCGGTGCGGAGCGCTTCTCTCAGCTTGGCGTCGGTTTTGTAATCGAGCGCGGAGAAGCTGTCGTCGAACAGATAGATGCCGGGCTTCCGGACGAGCGCCCGGGCGATCGACAGCCGCTGCTTCTGGCCGCCCGATACGTTCGTGCCGCCTTGGGAGATCGGGGAATCGAAGCCGTCCTTCATTTCCGAAATAAACTCGGTCGCCTGGGCAACGTCGGCCGCATGGCGAACCTCCTCATCGGTCGCGTCCTCTTTGCCGTAACGGATGTTTTCGGCGATCGTTCCGGTAAACAGCACCGCTTTCTGCGGGACCAGTCCGATCCGCGCCCGCAGCTCCTCTTGCGTCATCTGACGGACATTCACGCCGCTCACGAGCACTTCCCCTTCCTCGGCGTCGTAGAAGCGCGGAATAAGGTGGAGCAGCGTCGACTTGCCCGACCCGGTCCCGCCGATAATGGCGGTCACTTCCCCGGCGTTCGCCTTGAAGGTAATACCGGACAGCGCGGGCATTTCCGCGCCGGGGTAGCGGAACGTCACGTTCCGGAACTCCACGGAAGGCTTCGCTTCGGCCGCGCCGGACCCGCCGGCCTCGTCCCGGATGCCCGGCTTCATGTCGAGCACTTCGTTGATTCTCGCCGCTGAAGCGGCGGCGCGCGGAATCATGACGAACATCATCGAGGCGAACATCAGCGCGAACATGATCTGCCAGGAATATTGGATAAAGGCGATCAGATCGCCCACCTGCATGCGGCCGGCTTCGATCCGGATGCCGCCAAACCATATGATCGCGATGGCGGCCGCGTTCATGACGAGCACCATTACCGGCATGACGAACGCCATAATCCGGTTCACCCGTACGGCCGTAGCGGTCAGATCACGGTTGGCATCGTCGAATCGCTCCTGCTCGTAGGCGGTCCGGTTAAAGGAGCGGATAACGCGGATGCCGGTCAAATGCTCGCGCAGGACGAGGCTGAGCTTGTCGAGCTTCGTCTGCAGCGACCTGAACAGCGGGCCGCCTTTGCGGAAGACGAATACCATGAACCCGGCCAATACGGGGACGATGGCGACGATGACAAGCGACAGGGTGGCGTCTCTCGACACGGCCATGACGATGCCGCCGATGCACATCATCGGCGCCATGACGACCACGCGCATCATGATCGTCAGGACATTATAAACTTGCGTGATGTCGTTTGTCGTCCGGGTAATGAGCGAGGCGGTGCCGATCTTGTCGAATTCGCCCAGCGAGAAGGTTTCCGCATGCGCGAACAGCCGGTTTCTCACATCCCGGGCAAAGCCGCCGGCAGCTTTGGCCGACCACAAGCTCGCCAGCACCGCGCAGACGCCGCCTGAAGCCGCGACCAGAAGCATTAGCCCGCCGACGCGCCAAATGTAAGGGGTGTCGCCGTAGACGACGCCGCGGTCGACAATGTCGGCCGTCAACGTGGGCAAATAGAGTTCGGCCAGAGACTGGAAGAAAACGGCCGCCAATACGCCGGCGACGAGCCAGCGATACGGTTTCATGAAACGCAGCAATTTGATCATCGTTCCTTGTTCACCTGCTTTCTCATCGTTTCGGTTATTGCTCCGGCTCCCGGTGCGGCGGGCAGGGAAACGGGCAATTGCCGTCGCCGTAATAGTCGAATACGTCCTCCAGCAACTCCAGAAGCAGCCGGCTGCGATCTTCGCCCAAATGGGCGATCAGCCCCTTCATGTCTTCCAGCATCGCTTTATCCGCCAATTCCGTCAGGCGGTTACCGGCTTCGGTCAGCCGAATTCTGACCGCACGCCGGTCGTCTGGATCGACGCTTCGCTCCAGCAAGCCTCTCGCCTCGAGCACGTTGACCATCTGGGTGACGGACGGCGAAGAAATGCGGAGGAGACCGCTTAACTCGGACGCTTTCAAGCCGGGGGAGCCCTTCCCCATGCTTCGTCTCAGGACGAGAAGCAGAATTGTCTCGCTGTTCGTGCAGCCTTCGATCATCGGCCCTCTGGCATGAAACTGAATGTGCCGCAGCTTCCGAAATGCGCGGAGGAGCGCCAGTGAAGTTTGGTCGTCGCGGTTCATCGCTATGATCGGCTCCTTCCCTTTTATTTAACTAGGTACTAAATAATTTATTTAGGTAAGTTAAGTTTATGGACCGGAAAGCCGAATGTCAAGCGCCCGACACCGCTTCATTGGCGTCAGACTTTGCATCAACAATATAAGCGCGTTATTTAAACGGAATATAAACTGCCTCGTATTTCCAAAAATAGCGCTTCCAAAATACTGCAATCCGAATATAATGAAAACAAACGGTCGAAAAGGAAAAGGAGAGGCGCGGATGAGACGGAAAATGGTCAATTCCCCGATCACGTACGCGTTCGGCATGCTGGCCATGATGGTTCCGGTCCAGGCGTTCAGCGCGTTTTACAGCTACTATTACGTTGAAAAGCTCGGACTCGGCATCGGCCTGGCTACGCTTGCCCGTACGATTTACCTGATCTGGGACGCGGCGAACCAGCCGCTGTTCGGTTATTGGTCGGACCGCACCCGCACCCGTTACGGCCGGCGCAAGCCGTGGATTTACGCTTCGATGCCGCTGTTCGTCCTGACCTTCGTCATGGTGTTCGCCGTTCCGGAAGGGACGAAGGGAATGGACCTGTTCTATTGGTTTCTCGTCTCTCTGCTGCTATATGAAACGGTATCGACCGTGCTGTGGGTCAATTACGGCGCGCTGTTTCCGGAGCTGTTCCGCGGGGACAAGCCGCGCGCCAAAGCTTCGGCGGTGCAGCAAGCTTTTCAGATCGTCGCGCTGCTCATCGGCACCGCGCTGACGCCGATCATTTTTACCGAATACGGGTTTCGCAATATGGCGCTGCTGTACTCGCTCGTGTTTATTGTGTTTATGTGGATTTGCATGTGGACGGTAAGGGAGCGCGAGGATGCCCGCAAGGCGGAGCCGCTGAAGTTCGCGGACGCGTTTCGCGCGACATTGAAAAACAAAAATTTCTGGATTTTCAACCTGGCCAACTCGTTCGCCCAAACCGTCAACGGCCTGCTCAGTTCGATTATTCCGTTTTACGCCAAATATGCGCTCGGCATTCCGGAATCGCAAACGTCCATCCTGCTGGCCTCGGTCTTCGTCTCGGTAATTCCGCTCGTCGCGGTTTGGTACTTCGTCGTGCGGAAGCTGGGGGGACGTAAGGGGTGGCAGTTGTCGCTGGCGGTGTACGGCTTGTCCGTCATTCCGCTCTGGTTCGCGCAAGGACTTGGCGGAGGCATTGCGGCCGGCGTTATGGCAGGCTTCGGTCTGGCGGGCTTTCTCGTTTCTCCGGCCGTTCTGAGCAGCCGGATCGTCGATCTGGATGCGGCCGTTACCGGACGGCGGCGGGAAGGGGTCTACACGGCCGTTGCCGGATTTATTACCAGGTCGAGCGGGCTTATCTCCGCCGTCGCGTTCTGGATCGTCGGTCTGCTCTTCGGCTATGTGAGCGGCGATAATCCGGGGCCGAACCCCGAAGCGACGTTCCGCTATCTCATCAGCGTCGTGCCGTTCGGACTGCTGCTGATCGCTTTTCTGATCTCGCTTATGATCCGCAGAGGACCGCTGGACGATCCGCAAAAGGGTAATGGATGAGGTGCAGGGGAGCCATTGGATGATCGCAAAGGGTTAGCGGAAGAGGTGAAATGGGCCGGCGGATGAGCCGAATCCGGTCGTGAGGGAAGCGCATTCTTCCTTGTAGATAGCGGGTTTTCGGGAGAGGGGGAAATTACAATAACACGAAATAACACTAAGTATTACTTATCTGAATCCGATGAGTGTTTCAAAGTAATTCTAAGTATTACTTATAGTGCGGGCGCCATTTTGTCCGGAACGAATTTCGCTATTGTACCGGCAGCAACGCTGCAGTATAATAGTTGAAAAATTGAAATAATTGGAGGCATCGTGCCCGTGATGATGATGGCGTGTTTTTGACAGTGTGCGTTCATTCCAACTGAACTGCATAACGATTGCGACCTTTAGGAAGTCGGCGCCCCTGAAATGGGAGGGGTTATATTGCCGTGCCCGAAGGCTGCACTGTCGAATGAACCGAATCGTTTATCGCCGCTTTCAAAAGAAACCGCGACTGAGCGTTTGTTCATGCGCGGTTTTTTGCGTTCTTTCCATATCGAAAACGGAAGGATGGGGTATTCACGATGATCCGTTATTTCGCAACCGTTCTGCCCGGTCTGGAAACCGTGTTGAGTGATGAAATAAAAATGAAAATAACCGATGCTCATATATTGGAATCCGCCAGAGGAAAGGTGTTTTTCGCCTCGGCCTGTTCCCTGGACCGATTAATGGCTCTGCGGACGGCGGACAATTTGTACCGGGTGATCGATCGTTTCGAGGTCGGCCCCCACCGTATTCATTTGCCGGCGCTCACCGAGCGGATTGCCCGGCTCGACCTTTCATTTGCCATGAACGGTCTGGCGGGAGAGCGATGTTTCCGGGTCAACGCAAGTCGCCGCGGCAAGCAATCGTACAGCCGTTTCGAGGCGGCGGAGGCCGCCCGGGCCGGCATTGCAAAACGTTACAAGGACTGGCGTTTCGGCGAGGCGGATGAGTCGAACGTGGAGTTTCGGCTGGATATTGACGACAGCGAGGCGACGTTCTCGTTGCGGTTGACGGATGCCGCCTTTCGTTACCGGGGGGCGGACAGGCAGTTCGCGCCGGCTGCCCTGCGTCCGCCCGTTGCCCATGCCATGGTGCGGCTGTCCGACCCGGAAGAAGCAGATGTTTTTGTCGACCCGTGCTGCGGTTCGGGCACGATTGTCGCGGAGCGGTTGCAGTATCCGTATGCGCGCATCGCCGGTGGCGATCTGTCGCCGGAAGCGCTGAAGGCCGCGCTGGTTAATGTGAAGGACCGCCCGAACATCGATTTGCGGGAATGGGATGCCCGCCGTCTGCCGCTCGATGCGGGCAGCGTCGACAAGGTCGCGGCCAACTTGCCGTTCGGCGTTCAGATCGGCCGGAAGGAGGACATTCCCGAATTGTATCGCGGGCTGCTTAAGGAGACAGGGCGCATCCTGCGCAAAGGAGGCGTCGCCGTTATGCTGACCGAATGCCCGGAAGAGCTGCTTGCCTCAGCGGAAGCGGCGTCGCTGTTCTGCGTGCGCACGATAACGGTCAGCCTGAAGGGACATCGGCCGACGCTCTTCCTTCTGCGGCGCGGGTAGCGAATCGGTCATGAAGGTGACGGGTCCGGTCCGCCTTCAATCGCCCAAATAGACATTGAGCGGATGCGCGCGTTTCTCGGGCGCGACGGCGGGGGCAAGGTACAGCCGATGCAGCCGGGGATCGGCGTACCGCTCCCGATATTCGGACGGCCTCACGCCTTTCCATCTTTTGAAGGCGCGGCAAAAGTAAGCTTCGTTGCGGAATCCGACGCGAAACGCGATCTCCTTGACAGACGAGGCCTCCAGCAGCAAATATTCGCAGGCGCGATCGATTCTCCGACGGATCACTTCCTGCTTGGGCGGCAGCCCGACGGCGGCCGTAAAGACGCGGGTAAAATATTCATGCGTCCAGCCCGCGTCTGCTGCAAGCGCCGGAATGGAGAGTTCGGTCTCGAGATGCTCGTCAATGTGCGCGAGCGCCCGGATGATCTGCGGCGGCAGACCCGCCGCCGGTACGGAACGCTGATCGTACCGCGCCGGCAGCGCGGCCGATGCGGCGAGCTCGTCGAGGGCCACTTGCAGGAGCGCGGCGCATCGAGAGCGCCAACGATCCGGCTGTGCGGCGGCCAGCGCGAGCGCCGAAGCGACAAGCTGCACCACGAGCGGGGCGCGGTCCGCCGGGACGTGCGCCGGAATGCTGCGGATCGGATGATCGTGCGGCAACGGAGCATCGCCGTCTTGATCCAGCATGAAATGGATAAATTGGTGGCGTATCGGCTGATCCGAGTCGAATATATACGCATGTTCGATGCCTGGCGGTGTCAAAATCAGACAAGGGCCTGCGAGCGCGAATGTCTGGTCCGCGATTTGGTAACGGGTGCGCGAGCCTGACGGAAAGTATACGAGCTCGTAGTCGCGAATCGTCCGGGGGCCGAGCGTCCAGCCCGGTCGAATGACGAAATCGCCGCCGATTCTGTACCGGGGCAGGAAGCCCCGGGCGGTGAAGCCCATTTCGCTGCCGGAACGTTCCGGATCGGTTGGCAGCATCGTTTTCGCCTCCTGTTCGTCCTTTATCGGTTCTTGTATCGGTCTTGACAACAGTATATACGAATCGCTTGTTCCTTGGAGATCAAATTCGTGCAACACTTTCCCGCTGGCGTTCATTGTTGGCCGTTTCGCTCGTGAATATAATGAAGGACAAAGCAAGGCGACACGAATGCGCAAGGAGAGTGGAGGAAGATGATCTCGTTTACCGGCATTGCGAACCCGTACGCGCTCGGAGCTTACAGTATTGAAAAAATGTGCAAATATTGCAGCGCTACCGTTACTTGCACGAAGCATTGGCGCGGACGGCTGCCGGCCAGCTGCCGGCGCGTGGCGATTGGGACTTAAAGCTCGGTCTGTGCCGGCACCTGTACGAGGATGCCGAAGCGGCGGAGTCGCTGCGCAAGCGGATTCCCCAAATGCGGACATCCGCGGCTGTGCTGAACAAGGAGCCGGACCCGTGTCTGACGCTGCTGATGGATGAACTGATACACGCGCGCAACGACTACGAGCTGGCCGTCGGCATTTACGGCATTATCCGCCCGGCGATGTTGGCTGCATATCGAAATCATATGGCGAGGACGCAGCAAATCGTCGACCAGCCGACGATCCGGGTGCTGCGGCAGGCCGCTTACGATCTGGAAGAGCAGGTGCGATGGGGAGAAGAGCTGCTGGAGGCGTTGAGGAGCGCAGGCGCGTATGACGAGGCCGCGACGGCATCGTTCGCCGCCAAGCTGCAAGCTTGTCTCGATGCGGCTGGCGGCGTCGACGGGCAGGGCGAGCGGTCGAAGGATATTCCGGTCCGCGACCGTTCGCGCGAGCCGTACCGGCTGCCGCATCGCTCGGTTCGCGATCCGCGGAGCATGGGACCGACGACGCTGGCCCGAACCGGATCGCCGCTCAAGAGCGGCGACCCGGTCGAACGGGAGCTCGTCATGAAGATGCGCGTCCGGCAGGAGGAGATGACCGCCTGCGAGCTGATCGCGGCTGTCTATTACAGCCAGCGCAATATGCCCTGGGCATTCTATTATGATCTGGCGCGGCATATCTGGGACGAGGCGCGCCATGCGATGTTCGGGCAAGCGGCGCTGGAAGCGGACGGCTACGAGTGGAAATCCCGGCCGCAGTACACGTCGGACTACGATGTGAATGCGCCGAAGCTGCCGGGCGCCCAATATACGTGGCTTAGCATCGGCATCGAGGAAGGCGCGATGATTTCAAACGGGAAGAAGAAGGAATACGAATGGTGCCGGGATGTGGCCAAACATCCGCTGATGGCGCAGTTTCAGGATTACGACTGGGCCGACGAAGTGGTGCACGCGAACTTCGGGCGGCGCTGGTCACCGGAGCTGATGGGTGAGGAGCTGCCGTTCGTCCGGGAAGTGGCAAAGCGCGAGCTTAACCATTTTTGGGGCGAGGTCGGCGCTGCCCAGCAGCAATGGGAAGCGGAAGCGAAATAGCGTGCAGGAGGGGAGGGGCCTTGATTGCAAGGTTCCTTCAGGTGCGCTATACGGGCGAGCGTTGCGCATGAGCGGCGGCATAAGGCCCTGGAGGTGCGCAAGCGCGCAACCGTACGAGTTCTGTCGGGGTGGTCCACCACGCCACCCAACCGGCGGAGTCGCGGCCGCTGAAACGGCTGCTGCCGGTTAACGGACGCGAATCGTTCATCGAGGCATCGTAAACGTCAAAGCAATCCATGAACAGGCTGCCGCCGGGCGGCCTGTTTTTCATTGCAGAGCCGCCGGTTTAACATTGCCAGAATTTATTGACAAATCAAGTTTGTCAGGTATAATACTAATGAGTTAATTGATAATGAATATCATTATCTATGAAGAGTAGGGAAGCGCGTGAACGACATATGAAGAAACGTTATTTAACGGCGGCATTGATCGTTTTATCCGTCTGCTCGGTATTTATCGGGGTCAAAGATATTTCTCCGCTCGATTTGTTCAGCCTGACGGAGCAGCAGATTCAGATTTTGCTCGTCAGCCGGCTTCCCCGACTCGTCAGTCTGATCATTGCCGGCACGAGCATGAGCATTATCGGTCTCATTATGCAGCAGTTGACACGCAACAAGTTCGTCTCGCCTACGACGGCCGGCACGATGGATTCGGCCCGCCTCGGCGTGCTCGTCGCGCTGATGCTGTTCACGTCCGCGGCGCCGCTGCTGAAGATGGCCGTCGCATTTGTGTTCGCGCTGGCCGGCACGATCGTTTTCATGAAGATTTTGGACAAAATCAAGTTCAAGGATGCGATCTTCATTCCGCTTGTCGGCCTGATGTTCGGCAATATCATCAGTTCCATCACGACGTTCTTCGCCTACAAGAACAATCTCATTCAGAACATTTCGTCCTGGTTGCAGGGAGACTTTTCGATCGTGATGAAAGGCCGCTACGAGATGCTCTATCTGAGCATTCCGCTGATGGTTATCGCTTACCTGTACGCCAACCGGTTCACCGTAGCCGGAATGGGCGAGGACTTTTCGAAAAATCTCGGTCTGAATTACCGTCAGGTCGTCAACATCGGCCTTATTCTCGTCGCCGCGGTATCTTCCGTCGTACTGCTGACGATCGGCACCATCCCGTTTCTCGGGCTCATCATTCCGAATATTGTGTCGATTTATCGGGGCGACAATTTGAAAAACAATTTGTCTCATACCGCCTTGCTCGGCGCCGTCTTCGTCATCGCTTGCGACATTCTGGGCCGCGTCATCATTTATCCGTACGAAATTCCGATCGGTCTGACAGTCGGCGTTATCGGAAGCGGTATCTTCCTTTATTTGCTGATGAGGAGTAGGGCCTATGCATCCTAAAGGTAAAATCGCCGCGCTCGCCGCGTTCGCCCTGCTGCTGATCGCCGCATTCGTTTTCTATAAATCGGGGACGAACTGGGACTACGTTCTGCCCCGCCGGCTCGTCAAAATTGCGGCTATCGCGCTGACCGGCGCAGCTATCGCTTTCGCGACGATGGTGTTTCAGACGATTACGAACAACCGGATATTGACGCCGAGCATTATCGGGCTCGATTCGCTATATATGCTGATTCAGACGTTTATCATTTTCGTCTTCGGCTCCATGAGTCCGATGGTGATCAACAAAAGCGTCAATTTCTTCATTACCGTCGGGCTTATGATGATCTTTGCGGCGCTGCTGTACAAGGTGCTGTTCAAAGAAGGGCGAAACCTGTTTTTCCTATTGCTTGTCGGGATTATTTTCGGCACTTTTTTCGGCAGCATATCGACATTTTTGCAAGTACTGATCGACCCGAACGAGTTCCTGATCGTGCAGGACCGCATGTTCGCAAGCTTCAACAATGTCAATACCGACATATTGGCGCTGGCGTTTGCCTTAACGGCGCTGACGGTGCTTTACGCGATGCGGTATGCCAAATATTTGGATGTGCTGTCGCTCGGCAGAGACCATGCCATCGGGCTCGGCGTTCCTTACGACCGCACCGTTCGCCAGCTGCTGATCGTCGTCGCGGTGCTGATCGCGATCTCGACCGCGCTTGTCGGCCCGATTACGTTTCTCGGCCTGCTTGTCGCGAACGTCGCGCACGAGTTGTTCCGGACTTATCGCCATTCCTACTTGCTGACCGGTTCGGTGCTGATCAGTGTCATCGCGCTCGTCGGCGGGCAGTTCGTCGTCGAGCGTGTGTTCACGTTCTCGACGACGCTGAGCGTCATTATCAATTTCATCGGCGGCGTATATTTCTTGTATTTGCTGCTCAGGGAGAGTAAAGCATGATAGAAGTCAGAGACGTCACGAAGCTGTATGGAGGAAAGCCGGTCGTCGACAGCGTCTCGGTCGCGATCGCCAGGAACCAAATCACTTCGTTTATCGGCCCGAACGGAGCGGGGAAGAGCACGCTGCTGTCGATGATCAGCCGGCTCGCCGACAAGGACCGCGGCGAAATCTTCATCAACGACCGGGAGATTGGCCGCTACAAGAGCAACGAACTCGCCCGGACGGTCTCGATTCTCAAGCAGACGAACCATATCAATATCCGCTTGACGATCCGCGATCTGGTCAGCTTCGGCCGGTTCCCGTATTCGCAAGGGAGGCTGACGAAGGAAGACTGGCGTTATGTGGACGAAGCGATCCGGTATATGGAGCTTGAAGATATCGAAAACAAATATTTGGACCAGCTGAGCGGCGGACAGCGCCAGCGCGCTTTCATCGCGATGGTGCTGGCGCAGGATACCGAATACGTGCTGTTGGACGAACCGCTCAATAACCTGGACATGAAGCATTCGGTTCAAATTATGAAAGTGCTTCGCCGGATGGTCGACGAATTGGGCAAAACGGTCGTGTTTGTGCTCCATGATATCAATTTTGCATCGTGCTACTCGGACTATATCGTGGCGCTCAAGGGCGGAAAAATCGTCCGGGAGGGGCCGACAGCCGACATTATCGATACGCCGGTGCTGCGCGAGGTATACGACATGGAGATCCCGATCGAGACGATCGGCGGCAACCGGATCGGCATTTATTTCTCGTAACCGGGCAACAAAACCAGGATTACAATTTTTTTACTATATCATTTTATTTTTTAAAGGAGTGGATGGACATGAGGAAAAATGGTTGATGGTCTTGCTATTTGTCGTCTTTGCAGTTGTGGTAGCCGCATGCGGAGCTAAAGAAGAGGCGCCCGCAAGCTCGAATACGACGGCCGGGCAGACGGAAGACAGCGCGAATGTTCAGAAGTCAGAAGAAAACGCGAATACCGGGCAGACGGATGGAAGCGCGGATGCGGCGGGCGGCGAGTCCGAAACGCTGAAGATCACGCATCAGCTCGGCGAAGCGACCGTGGCGAAAAATCCGGAGAAGGTCGTCGTCTTCGACTTCGGCATTCTGGATTCGCTCGACAAGCTCGGCGTCGAAGTGACGGGCGTGCCGCAGGCGAACATTCCGCCTTATCTGTCGAAGTTTGAAGATTCGAAATATGTCAATGTCGGCAGCCTGAAAGAGCCCGACTTCGAGAAAATCGCCGAAATCGATCCCGATCTCATCATTATTTCCGGCCGTCAAAGCGAAGCTTACGAAGAATTGAACAAGATTGCGCCGACAATATTCCTCGGTGTCGACACGAACGCGTATATGGATTCGTTTAAAGCCAACATGGAAAAAGTCGGCCAAATTTTCGGCAAAGAGGCGGAAGTGGAAGCGGAGCTGGCCCATATCGACAGTGAAATTCAGGCGTTGAACGAAAAGGCGACAGCCGGCGGCAAAAACGGGCTGATCATTCTGGCCAATGAAGGCAACATCAGCGCATACGGTCCGAAATCCCGTTTCGGCATCATTCATGACGTATTCGGCATTCCGGCAGTCGACGAGAACATCGAAGTGTCGACGCACGGACAAAGCATCTCGTTCGAATATATCGTAGAGAAGGACCCCGATTATTTGTTCGTCATTGACCGCGGAGCGGCTGTAGCGGGCGAATCGTCAGCCAAGCAGCTGGTTGAGAACGAGCTTGTCAAAAATACGAAGGCTTACAAGGAAGGGCAAATCGTCTATCTTGACCCGAACTATTGGTACTTGTCGGGCGGCGGTCTGGTGTCCGTCGCGGAGATGGTGAAGGAAGTAAGCGAAGGCTTGAAATAACAGGCGTCGGCTGCTTGGCCCGATGGCGGGAATGATTCCCGGCATCGGGCTTTTTGCACGATAGCCGCTCTGCCGCCAGATGGCGGAGCGCGGTCCGGGCTGAGCCGTTAGGGCTGAAACTTGAAGCAGCAAGTTCGAATTCGCTTTCATCCTAAATTTTTTTGGCAGCAATAAGAGAAAAAAGATGTGTTCCATGATCGTATGTAGTTCCTGGTGATGAAAATTGGGGTAGCGGGTTCGGTTGGTTAATCTTGCGCCCTTGGGAGGATGGACGTGATGCGGTTCTGTTGCCGTCTGATAGCGGTTGTCCCTCTCATGCGGATCGCTGTGGAATTTCAGGATGTCCTCGCCATCTTGATCTGCCCAATTGTAATAGGAAACGTCAATGATTCCGCCGCTAAGTTCTTCCGTAATATAAAGCCGCGAGCCATCAATAAATGTGAAGGTATGGCGGGTAACCGTTCGCGATGTGGTCAACCCGCTGCCATCACCGTCTCGTGAATTCATGATGATCGCGGCAAAGTCCTTTTCCAACTGTGCAATGCTGGAAGGAGGCCGGGCGATGCTGGATAGCATGTTTACGCATTCCGCCTTTCAATGGACCGGAGCAGGCCGGCCCACTGCTCGGCATCCCGTTTTTCTGCGGGCGTCAGATCGGATCGTTGGCCGAGCGTAGTTTCGAGCGTCCCTCCATACTTGTTTTCAAAGTAAACGACGGCGTTGACGAGTTCAGCGAGCTCTTCGACTGTCGTCACAGGTTTGTTTCTGCCCAAACGCACCTGTTCTTCTTCATAGCGTTGTGCTGCTTCGGAGATCGTCGTTTTGACTCCGGTAGGGGCAACGTAGACGGCATTTTCAGGGATGCGCGCCTGCTTGAAACGCTCACCTTTCACTACCCCTTGGAATCGCCCTTGATTGATCCAATTATTGACGGTTGCAACGCTAACCCCGAAAAAACGGGCGACGTCGCCGGTCGTATACATCTTGACCGACAGAACATCCTCGGAAGTGCCGACGGTGACCATATGAATCAATAGGCGCTGAAGCGCACGGTGAGGCTCCGACAACGATTGCTGCACTTCTTGAAGTAATGTAACAGGATTCTGAATCGATGTCTTTTCAATGTAATTGGCGATAGCTTTGATTAAAGCTGGCAGCTTATCGGTATCGCTCTCCGGAAGATAATTTTTGATCAATTCGGAAATCGTGACGGCTTCCGAAATGGCAACTTCCTTTTCGGCAAGATTGAACATATACAATCACCTCATCTCCAATTCTAACAGGATTTTCTTAAAACTACAAATAAACTTAAAAAAAACATAAAGATAAGTTCAAATTTATTATAATCGTAGATTGGTGGTTTTATTCTCGGTTATTATGAGTTGTCAATTTTTTGTATATTCCCGCTCTCCCGTTATGCGCGCTTCAGCGCAGAAAGGGCAAATTTCACGTATTCATTCACAAATCGATGAAATACAGTTAAAGTTATAGTAGTGAAATAAATTATGGGGAACGAAGGGAAGTGAAGCGCCGGATATGTCGGGGGAAACGGAAGAGCCGAATTACGGCGGGGGAACGGAGGCGGACAGATGAAGCTGTTTTGGACCTATTTGAAACCGCACCGCAAAGCCGCCGCCATCGCTTTGCTGCTCTTGATCGGCGAGCTTGCCGTCGAGCTGTGGCACCCGTTGCTGATGGCCCGGCTGATCAACGATGGGATCATGACGGGCGACATGTCCGTCGTGCTCTGGTGGGGCGCCGTGATGGTCGTGACTGCGCTTGCCGGCTTTGCGACCGGCATTGTGAACTCCGTTTACGCCGCCCGCGTCAGCCAAAACTTCGGAGCCGATGTGCGCAATGCGCTGTTCGATGCCGTGCAATCGTTTTCGCTTGCCCGCTTCGACCGTTACTCGGCCGCGACGCTCATGACCAGGATGACGTCCGATGTGACGCAATTGCAGAACATCGTGTTCATGGGCTTGCGCATCATGATCCGGTCGCCGATCATGATTGTGGGCGGCATCGTGATGGCGCTGACCGTCGACGTGAAGCTGGCATTCGCTTTGGTCGTGCTGGCGCCGCTTCTCCTTGTGCTGCTCGTGATCGTAGTCAACAAAGGCTTTCTCCGCTTTCGTCTCGTGCAGGAGAAGCTGGATGCGGTGAACGGCATTCTTCGCGAAAATTTGGCCGGCATGCGGCTGATCAAAGCGTTCGTTCGGTTCGGCCGCGAAATATCGCGGTTCGGTGCGGCGAACCGGGAATTGACCGACCGTACGGTGTCCGCGCTGCGGCTGGTGGAACTGACGCTGCCGGCGCTGCTGCTTCTGATGAATGCAAGCGTCGTATTCATCATCTGGTTCGGCAGCAGGCAGATGGATGCCCATGCCGCAAATGTCGGCGACGTTGTCGCCGTCGTCAACTATGCGACCCGCATTACCGGCGCGCTGTCGGTCGTCTCCTTCCTCGTCACCAGCTTCTCGCGGGCAAGAGCGTCGGCGGCGCGGGTCAGTGAAGTGCTGGCCGCGGACAGGGACCGGCCGGAAGGGGCGGAGGAGAGAACCGCGGCCGCCGGCGACACCACCGCTCCGGCAGCAGGTGCTGCCGCCGGCGGCAGCCGGAATCCGGAAAGCGGATTGCGGTCCGGGACGATCGAGCGGGTGATCACCGACGGCGAGCTGGTATTCGACCGCGTAACGTTCCGTTATCCGGGAACGAAAGAGCCCGCGCTCGCAAACATTTCGTTCGCCGTCAAGCCGGGGCAGAAAGTTGCCATAATGGGGGCTACCGGAGCCGGGAAATCGACGCTGTTTCAGCTGATCCCACGCCTGTATGAGCCCGAGCGGGGCGAGATCCGGATTGACGGCGTCGACATTCGCCGCTATCCGGTGCAGACACTGCGCGACAGCATCGGCTACGTCCCGCAGGAATCGCTTCTGTTCTCCGGCACGATTGCCGACAACATCCGCTGGGGTAAAGAAGACGCGTCGGATGCGGAGGTCGCGGAAGCGGCCGGAGCCGCGCAAATCGAAGCGACGATCCGGAATCTTCCGGACGGCTATGCAACGCGGCTCGGGCAGAAAGGGGTAAATCTGTCCGGCGGCCAGAAGCAGCGGTTGTCCGTCGCCCGTGCGCTCGTCCGGAAGCCGAAGCTGCTGCTGCTCGACGACAGCACGAGCGCGCTGGATGCGGCTACGGAAGCGAAGCTGCTGGATGCGCTGGACGGTTATGCCTGCACGACGCTTATTATTACGCAGAAGATTGGCACAGCGGCCGCTTGCGACACGATTCTGCTGCTGGAGGAGGGCCGGCTTATCGCGAGCGGTCCGCACGACGAGCTGCTGAAGGAATCGGAGCTGTATCGCCGCATCGTCGCCTCGCAGTACGGAAAGGAGGCGCTGACCCATGTCTGGCCGGCAAGCGGTTAAACGCGAAGATCCGAATGAGCTGTCCCGTTCGCAGACGGGCAAGGGAGGGGCGAACAAGCCGGGCGACGAACAGGAGCGGCGGCGCACCAGGGTGAAGGATTGGCGGGGGACGCTCCTCCGCATCTGGAAATATCTTTCCGTTCATCGCGCCAAGCTGCTGCTCGTCTTGGCGATGACGGTCATCAGCTCCACGCTCGGCTTGCTCGGTCCGTATCTGATCGGCGCGGCGATCGACCGGCTGATGGGAGAGCGGGGAGGCGTTACGCTCACCGCGCTGCTCGTTCTGCTGCTTGGCAGCTACGCGGTGCAAGGCATCGCTTCCTGGCTGCAGACGTACTGGATGATCGACGCGGCCCAGCGGACGGTATATGCGATGCGGACGGATCTGTTCCGCCATCTGCACCGGCTGCCGATGTCGTTCTTCGCGAAGCGGCAGCACGGGGAATTAATGAGTCGGCTGACGAACGACATCGACAACGTCAGCCAGACGCTCAACGGCTCGGTGATTCAGATCGTATCCAGCGTGCTCGCTTTCTCCGGCATGCTGGGACTGATGCTGTGGCTCAGTCCGATCCTGACGGTTATTACGCTGACGATCGTGCCGCTGATGGTGCTCGGGATGAAATGGATTACGAGCCGGACGGGCCGATACTTCAAGGAACAGCAGCGAAACCTGGGCGAGCTGAACGGTTTGTGGAAGAAACGCTCTCCGGTCAGCGCATCGTAAAGAGCTTCTCGCTGGAAGAGCGCGTCACGTCCGATTTTCGGGAGCTGAACGAACGGCTGCGCATGTCCGGCTATTGGGCACAGACGTATTCCGGGCTTATCCCGAAGCTGATGAACGTGCTGAACAACTTGAGCTTTGCGGTAATCGCCGGTGCCGGCGGCCTGCTGGCGCTGCACGATATCGTGACGGTCGGGGTGATCGTGACGTTCGCGGAATATGCCCGGCAGTTCACCCGGCCGCTTAACGATCTGGCCAACCAGTTCAACACGTTTTTGTCGGCGGTGGCCGGCGCGGAGCGCGTCTTCGACATTCTGGACACAGCGCCGGAGGATCGGGACGAGTCGGGGACGGTCGCCATTTCGGAGGTACGGGGCGAGATCGAGTTCGAGAACGTATCGTTCGGCTACGAGCAGGGAAACGCGACGCTGCGGGATATCTCCTTTCGGATCGGGCCGGGCGAGACGCTTGCGCTCGTCGGTCCGACGGGAGCGGGCAAGACGACGGTCGTCCAGCTGCTCGCCCGTTTTACGATGCCGATGCCGGAACTATCCGGCTCGATGGACGCGATATCTGCGGCATCAATCGGAACAGTCTGCGCAGCCATATCGGTTTCGTGCTCCAGGATACGTTTCTGTTCAAGGGCACGGTGCGCGACAATATCCGCTACGGCAAGCCGGAAGCTTCCGATGCGGAAGTCGAGCGGGCGGCGAAGCTGGCGAACGCGCACAGCTTCATCAGCAAGCTGCCGCAAGGCTACGATACGATGCTGGGCGAGGACGGGGGAGGCATCAGCCAGGGGCAGAGACAACTGCTCTCGATCGCCCGGGCGATGCTTGCCGATCCGTCCATCCTCATTCTCGACGAGGCGACGAGCAGCATCGACACCGTGACCGAGATCAGCATTCAGGACGCGTTGTACCGGCTGATGAAAGGGCGGACGAACGTCGTCATCGCCCATCGGCTCAATACGGTGCGGCGGGCCGATCTCATTCTTGTGCTTGTCGACGGCCGGATTGCGGAGCAAGGAACGCACGACCAGCTGATGAGCCGCCAAGGCTTTTATTACGGGCTGCATCAGGCGGGGAAGCAGCGTCTGGCGAACTGAACCGGCTGCAGGACATGGTGCGCCCCGACATCAGCGCTCCCGTTCCCAGCAGATTGCTTTGGCGAAAAGCCTGCGAAAGTCAGGCTGTTG
>NZ_BOVJ01000219.1 GCF_018403665.1 Paenibacillus cisolokensis
AAGCCGCAGCGCGTAAGCGGAAGGCGGTTTTGTACGCCGTTTGCGCAGCGTTCGTAAATTGTTCACAATGCGATATAGAAAAAAAGGCGGGCGTGCGGCTCGCCTTCTTATTTTTTTTGCGAACCGTTATAATATAAGATGTGAACGGCACGACGCAAAGTCAGAAGGGGGAACAGTCATGAGAATCAAAACAGTCGGTGTCGTCGGTGTCGGCACAATGGGTCAAGGTATTGCGGAAATGCTTGCCTTCAAAGGGCTTGACGTATATATTGTCGAACAATCTCCGGAGAAGCTGGCTTACGGCAGGGAGATGATCGAGCTGAGCCTGGACAAGCAAATCGAGAAGTGGGCATTGACGCTGGCCGAGAAGAAGCTGGTGCTGAACCGGATACATAATGCCGCCCGACTCGACGAGCTGTCCGACTGCGAACTGGTCATTGAGACGATTACCGAAGATTTGGACAGCAAGAAAGAGGTGATCGGCCGGTTGGACCGGATATTGAGTCCAGACGCCATCATTGCGAGCAATACGTCGACGCTCAGCTTGACGGAGCTGGCAAGCGTAACCCGCCATCCGGAGCGGGTCATCGGCATGCATTTTATATATCCGGTTCATAAAATCGATCTGGTCGAGCTTGTCCGCGGCTTGAAGACGTCGGACGAGACGTTTTCCCGCACCAAACATTTCGTCGAAAAGACGATTCATAAAAAAGGCATCATGGTGTTCGAATCGCCCGGATTTGTGACAACGCGGCTGATCTGCCTGCTTATCAACGAGGCGCTGCACGTGCTGGAGGAAGGTGTGGCGTCTGCGGAAGATATCGACAGCGCGATGCGGATCGGCTATTCGTTCCACCACGGACCGCTTGAGATGGCGGACCGGTTCGGTCTCGATTCGGTATTGGCGGCGCTGGAGCGGATGTTCCGGGAATACGGCGAACTGAAGTACCGGCCGTCCATCGTGCTGAAAAAAATGGTACGGGCAGGCCAGCTCGGCGTCAAAACCGGCGCCGGCTTTTTCAAATACGACAAGGATGGGGACAGGCTATGAAAGTACTCGTGATCAACGCGGGCAGCTCCTCGCTTAAATATCAGTTGTACAATATGAATGACGAATCGGTGCTGGCGAGCGGCAGAGTCGAGCGGATCGGCATGGATTCCTCGATCGTGACGCATGATGCGGCAGGAAAGCCCGAAGTGCGGAGCGTCAGCGAAATACTTGATCATGTCACCGCGGTGAAGCGCGTGATCGAAATGCTCGTCCACCCCGAATTGGGGGTATTGAAACGGATTGACGAAATCGACGCGGTTGGCCACCGGGTCGTGCACGGCGGCGAGGCGTTCAAGGAATCGGTGCTCGTGACGCCCGAGGTCAAGCTGGAAATCCGCAAGCTGTTCGATCTTGCGCCGCTGCACAATCCTGCCCATATGATGGGTATTGCCGCGGTGGAAGCGAATTTGCCTGACGTGCCGCAGGCTGTCGTGTTCGATACGGCCTTTCATCAGACGATGCCGGAAACCTCTTACTTGTACGCGATTCCGAAGGTGCTGTACCGTCGGCACAAAATCCGTCGCTACGGCTTCCACGGCACGTCGCATCAATATGTAAGCGACAAGGCGGCCAGGCTGCTCGGACAGCCGCTTGAATCGCTCAAGATGATTTCGGCCCATATCGGCAACGGGGCGAGCGTAACGGCGATTTTGCACGGCCGGTCCTACGATACGAGCATGGGGCTGACGCCTTTGGAAGGGCTGATGATGGGGACGCGCAGCGGCGATCTCGACCCGGCTATCGTGCCGTTTGCGATGGCCAAGGAAGATCTGACGATGAGCGAGGTCAGCTCCATGCTCAACAAGCACAGCGGCCTGATGGCGATTTCCGGTTCGACGAGCGATATGCGCGAAATTGTCGAGGCGATGCGGGAAGGGGACAAAAACGCGAAGCTCGCCTTCGATATGTACACGTACCGGATACGCAAATATATCGGCGCTTATGCTGCGGCGATGAACGGGCTGGATGTCATCGTTTTCACGGCCGGCGTCGGCGAAAACTCGGTTGAGCTGCGGGAAGCGGTCTGCAGCGGGCTGACGTTTCTCGGCGTCGAGCTCGACAGGGAACGAAACGCCGAACGCCGCAAAGATCCGCGCATTATTTCAACTGACAACTCGCGGGTCCGGGTGCTAGTCGTGCCTACGAATGAGGAGCTGCTGATCGCGCGCGATACGTACCGGCTCGTGCTGCAGACGAAGAAGCCGGACGATCGGTCGAAGGAGATAATCGAAAAGGTGGAGTGATCGGACATATGGACAATCTGTCGTTCATTACGATCGGCCAGGCCGCCGATTATGCGGGCCAGCGCGTGCGCATCGGCTGCTGGCTGTACGGCAAGCGTTCCAGCGGGAAAATTCAGTTTTTGCAGCTCCGTGACGGCACGGGCCTGATGCAGGGCCTTGTCGCCCGGCAGGACGTTGCCGATGACGTCTGGGAAGCCGCCCGCAGGCTGACCCAGGAGAGCTCTCTGTACGTGACGGGAACCGTCAAGGAAGACGCCCGCAGCGTGTCGGGCTATGAACTGGTCGTGGAAGCGATCGACGTGATCCAGCTGGCGGAGCCGTATCCGATTACACCGAAGGAGCATGGCGTCGATTTTCTGCTCGATCACCGCCATTTGTGGATTCGTTCGCCGAGACAGCGGGCGATTCTGAAAATCCGTGCGGAAATTATACGGGCAATCCGGCAATTTTTCGACGATAACGGCTTTACGCAGGTCGATCCGCCGATTTTGACGCCGTCCTCCTGCGAAGGTACGACGAATCTGTTTCATACGAAATATTTTGACGACGACGCGTATTTGAGCCAAAGCGGCCAACTGTACATGGAAGCGGCGGCGATGGCGCTCGGCAGAGTGTATTCGTTCGGCCCGACGTTCCGCGCCGAGAAATCGAAGACGCGTCGCCATCTGATCGAATTTTGGATGATCGAGCCGGAGATGGCGTTCGTCGATCATGAGGAAAGCTTGCGCATTCAGGAACGGTTCGTCGCGCATGTCGTGCAGACGGTGCTGGAGCGATGCGGGCGGGAGCTGGCGACGATCGGCCGCGACGTCTCGAAGCTGGAAGCGGTCAAGGCGCCGTTCCCCCGGATGACGTACGACGAAGCGATCGAATGGCTGCGCGGGCAAGGCTTCGACATTTCCTGGGGCGACGATTTCGGCGCGCCGCATGAGACGGCTATCGCGGAACAGTTCGACCGGCCGGTATTCATTACGCATTATCCGACCGGCATCAAATCGTTCTACATGAAGCCCGATCCGAACCGGCCAGAGGTCGTGCTGTGCGCCGATCTGATCGCCCCGGAAGGATATGGGGAAATTATCGGAGGATCGCAGCGCATCGACGATCCCAAGCTGCTGGCGGAGCGTTTCGCCGAGCACAAGCTGCCGGAAGACGACTATCGCTGGTATCTCGATTTGCGGCGGTACGGGTCGGTGCCGCATTCCGGCTTCGGTCTGGGGCTGGAGAGGACGGTGGCCTGGATATGCGGTCTCGATCACGTTCGCGAGACGATTCCGTTTCCGCGCATGCTGTACCGGCTTTATCCGTAATAGGGTCGGTCGGAGCTTTGGAGATCGCGCTTGCTTGGCCGCAGCGCAGGCGTAAAGCGCGGTCCGTTTAAGGAGGCTGCAACATTTGTCCGAAGAATTGAGGAAAGCTTACGCGAAGGGAAGGGCAGCCGCTGCGGAGGAAGGCGGAGTATACATTCCGTATATGCTGCTTTCCTCTTACAGACGGTTGGGCCTGAACGATTCCGAAGCGATGCTGCTCATTCAGATGATGGCGTTTCGCGAATGCGAACGGAACGAATTTCCGACGCCGGAGCAGCTCGCCGATCGGCTTGGCGTCCCGGCGGCGGCAGTCGTGCAGCTGCTCAGAAGGCTGCTGAAGGAAGGATTCCTCGCCATCGAAGAGGAAGTCGATCCGGCGACAGGCGTTCAGTCGGAACGGTATAATTGGCGCGGGTGGATACGCATGGCGGCTGAGGCGGCGGAATCCGAGAGACGCGTCGGCGGGGTTCGCCCGGCAAGACGCGCGGAGCGTTCCGCCGCCGGCAGCGATTTGTTCACCGTGTTCGAACAGGAGTTCGGGAGACCGCTGTCGCCGATGGAATGCGAGACGATCAGCGCATGGCTCGATCAGGACCGATACCCGGAAGAGCTGATCCGGTTCGCCTTGAAGGAAGCGGTGTTTGCCGGAAAACTGCATTTTCGCTATATTGACCGGATATTGATCGAATGGAACCGCAATCGCGTCACGACCGTGGAAGAAGCGAAGGCCCATTCGAGCAAATTTCGCGCCGGCCGGGGATAGGCCGTGCGAGATCAGGCCGTAACGAGGTTAGGATGTAACGAGGCGCCCTGTGCGAGTCAGGCCGCGGCGGGAAGGGGGAGCGCGGGTTTCGCGAACGGTACGTAGCCGCGCGTGAGCGGTGGTGCAGGTCTCTCAATCGGTGCGCAGCTGCGGGTCGGTAGCGCGGGTCTCACGATCGGGGAACAGCCGCGGGGACTGTAGCGCAGGTCTCACGATCGGTGCGCAGCCGCGGGGGCTGTAGCGGTTCTCACGATCGGGGCACAGATGCGTGAGCGGTAGCGCGGGTCTCACGATCGGTGCGCAGCCGCGGGGACTGTAGCGGGTCTCACGATCGGGGCACAGATGCGTGAGCGGTAGCGCAGGTCTAGCGAACGGTTGCGTATTTGCGGTGTCGGTAGCGCAGGTCTAGCGATCAGAGGCGCGGCCGTGTGAGTGGTGGCGATCGGAGGCGCAGCCGCGTGAGCGGTAGCGCAGGTCTCTGCGTACCGCGACTTGCTAGCCCGCTCGGGGAGGGCGCGGGTGTCGCCGGCGCGCCGCAGCACACTATGCGCTACGGCCCGGGTTTGACGGCATACAGCAGCGTGATGCCGCCGCGCAGCGGCTTCGTGACGACCGAGTAATGCTGCGTCCGTAAAGCTTCGGCCATGGCCGAAAACGCGCCGCCATCGAGGCGGTCCGTGAGCGCGAGCCGGCCGCCGGGCAGCAGCACGCGGTCGATTTCGGCCAGCGCCAACATCCGCTCGTCTTCGCGCAAATGCTGCAGGGCGAAGCTACTGCCGGCAAAGCGGTACGTCCGCGCCGGCAGCGGCAGCGCCAGCAGGTTGCCTTGCTTGACCGGCAGCTCGGGAAAGCGGGAGCGCATAATGCGGATCATTGCCGGCGATTGCTCGACGCCGGTAACCGCTGCCCCGGATGCGGCCAGCCGGCCGGCCAGATTGCCAGTTCCCGAGCCGAGATCGAGACCGGCTTCCCCCGGCCGAGCGTCGATCCAATCCGCCGTCGCCGTCAGCGCTTCCTCGTAATCGTGCGGATCGACGGGCGGGGAGAGCGTCATCAGCGGAGCGTCCTCGCGATATTTGACTGCCATATCGTCGAAGTCGAGGCGGGCGCTCCACGCGCTGCGGATCGAGCGCTTCTCCTTGAGCGGGGCCGCGAGCGCCTCCAATTCGCCGATCGCCGGCGTCCGGCCGCGCCAGCTTTCCATCCCGCGGTCGAGCGATTCGAGCCGCCGCGACAGGTCGACCCATTGCTCGTACAGCTCGGCGCGCGCCCTGTCCATCGTTTGCCGGAACCGTTCATCGTCTTCCCGCGCCGCCAGCGCATCGGCGATAAACGGAATCGGCAATCCCAACTCGCGCAAGGCGACGATCCAGCGCAGCGTCTCCAGATCTTCCGTCTCATACTGGCGGTATCCGCTGCCGGCATCCTTGGCCGGCGCGACCAGTCCGCGTTCCTCATAAAAACGGAGCGCTCGCGGCGTAACGCCGAGCAGACGGGCCGCTTCGTGAACTTTCATAATCTGCGATCACCTCCCGGGTATCTATTGTGAACGTTGACGCTGCGTCAAAGTCAAGGGCTGCCGACGGCTGTCCCAAAAAGCCGCGGTTTTCCGGCGCAACCGGATTCCGCGGCTTTTTCGAGATTTAAGAAAGTATAAAATTCACTTCCTAATTTACCTGTCTAACCGTCCGCGTCTTCCGTCAAAACGTCCCCGGTCCGTCGGTGCGCCTCGTCTTCCGTCAAAACGTCTCCGGTCCGTCGGCCCGCTCCGCCGTCCGTCAAAACGTCCCCGGTCCGTCGGTGTGCTCCACCCTCAGCGCCCCCGGCTCCCGGCAGATTGCTTTGGCGAAAAGCCTGCAAAAGTGCAGGAATT
>NZ_BOVJ01000220.1 GCF_018403665.1 Paenibacillus cisolokensis
AAGGCGGGAACGGAAACGAACGCCCAAAGCCCAAAACGACGAGGCACAGGCCCCGGCCGGCGCCGGAGACTGCCTGGTGCATTCGCGTTGCAGCGGCGGAGCGCCGAAAGGGCTCCGCATCCGCTGCGCGGATGCTATCAATTCTCGAAATTAAACAGCGGCGTGCTGAGATAGCGCTCCCCGTTGCTCGGAACGACGGCGACGACGCGTTTGCCTTTGCCCAGTTCTTTGGCGACTTTCAAAGCCGCGAAAATGGCTGCGCCCGAAGAGATGCCGCACAGAATTCCTTCTTCCTTGGCGGAACGGCGCGCCGTTTCGAACGCATCTTCGTTCTCGACGGTAATAACACCGTCATAAACTTCCCGGTCCAGAATGTCCGGCACGAAGTTGGCGCCGATTCCCTGGATTTTATGAGGTCCGGGTTTGCCGCCGGACAGAAGCGGGGAAGCAGCAGGTTCTACGGCATAAATGCGAATATTCGGGAAATGCTGCTTCAGCACTTGACCCGCACCTGTAATCGTACCGCCGGTGCCAATGCCGGCCACGAACGCATCCAGCTTGCCGTCCAGCGATTGAATCGCCTCGACGATTTCCGGACCCGTCGTTTCGCGGTGAATTTTGACATTGGCCGGGTTTTTGAATTGCTGCGGCATGAAGTAGTTCGGATTCTCCTTCAGAATCTCTTCCGCTTTCTTCACCGCGCCGTTCATTCCTTCCGAGCCCGGCGTCAGCACCAGTTCGGCGCCATAAGCGCGAAGCAAGTTGCGGCGCTCGATGCTCATCGTTTCCGGCATGACCAGAATGGCCCGATATCCTTTCGCAGCGGCTACCATCGCCAGACCGATACCGGTATTGCCGCTGGTCGGCTCGATAATGGTGTCGCCCGGTTTGATTCGTCCTTCTTGCTCGGCAACTTCGATCATGCTGATCGCAATCCGGTCCTTGACGCTTGCTCCCGGGTTTTGGTATTCCAGCTTGACATAAATTTCTGCGCTATCTTCCGGGACGAGACGGTTCAATCGAACAAGCGGCGTATCACCGATCAGCTCGGTAATACTGTTGACAATTTTGGCCATGAATGCAAGCCTCCTTGTTATTCCGACTATTTCAGTAGGTTTTGCCTGATTCCATCTTACCAATGGATGTCATCTATTGTCAATACCCGATTTCCGCCAAAGGGCCTAATTTCCGCTTTGAAAAGCCGGTTTTAGGACGACTGCATATTTCGACAGCAGCTCCTCCTCGACTTCCCGAAGCGGCTTGGCAACGGAAAGCGCGATTTGTCGGCGTGCCGCCTCGCGGAGCAAGTCTCCGCTAAGCGCGGTCGCTTCCCGCTTCTCGAGCAGCCGTACTACGGCATACCCTTCCTTCACCTTGAGCGGTCCGGTTGCGGAGCCGATCTCCAAACGGCCGGCAGCTTCCAGCAGGGCAGGATCGAGAAACGGGTCGTTCTGGTCGACAAGTCCGAGATCGCCGCCGTTATCCGCCGTAAATTCGTCCTTGGAATATTCGCTCGCCAGACGCTCGAAGCTTTCCCCTTCCTCAAGCAGATCCAATACGCGTTCCGCCTCATCGTACGTATCGGTCACAATCCAGGCCAGCCGGTATTGCGTCGTCCCCTGAAACTGCTGGCCATATTCGCGAAGATAGTCGTCGATCTCTTTATCCGTCACGGAAATCGTACGGGTGGCGATCTTCTCCAGCAACAGCCGGTAGCGCGCATCCTTCCATACGTCCTCTTCGGTCAAGCCGAGCTGGTCCTTCATCGCATCGTAGAAAGCTTCTTCGCTCCCGTAGCCGAGCACGCGCAGCATAAGCTCGCCTTCAATCTCTTCATCCCGCACCGTAATGCCGTATTTGGCCGCTTCCAGATCGATAGCCCGGCGTATCATCATCGTCCGCAGCACGGTGTCCCCGTACTGGCGGATCAATTCGGATACCCACTCGTCCTCCGTTATGACGCCGGAGCCGACCCGGGCGACAACGCTGCCGTCCGTCTGCTCGCGGCCGTCCGGCGACTCTTCTTCATCCGTCGGCGCACCCGCCTCTTCGCTCGGGTAAGCCGGAACGGTTCGGCTGATAACGAAAGCCGACAACGCAATCAGGCATATCGCCTGAAACACAACAATGCTCTTCAGCAAGCCCGCTCTCCTCATCTGTTCCGGGCCTCCGTTATGTGCCGTTCTTCGCCTTGACCCGGTGCAGCAGCGCTTCCAGCTGCGGTTTGTCAAACGAATAGGCCTCATTGCAGAAGTGGCAGACGACCTCGGCCTTTCCTTCCTCTTCGGCCAACGATCGGAGTTCTTCCTCCCCCATGCTGATTAACGTCCGTTCGACCCGATCCCGGCTGCACTTGCATTGAAAACGAAGCTCCATCGTATCGTGAATTTGCAAATCGTCGCCGACGGCAAAACGCAATATTTCTTCCGGCGTCTCGCCCTGATCGAGCAGCGACGTCACGGGCGGCATCGCGCCGATGGCCCGTTCCAGCTTGTCGAGCTCCGCATCGGTCAGACCCGGGAGGATCTGAATGATGAACCCTCCGGCATGAAGGACGGAGCCGTCCGTATCGACCAGCACGCCAAGACCGACTGCCGAAGGCGTCTGCTCCGATACGGCAAAATAATAAGTGAAGTCTTCCCCGAGCTCGCCGGAAATGATCGGCACGCTGCCCCGGTACGGCTCCTTCAGCCCCAGATCCTTGATAATATGAAGATGTCCGTTTCGGCCGACGGCTCCTGCCACGTCAAGCTTCCCTTGTGAATTGCTGGCCAGATGGACGGAGGGATGATCGACGTATCCGCGCACTTCGCCCTTCGCGTTGGCATCGACGACGATTTGCCCGAGCGGTCCTTCCCCTTTGATTTGCACCGTAAGCTTCTCGTCGCCTTTCAGCATGGCGCCCATCATCGCGGCGGCCGTCGCCGCCCGTCCGAGTGCGGCCGTCGCTGTCGGAAGCGTGCCGTGACGCCGGCGCATCTCGTCCACAAGCCGTGTAGTCCGGGCCGCGAAGACACGAATGCTGCCCCCCATGCCGTTCCCCGGACCAAAATATCCTGTAACGGCTCATTCATTAATAATCCCTCCGTTTTCTACCCGATTTATTTATGAACAATGTCTGCGGTGTACCAATAGATGATCCCTGGCAAAGCTTTAGTCCCGGTTTCGCTCGTAAATGAGACGCAACCCGTCCAGGGTAAGAAGCGGATCGATCTCCTCGATCGTCTCCGATTCGGAAGCGATCAGCTCGGCCAACCCGCCCGTCGCGACCACTTTGGGCCGAACGCCGAACTCCGCCCGGATGCGCCGGACGATGCCGTCGACTTGTCCGGCGTATCCGAATATAATGCCGGCCTGCATCGACGTTACCGGATTCCGGCCGATCACGCTGCGCGGCTTGGCCAGCTCGATACGGGGAAGCTTGGCGGCGCGCTGGTATAGCGCTTCGGTCGAAATCTGGATGCCCGGAACGATGGCCCCGCCCAAATAATCGCCATGCTCGTCGATGAAATCGAACGTCGTCGCCGTTCCGAAATCGACGATAATGAGCGGCGTGCCGTATTTCTCGATACCTGCGACAGAATTGACGATCCGGTCCGCCCCGACCTCGCGCGGGTTTTCGTAACGGATATTCAATCCGGTCTTCATTCCCGGTCCGACGACAAGCGGCGTCCTTCGCAAATATTTCAGGCACAGCTGCTCCAACGTGCGCATCAGCGGCGGCACAACGGACGAAATGACGACCCCTTCGATCCGGTCCATCGGCAAATTTGCATATTGAAACAAGTTGTGAATGGTGATGCCGTATTCGTCCACCGTCGCGGCCCGATTCGTACTGAGACGCCAATGATGGAGCAGCTCCTTCTTCTTATATATACCAAGCACAATATTGGTATTTCCGACATCGATAACCAAAATCATGACGGGTTCCCGCCCTTCTTTGCATTCAAATCGAGGCTGATATCGAGGGAATCGAACGAATACGTAAGCCCTCCGACGGAAATGACGTCGACGCCGCATTCCGCAATCGCGCGCACCGTATCCAGACGGACGCCGCCGGACGCTTCCGTAATCACATGGGGAGACCGGCTCTTAATGCGAAGAACGGCTTCCCTCATTCGATCGTACGGCATGTTGTCGAGCATAATAATGTCGGCGCCGCATTCGAGCGCTTCGTCCACTTGCTCAAGTGACTCGGTCTCGACTTCGATTTTCATCGTATGCGGAATGCGCGCCCGAGCCGCCTCCACCGCCTGCCGGATGCCGCCGGCGGCCTTGATATGGTTGTCCTTGATCATGACGGCGTCGTACAGGCCGAACCGGTGATTGGCCCCTCCGCCGACACGTACGGCATATTTCTCCAACAACCGGTGGCCCGGGGTCGTCTTGCGCGTATCGACAAGGCGGACCGGCAGCCCCTCCAGCGCCTCGACAAAACGTCTTGTCTTGGTCGCGATGCCGGACATCCGCTGCATCAGATTGAGCGCCAGACGCTCGCCCGTCAAGAGGCTGTGCGTGCTGCCTTCCACTTCGGCCAGCACGTCGCCCTTCGTTACCCGCTGGCCGTCCTGCCTCAGCGGCCGGAAGCGCAATCCGGGGTCGACGACTTCGAATACGAGACGAGCGGCCGGCAATCCGGCCACAACCCCGTCCTCCTTCACATGAATAACCGCCTTGGACTGGCTGCCTCCCGGAATTGTGACAGCGGTCGTAATGTCCCCGCTGCCGACGTCCTCCGCCAGCCAGCGGCGGATTTGCTCCTTCAACGCTTCATTATACCCTTCGAACTCATAGGAGAATCCGTTATCAATCATCGTCAATCCGCTCCCCCGTCAAACCTTGCAGCCGGTGCAGCACCGTATGCTTGCGCCAGCGCTCATCGTCCCTCTCCGGGAAATCCTCGCGATAATGCGCGCCCCGGCTCTCCTCGCGGGCCAAGGCCGCTTGCGTCGTCAACAGCGCGCAAACAAGAAGGTTGGCAAACTCGAATTCTTCCCGCCTCGTCAATACCGACTCGAATATCGGCAGTTGGCGCTTCAGCTCTTCCAGTCCTTTGGCGAGTCCCTTCGCATCGCGCCGCAAACCGACATAGCGAACCATCACCTTCTGCAGCTTGAGACGCCGCTCGACGACCGCTTGCATCGGTACGCCGCCGCGGCTCCGCTCTTCCCGGATATCCGGGATCGGCAATCCTTCGACGGGGGGCAGTTCGTTAATTCGCTCGACGATGCGGCGGCCAAATACAATCGCTTCCGACAGCGAATTGCTGGCCAGACGGTTCGCTCCATGAACGCCGGTCGAAGACACTTCCCCGCATGCGAACAATCGGCGAATATTGGTTTCCCCGTGCAAATCGGTTTTGACCCCGCCCATCATATAATGCGCAGCCGGAGCTACCGGAATCCAGTCGGTTGTCAGATCCAGACCGTAGTTGAGGCAAAAATCGTAAATGTTCGGAAACCGGTGCTTCACCATATCCGCCGGCTCATGCGTGATGTCCAAATAAACGAATGTCGACTTCGTCGCTTCCATCTCGCTCACGATCGCCCTTGCCACGACGTCGCGCGGTGCCAGCTCCAGCTGAGGATGATAGCGTTCCATGAAGCGCTCGCCTTTAATATTGCGCAGTATCGCACCTTCGCCGCGCACCGCTTCGGAAATCAGGAATCGGGGAGCGCCGGGATAACAGAGCGAGGTCGGATGAAATTGAATAAATTCCATGTCCTGAATATAGGCGCCCGCGCGATAAGCCATCGCGATACCGTCGCCTGTGGCGACATCGGGATTCGTCGTATAACGGTACAGCTGGCCGGTTCCGCCGGAGCACAGGACGACAGCTTTGCCGCGCACGAACAGCTGCTTTCCGTCAGGCTTCTGCACGAGCGCGCCGCAGCATTCGCCGTCCTCGGTTATCAAGTCGATGACAAAATGATCGTCCCAGATCTCAATTGCCGGATTGCCGACGGCTTTCTCCGACAGCGCCCGCACGATCTCGTAACCGGTGGCGTCTCCGTTCGCATGCAAAATGCGGCGTTGACTATGCGCGCCTTCCTTCGTCAGCGCGAATTCGCCGTTTTCCTGATCGAAATGGGTGCCCATCCGGATAAGGTCCCGCACCCCTTCCGGCCCTTCGTGAACGAGCACATCGACCGCATCTTGCGAGCATAGTCCGACCCCTGCCACAAGCGTATCCTGGCGATGGTATTCGGGCGAATCGTCGTCGGAAATGACGGCGGCAATGCCGCCCTGGGCGTAACGCGTATTGCTGTCCATTAACGATTTCTTCGTAATAACCAGAACCGAATTACTTTCGCTCGCCTTGATGGCGGTAAAAAGGCCGGCAATGCCGGCCCCTATGACGATAACATCTTTCTCCACGACAGGGAGCTGCTGGAGCGATACGTTAACGAGATATCTTGGAATCATGGCAACTATAGCCTCCCGGGCAATACATCAGAACGGCGCGCGGTCATTTGACCTGCAGCATGCGCTCCAGCGACAAGCGGGCCTTGTCGGCGACATGCGGCGGCACGTAAACTTGCGGCTGCATCGTCTCCAGACATTTGACCAGCTTCTTCAGATTGTTGACTTTCATGTTCGGACAAACCAAATATTTGGTGGCAAAATGGAACGTTTTATCCGGACTGTCCATACGCAGTTGGTATCCCGTGCCGTCTTCCGTTCCGACGATAAATTCCTTATGATCGGATTCTCTGCAATATTTAATGATTGCGGTCGTACTGCCGACGAAGTCTCCAAGCGCCACGACTTCCGGACGGCACTCCGGATGAACGACGAACTGGGCGTTCGGATACTTCGCTTTCATCTCCTCGACATCCTTCACCGTCAGCATGTCGTGCGTGTTGCAGTATCCTTCCCAGATGATCATCTTCTTGTCCGTTTGCTGCTGGACGTAATGACCGAGATTTTTGTCCGGAACCCAGATCACTTCGTCGCTTTCCACCGAGTTGACCACCTTCACCGCGTTCGCTGACGTGCAGCAAATGTCGGTCTCCGCTTTCACCTCGGCGGACGAGTTGATATATGTTACAACCGTCGCATTCGGGTGCTGTGCTTTCAGCTTGCGAAGGCCATCGACGTTCACCATATCCGCCATCGGGCAGCCCGCCCGCTCGTCGGGAATGAGAACGGTCTTATTGGGAGCCAGAATTTTAGCGCTCTCGCCCATAAAATGAACACCGCAAAACACGATGACATCGGCATCGGTCTGCGCGGCCTTCTGGGCAAGCAAAAACGAGTCGCCTCGGAAATCCGCCACTTCCTGAATTTCATCCCGCTGATAATAGTGGGCCAGAATAATCGCGTTGCGCTCTTTCTTCAATTCCATAAGCCGATCGCGCAGCTGGCGGTTCTGCTCCGCCTTGCGCTCCAGCGCCAATGCTTCCATGATTGACATCTCCTCTTCGGATCTGACTGGCTTTGGCCTCGCATAATGCCCCCTGCGACTTTGTGAACTTATGCACAAGCTTGCGGGAAAACGTACACTACCGAGTCCCCTGTATGCCATTTCATTTAATTATCATTAAATTTACACAAGGTATTTATCCATGTCAATGAGAAAAACCACCGGTCCGTTCCAGGCAAAATGGCCATTGCGCCGGATTAGACGCCATACCATGGCCGCACGTTCATTCCGGTTTTTATTGCAGAA
>NZ_BOVJ01000221.1 GCF_018403665.1 Paenibacillus cisolokensis
TTTTGCAGAATTTTGCGCTATAGTTATCTGTTTGGGCCAGAGTTCCTGTACTTTTGCAACTTTTCGCCATTAGCAATCTGCCCAGAGACGGAGACGCTGAAGGTAGGGGGCGGGTAAACGGCGGGAGACGGAGGCGCTGAAGGCGGGACGCAATGGACTGGAGACGATTAGACAGAAGGCTGGGTACACCGACGAACCAGATACGATTTGACGGATGGCTGGGTACACCGACGGACTGGAGACAATTTGACGGATGGCGGAGCGGGCACCGACGGACGGGGGACGATTTGACGGATGACGAAATGTCTGCGAATACCATCGAAACTGCCAAGAAAATGTTTTTGTTCGTTCCATGATTGAACCGAATCGCCGTAATTTGCGACTATATTCATGAAGAAGGAGGGGATATGAATTTCGGCCGCATCTATGCGGAGTATGCGGATGTCGTTTACTCATATTTGAAATTCAAACAAAAACGCTTATCTGATTGAAGACGTTTTTCAGGAGACATTTTTATCTGTCTATTCCAATCTTCACAAAGCGGCCCGAATCGATTCCATGAAAGCAATTGATTGCGGAACTGGTGAAAACGCTATACACGGAAGAGACCGGCGGCCAGATGGGAAGAGCGGTAGGCAAGTTTGACAAGGAGCTCGTCGATTCCGGCTTTCCTGAAGCGGAAGCGTTGAAAATGTCCAAAGATTATTTGAGAACCATTATTTCGGTGGCGTCAAACTTAAAAGATAACTGATCGCGAATCGAGTAAGAGGGGGCGGCTAACCCCCGTCTCCTCACACCACCTAGCATGCGGGTCCGCACTAGGCGGTTCCAAAAGGTTGACGAAGTTCCAGATAGCGAGAAAGCAGACTTTTCAGCCCTTTCGCTTCCCAGTAGGAAGTTGGGAGGGCATTGTTTGTGTTTCGGGACATTTCCCACGGTCCCCGGCGGGAGTTCGCCATGACGAAGCAAGCCCACTCCGGTACCCCGAGTGCTCGAAGTTCGCGAATCCGGGTGCGGACTCGTTTCCACTGTTTCCAAAGGCACATGCGCAGCCTTCTGCGAATCCACTGGTCGAAACTTGTGAGGTGATTCTTCGCCGAGGCCAGTCGGAAGTAACCCAGCCATCCCATCAGATAACGGTTCAGCCGGTAAATCCGCTCTTCCATCGATGCGGATTTGGACCTGTTGGTGAGTTCCCGGACTTTCTCCTTGAATCGCGAGATGGTCTTCGGTGCCAGACGAATCGTCGCATTCCGATTCGACAGGAAGCTGAATCCGAGGAACTTTCGGTTCCACGGGCGGTCTACCGCGCTCTTGTCCCGATTCACTTTCAGTTTCAGCTTTCCCTCCACGAAGCGAGTCACCGATTCCATGACGCGTTCGCCGGCGCGCTTGCTCGCGACGAAGATGTTACAGTCGTCCGCGTACCGGACAAACCGCAGGCCGCGCTTGGTCAGTTCCTTGTCCAGATTATCCAGCAGAATGTTCGCCAGCAGCGGACTTAAGGGTCCGCCTTGCGGCGTACCCTCTTCTGTCCGTTCTAGTGCTCCTTCGGCCATGGCCCCGGCGTTCAGATAGGCGCGTATGAGTTTCAGGACACGCTTGTCCGTCACTCTCCTTGCCACCCTAGCCATGAGGATGTCATGGTTGACCCGGTCAAAGAACTTCTCCAAATCCATGTCCACGACCCATCTCAGGCCGCTTTGGATATAGCGCTGTGCTTGCAGAACGGCGTCATGCGCTCGCTTTCCTGGCCGAAAGCCATAGCTATACCAAGAGAAGTGAGGGTCAAAGATCGGTTCCATCACTTGCAGAAGTGCTTGCTGGAGTAAACGATCCATCACGGTCGGAATGCCGAGCAGCCGCACGCCGCCTCCGGGTTTGGGGATTTCCACCCGTCTGACCGGCGAGGGTCTGTAGGTTCCTGCGAGGAGTTCGGCCTTCACCGTTTCCCAGTGTGTCTTCAGGTAAGCTTGTAGCTCCGCTACCGTTACGCCGTCCACGCCGGGGGCTCCCCCGTTTCGGACCACTCGCTTGTAGGCGAGCAGAAGGTTTTCTCTTCTGAGCATTCGTTCCAGCAGGTCGTCTCGGTCTTCGCGAGAGGAAGGAGCGACTTGTGCCGACGAAGAACTCGGCGCTCCGGCATACCCTTCCGGCTTCACCGTATCCCTTTGCCGTGAGCTCCCTTGCGGGATATTCTGCTGTCGTTGCTCTTCGTGCGAACGCATCGGTTTCCTCTCTCCTTTCGGTTCGGCCCTTCCGCTTTCCGGCGTCCCGTACTCGCGTGTAGAGTCGAAGGAGGTC
>NZ_BOVJ01000222.1 GCF_018403665.1 Paenibacillus cisolokensis
CAGGAATTTTCGCGTTTTCGTTATTTTAGCCCGAAAAACCTGCACTTTTGCAACTTTGATCGCAAAAGAAGCAAAAGCCCCGGCACAAAGCCAGGGCAATTCAACTTAACGTTATCATACTTTTCAACTATAAGTGCAACTTCTTCTTCCCCATTGGCAAGCCCGTTCTCCCTCTGCTCTAACAAAGGAATAACGGCTTGTCCCTCAACTTCAAGTTGATCATCCTGCTCGGCGGGACGGCGTTGCATATTTCATCAGGCATCCCGCTCGTCCTGACGCTTATCTTCTTTACGGCAGCACGTTGCCTGCCGCACGGTAAATTTCGTACCAATCTTCACGAGTCAGATAAACGTCGGCGGCTTTGCAGCAATCTTTCAACCGTTCAATATTCATCGTCCCGGTCACCGGTTGCATGCGGGCCGGATGGCGCAGCAGCCACGCGATCGCAATCGTCGTGTTGGTCACGTTGTATTTGGCGGCGATTTCGTCGATTTTTTGATTCAGTTCGGGGAACTTGTCGTTGCCGAGAAATACCCCTTCAAAGAATCCGTATTGGAACGGCGACCAAGGCTGAATCGTGATGTCGTGCAGACGGCAGTAGTCGAGCACGCTTCCGTCGCGGTCGATCGCGGAGTCGTTCTCCATATTGACGTTAATGCCGTTGGAAATCATCGTGGCGTTGGTAATGCTCAATTGCAGCTGATTGGCAACGATCGGTTGCTTGACGTACTTTTTCAGCAGTTCAATTTGCATCGGCTTTTGATTGGATACGCCAAAATGGCGCACTTTCCCCGAGCTTTGCAGAATATCGAACGCTTCCGCCACTTCTTCGGGCTCAACCAGCGCATCGGGACGGTGCAGCAGCAGCACATCGAGATAGTCGGTCTTCAGCCGCTTCAGGATGCCGTCCACGGACGTCAGAATATGTTCCTTGGAAAAATCGAAGCTGCCCTTGCGGATGCCGCACTTGGACTGAAGAATGATCTTCTCGCGAATGTCATCGTTCATCTGAATCGCGTCGGCAAAGATTTCCTCGCAAGCCCCGCCGCCGTAAATATCGGCATGATCGAAGAAATTCGCCCCTTCGTCCAGCGCCGTTCGCACAAAGCGCTCCGCCTCGGATTTGCTCAGCGAATTAATCCGCATGCAGCCGACCGCTATAACGGGGACTTCAAGATTGCTCGTTCCCAGCTTGATCGTTCTCATGGTAAACGTCACTTCCTTCGTTAAATTAGTCGCGACCGGTTTCGCAGGAGACAAAATGCGCGATATGTAAGCGGTAACACCAAATCGCCGCGCAAACTGTGAATCCCTTTCTTATTGTGACACAAAAGTAGGGAAGCTTTCAAGACTAGCGGTTCTGCTGCTTGCTAGGTAATACCAAGAATTACTAGGCAATACCAACCATGGTTGGCGGTTCAGTTCATAGACCGGTCTGCTGGATAGGGACGGTAGGATGATTCATTTCAGGAAACCAGGGAAATTGTATAAATTAGGAATTTCGGCACCGTTCACATTTGAGAAAAATGATACGCTATAGATATTGCCTACTGGTCTGCCAGACAAAATAGAAAGGCGGAGGGGAAACGTTATGGAGAGAAGAATGAAGAACTCAACAACCCTAATTCTTCTGGTCGCGTTATGTGCAACAGCATCGTTCTTTTTTTTCAATGCTATTTCTTCAAATGCCAAAGAACCCGATGAATCAGAAATTAATAAGCTTTTCGGCACTTACTTCAAGGCCATCAAATCTGGCGATGTAGATGCGGCTATTCAGTTGGTTATAGATACCAGATGGAACGATCTGAAAAGTCAGCGGGAGGGCTATCAAGCTGCGGCAAAAGAAGATGTGATTTGTTAAAGCAAAAGCTCCGACCTAAAGTCGAAGCTTTAACTTTGGAGGCAAGCCGAATCCCTGTGCGGGTTATGAAGCTGTTGTAACGTAAATGGTTGTTTGCCATTTGGCTTACTCCCTGCTCCTTCTAAGCATCAGAAATTCGTTCTTCACTATATTTCTCAAGGGTATTAGCTATACCATCCAGAGAATAATCTCCTTTTGCAATATCTACAACAAACTCAACCGCTAACGCACGTTCCATGCGCAAATGAAATCCATTAATCTTTAAAAATGACTTAACTGCCAGATAAGCCGTTCGCTTATTTCCATTATGAAAGCAATGATTCTTAACTAAGGATTCTAACAAGGCGGCAGCTTTATCGAATAACGATGAGTATGCGTCCTCGCCAAATACGCTTTGCCTGGGCCTGTATATCGCAGACTCAAGCAATGCATGATCCTTCACACCGGCCTGTTCCGCATCTCCCATTTTCTTCATCATGAAATAATGCGCGGTTATGACTTCCTCTTTACTCAAAAAGATCGTCATGTTATCGATCCCTTAAATCCTTGAAAATATCGATATCCTCTTCAAAGACATCATAAAATGCTTCCAACACCTCCGGGCGGACATTGTCAGGCAAAGCAGCATGCCGGACTTTCTTGAGCAGAATCTCGCCCTGAGCCGTTTCAATAAATTCGATTTCATCGCCTTGTGCTACGCCTAGTTTCTCGGCTAAACTTTTGGGCAAGCTCACCCCCAAGCTGTTTCCCATTCGTCCAACTTTACGGGAATAACGCTTTATTCCTTCATTCTCATTTTGCATTTTGACCACACCATTCATTTTATGTCCTCCTTCTATAGTATGATCAAAAGTCAATACGTTATACCTTAATTACAGTATGAATGTTATAACATTAGACTCAGTTTATCATGTTCGATAAAGGAACTCAACGCAATGAGACAGTCTCTATAGGCAATCACCATCAAATTGGAAGGTTCCTCAATAGAGGATTTTGCCCTGAATGCAAAAAAAGCGACTTTCACAGTCGCTTTTGATCGTATCACAACAGGGATTTGCCCGTGGTGCCGACCGGGACTTTCGTAATGTGCCATCTTCCCAGATTGGAAGTGTACAAGGCGTCTCCGAAGAAAGCGCAGTTCGTCGGATGGCAGAACGTGTGGGCTTCGGGATCGTGCGCCACCAGCTCAACCTCCCCGTTGCCGCCAATGCGCAGCACTTGCGAAGGTTCGTAGCAGCTGACGTAGATCCGTCCTTGGCTGTCCACCGCCAAGCCGTCCGGCAGCGCTTCCACCTCGGCCACTATTTCTTTACGGCCCGCCTTGCCTTCCCCGTCGATCGGAATTTTGCTGATCCGATGGTCGAACGTCTCCGCCACATACAGCGCATTGTTGTCCAGGGACAGCGCCATCCCGTTGGCGAAACCGAGCGGCTGATCGTACCACAAACCGCCTTCCCCGGTTCGCAGGTCGAACTTCCAGATGCCCGGCCCGTTCTTGTTGCTGCTCGACACATACAGGCAGCCGCGTTCATGATCGACCACGGGAAAGTTCGGGGTTGTCAGCTTCATCTGATCGTTGCCGTCCGCGAAGAGCGAGATTTGCCGGGAACGCGTATCAAGCTTGAAGACGGCCGACTTTTTCAAATCGCAAATATACAAGTTGCCGCCGCGATCGAAGGCCATCCCCAGGCAGAAACCGCCCGTTTCCGCGATAAGCTCGATACGCTTGCCTTCCGGATCGATGCGGAAAATTTCGCCGTCCTCCCCGCCGCACCACAGGTTACCCTCCGCATCGAAGGCCAGTCCCTCGGGATGATTCAGCTTCGGCTCGGTCAGCAAGCCGTCGAAAAACACTTCCACCTTCTCGATCGGAATCAAAGGTTGCACATCATTCCCTCCTCTTGTTCATTTCTTCATCCGCTGCCGGTCCTCGCATGTCAGAAGGTCAGAAGCTCGCTGCCGGGTCGGCCCAGCGCTCGTTCGGCACGACCGGGAACCAGTCGGGACGGTGCGGATCTTTATCGTACGTATAATTGCCAAGCTCCCGGTACAATTCCGCGTACTCCTTCAATTTGTCCTCATCGAGCTCCACCCCGAGTCCGACACCGTCGGGCACCCGGATTTTGCCGTCCCGGTACTGGAATTTGCCTCCCTTAATAATGTCGTCCTCAAGCTGGTGATAATGGGCGTCCGCGGCAAACGACAGATTCGGGAGGACCGCGCCGAGATGAAGCATCGTCGCCAGCTGAATGCCGAGCTCTCCGGAAGAGTGAACGGACACGCCAAGCTGGAACGTCTCGCACACGCCTGCCGCTTTGATGCAGGGGCGGATGCCGCCCCAGAACGTCGTATCCAGCAAAATGACGTCCACGGCGGGATTCAGCACATTGGCGGACAGCTGCTCGAAATTGACGACGACGGTGTTCGTGGCCGTCGGGATCCCGATTTTCTCCCGCACTTGCCGCATGCCGTTCAGGCCCCATGTCGGATCTTCAAAATAATCGTTGTTCACATGCTCGATCTGTTTGGCGAAGCGGATGCTTTCCTCCACGGACAGGGCCGCGTTCGGGTCGTACCGGTATTTGTCCTCCGGGAACGCTTCGGCCATGGCCAGGAAACATTCCAGCTCGTATCGCGGATGGAATACGCCTCCCTTGAGCTTGTGGGTCTGAAAGCCGTACTTCGCTTTCAAATCCCGCAAATGCGCCACCAATTGCTCCGGCGTCCGCACTTCGCCCTCGCCGGTCTTCGCGTTCGGGTAACGGAAAACAAATAGCTCGCGAAAGCAACTTCATCCCGGATTTTGCCGCCCAGCAGCTGATACACCGGAACGCCCAACTTCTTCCCGATAATGTCGAGGCAGGCAAATTCCAACGCCGCATGGATTTGCGTGCGGTTATTGTACAGGCTCGCCGTCGGGTTGCAAATTTTGAAGCGCATCTGTTCGAGCTCGAACGGATCGTGGCCGACCAAATAGGTTTTCATGCCGTGGAAGGCCGCCTCCGCGCTTTCTCCGCCGCCCCCCATCTCGCCGAGTCCGACAATCCCTTCATCGGTCTCCACCTGGACGATCGTGCGTACGAATCGTCCCCAATGCGCTCCGTTGGCGTGTCTGAGCGGCGCTTCCAGAGGAACCGTTACCGTGGTTGCTTTAATATCCGTTATTTTCATCAAGGTTCTCCTCCCTTCATCTCTTGCTTACTCAGGCAATGCCACGGCCGCCGCCGAAGATAACCCTCCGTCCACTTTCAGTTCGCTGCCTGTCATGAACGAAGAAGCTGAACTGGCCAAAAAGACGACCGCATCCGCAATTTCCTCCGGACGGGCCACTCTGCCGATCGGGTGCATCCGCCCCCACGACCGCACCGTGCCTTCCACATCGTCGCTGAACAGGTCGGCTGCCCATCGCAGCATGGGCGTGTCGACAGAAGCCGGACATATGACGTTCACGCGGATGTTTTCATCGGCATGATCGACCGCCATGGCACGGGTGAGCGCGTTGATTGCCCCTTTGCTCGCGGTGTAGGCGGCCACTTGCTTCTGGGTTACGAATGCCTGAATCGAAGAAATGTTGACGATCGATCCGCCCTGCCGTTTTCTCATTTCCGGAATGACGTGCTTGGAAGTGAGAAATACCCCTTTCAGATTCGTGTTCAACACCTCGTCCCACAGCTCTTCCGACGTTTCGACGACCGTTCCGTATCGCTGGATGCCTGCGCAATTCACGAGAATATCGATGCCGCCGTAACGTTCCGCGACCTTGTATACGGCCTGTTTGACCTGATCTTCCCGCGTAACATCCATCTCAATGGCGATGGCTTCGCCGCCCAGCCGGGCGATTTCCGTTGCGGTGTCCTTTAGATCGTCCGGACCGATGCCCGCCACAGCAACTTTGGCTCCGTACTGGGCCAGCCGAATCGCCGATGCTTTGCCGATGCCTTTGCCGGCTCCCGTCACCAATGCCACTTTTCCCGTTACATCCATCTCAGCGGTCTCCTCCGTTAACGATTTAGGTGATAAAATAATCTTTATATTTTTCCTGTACTTCCGATGGTTTGGTCACGTACTGGAGATGAAGGACCATCGTTTCCCGAGCTTTGTCTGCGTTTCTTTCTTCCAGCGCCTGAATGATCGCGAAATGCTGCCGGATCAGTTCCGCGATTCGGGAAGGAATCGGCAAGCTGAGCAGGCGGACACGATCCATCTGGACTTTGATCTCTTTGATAATGTCCCATACCTTGCCGTGGCCGCTCATCTCCGCCAGGGAGCGATGAAACTCCTCATCCAGCTCATAGAAGCGAATGTAATCGTTTCGCTGGTGGCTCTTCTCCTGCTCGGCTACGTTTTCTTTCAGCCGTGCGATCTGTTCCGGCGTAATCTTCTTGATGAGTTCGCCCAGCACGGAAATTTCCAGAGACTCCCGGATGAACGTGGATTGACGCACGTCCTCCAGATCGATCTTCGTCACGAATGTCCCCCGCTGAGGCAAAATTTCCACGAGACCTTCTTTGCTCAAACTGATGAATGCCTCGCGCACCGGCGTTCTGCTGACATTCATCTTGACCGCAAGGTCCGCCTCGGAAAGCCGTTGTCCCGGCTCCAGTCTGGCGTGGATGATCGCTTCCCGAATCTCGGTATACACCGAATGTTTGACGTTCGACGCATCCATGGATCGTTGCGTTCTTTCCCTCATGGTTTCTCACCCACTCCCTTATTCTTTGCTTTCACCAACCTCGAAAGTCAGTTCGAAACGTTTGGTCTCCTGTGCTCGAAACAGAAGCGTTGTGCCACGATCCGCGGCCGTCTGAAGACCGTTAGTGGGCATGCTGGAGAAAGGCTCCAACCCGATGTTGTACGTTCTCCCGTACCATGGATAGTCCATATTGTCGCCATACTCTTGCCAGTACCATAAATACGGAAAAGTCTTATGATCCCACGTCACAGTCACCTGCGCTCCGATCCGTGGATTGGTCAGGGTGTAGGCGCCCTCCTGCAAATTGCCGATATACAGCATCTCGCTCTTCGTTCCCGGCGGTGGAATGCGGCTAAAATCTATTTTTTCATGATTTGGTCCGTCTGCATAGGGCCAATGACTGACTGCCGTGCCGCCGACTCTTCTGCCGGTGCGACTGGTCGGTTCGTCATGCGGGATGATGACCGGCTGCCCCGGCAGCCGAATGATGCAATCCGGCTCCAGAAACGGAGGCCCGAACACGATATGATGGCCCCACATCGCAGGCAGCTCCGCCTGTGACAAATTTTCGGCTTCCTCCCGGATGAACAGCTTGCCGGAATTCTTGTTCAGCCTCAATACTTTCCGAAGGCGAAAAGGATACTTCCGGGTGTGCACCGTAAAAGCGACCTCGATCCGCTCAGGTTCGTCGCACAGAATCGCATAATCCCAAGGCGCCTGGCTCACTTCGCCGTGCTGGCCGAAATAAGCGCCCTTCATGCGGCTGGGCGGTCCGCCGTTCGGAAACACCTCCTGCCAACCGCCGGTGTAATAGTCGACGAAATTGGTGGAGGGATTGGCATACGCTCCCGGATACCGATGCGGATTTTGCACCCCGTTCGGGCTAAGCCACATGACGTCCAAATCCATCGGTTTGTACAGAAACTCGAAAATTTCGGCGCCTTTGTCCGGGAGAATGCCGACCCGCACTTTTTCATTTTCCATAATGACGACCCGCATGCCGTCCCACTCATACCGGTCGTGAATCCGGCATCCATAGTTCCTCTGTTTCCTGTACATCATCGTAATCACCCCCATCGATTCAGTCCTTCACATTGATCGCCAGTCCCTGCATGAAGGAACGCTGAAGGCCAAAGAACAGCAGCAGTGTCGGCAGCGATGCGATCAGGGCGCCCATGAGCAGCGTCGGCATCCCGGTGCCCGAATACATCCCGGTCATCTGCGCCAGGCTGGCCATGACCGGCCGCACCTCTTCGTCGCGTGACAGCACGAGCCCGAAGATCAGGTCGTTCCAAATCCACGTGAATTGCAGCAGGAACAGGACGAAAAACGGCGGCAGCGACTGCGGAACGAACAAATACAGAAACGTCTGAAAATCGCTGCATCCGTCCAGTTGAGCCGCGTTAACATAATCTTTGGGAAAGGTCATATAATAATTCCGCAGGACGAACAAGCAGAACGGTATGCATATGCCGATGTAAAACAACGTTAATCCCAACATCGAATTGTATAAGTTGATGCCCGAATACATCTTGAACAGCGGGATCAAGTACATCTGAAACGGGAACAGCGTCCCGCTGTAAATAAGCAAAAACCAATAGAAGGCGCCCTTAATCTTGAGATTCGTCAGAGCGAAAGCGGCCAATGCAGCCAGCGCGATCGCGAACCCGGCGCCGAGACAGCCGTACACGATACTGTTGACGAAGCCCCTGCCGAGGTCCGTGCGGAACAGCACCTGCTCGATGTTGTCCACGATCGCCCAATCCGCCGGCAATTCCCAGAACTTGGACTGCCGAAATTCTTTTGTCGACTTCGCCGCATTGATGATGACGATCAAAACAGGAGCGACCCACAATAAGGCCAAGAGGACAACGGAAGCTTGAACGAACGTTTTGCGAATCGCCCGTGTCATCATGCATCCTCCCCTTTTTGGATCGTTTTCCTGAGGTACAGCCACGAGAACAGAAATACCATCACGGTTAATAGCATCGATACTGCGGACCCTTGCCCCATGTTGGCGAGAACGAACGATTCCCTGTACATCGTTACGGCCAGCGTTTCCGAAGAACGATAAGGTCCGCCTTGCGTCATGACCCAAATAATGTCGAACACTTTAAAGCTGTTGACCAGCGCCATGCCCGCCACTACGATGGTGTAAGGCTTCAGCAGCGGAACCGTAACGGAGATGAACGTCCGGAACCGGGAGGCACCGTCGATCATCGCCGCTTCGAACGGGTCTTTCGGCAGAGACTGCAAGCCGACGAGGAAAAGAATCATGTTCGTCCCCGTGCTCTGCCATATCGACGCCATAATCATGCTGTACGTGTTGTAGGGCGGCGTATTCAGCCAATCCACTTTCCAATGAATGCCCAACTCTGCGAGCAGCGAATTGATGCCGAGCGGGGAGAACAGAAATCCCCATATGATCGCGGTAATCGTCAACGATATGCCGTAAGGCAGGTAGAAAATGTTTTTAAAAACCGCATGCCCCCACATATTCTGGAGAACGACGCTCAAGATCAGTCCCAAACCGACGGGTATCAGCAGCGTTGCCACGACCCACAGGATCGTATTCGTAAACGAGGTGAGCAGCACGGGGTCTTGAAAAAACCGGATATAGTTGGCGAGCCCCACCCATTCCGCTTGTCCGTACCCTTTCCAATTCGTAAAACTGATATACAGTGTAAACACGGCCGAGTACAGGAACAGAACCGTAATGAAGGACGCTGCGGGGAGAACGTATAGATAGGGAAATATTTTTTTCAGCTTGGACATCGTCTTTCACCCCACACTTTAATCTGCCTGAAAAGGCGGTAGCTGCGTACCGCCTTCCCTCCTTGACATGCCGTACGGCCTACCTGCTGCTCCAATAGCTGCTGGCCTTCGCTTCGATCGTCTCCAGCACATTTTTGTATTCGTCCGGATTGAACATGAAGCGGACAAATTGGTCCACCGCATATTCGCAAATTTCCGTCGGCGTGCCTTCCCAATAGCGGGGCAGCAGGCGATAATCCTTCTCGTCCACTTCTTTCATAATATCGTTGATCACCGAATTATCGGATTGCACGCCCGGCACAAGCGGCGCGACTCCGATCGTCGACGTCCACGTGCCGCTTACGTCGGTTTCGAACAGATGCTTGGAAGCTTCGATCGCGTTGTCCCGATCCTTGCTGTGTTCCGAAATGAGCAGCGCGCCCGTCTCGAAAATGATGTTGTTGCCCGCTTCCGGCCGAATCGGCGGCAGGATGAACGCGCCATAATCTTCGCCAGGCTTCAGGCCTTGCCCCATCAGGACACCGTTGTACCAGTCGCCCATGACGAACATGCCCACGTTGCCGTTCGCAAACTCCGAGGCCATCGTGTTTTGCCAGTTCAGCGGTTCGGAGAAATAACCTTTGTCGTAAAGCGATTTCCAGATTTCCATCACTTCGACGACTCTTTCATCCGTATACTTTGCGCGGCCTTCCAGCAGATCGACGTACAAGTCCGGATCGTACTTGATCATGAGCTCTTCGAACCAGATGAATCCCGGCCATCTGCCGTCAGCCGTCTGCGCGATCGGGCTGATTCCGCTCTTTTCAGCGTCTCGGCCACTTGAAGGAATTCGTCCCACGTCGTCGGCACTTGCAAATTGTTGGCTTCGAACACCTTCTTGTTGTAGAACACTTGCCAGTAGTTCACGGCGAGCGGGAGCCCGTACACTTTGCCGTCGAAGGTGAACGCATTCGCCAGGTCCGCGTTCACGCCTTTCTCCTTGTACGTCTCCCATGCTTCCGTCAAATCCGCCAGCAGGTTTTCTTTGACGAGCGATTCCATCCGGTAGCCGGACCACCATTTGAACATACCGGGCGAATCCGGAGAGCTCAACGTTGCGCGAAGCGTGGACTGATAGGCGGTCGTATCCGCATACGTATTGACATCAAGGCTGTATCCGTATGCTTTCAACGCTTCGCTTACTTTGTCCAATCCTTCCACAAAGCTGCCTTCATCGTTAGAAACGCTTACAACTTTGACGTCTTGACCTCCTTGTTTCCCATCCCCGCCGGCGGAAGTGCCACCGGAGCCGTTGGCACCGCTTTCACCACTGCCGCCAGAGCAAGCGGACAACACCAATAAGCTTGCCAACACCAGCATGCTTGCGACCCACTTTGCCTTCTTCAATGGTATTCCCCTCTCTTTTTCTTTCATGTGCTTTTCTGTCTCTAAATGCATACTACCATGGTAGTATGCATTTTACAATATATTTTTGTAAGCGTACACAATAGAAATTATTTTCAGCTGCAGATTTAATCGCTTCCTGCACGCAAATGAACCCCTACGTTCAGCCAGGTTCACACTCGCTCCACGCAAGAAAGCCGACCTCATGCGGTCGGCTTTCTTGGTGGAGGCCGGAGGAGTCGCCCCCCTGTCCGAAGATCACGCCACACGGCTTCCTGCGAGTGCAGCTGCAGTTTCGATGTCACCTAAAACCGCCCCGTCACCGACACAGCCTCCATCTCTACTGCCTCGTTTCCTTTTGAATCGCTATGCCATAAAGCAGAAGCTCTACCATTTGAGCCAACGCTTGTTCCATTGTGAGCCCATCTTTCCTGCCGTCTTTCCCGTCCAACAGCCGGTACAACCCGCCGATATATACTTGATTCGATCACGGCAATGGTCGGAGCTCTGTACTGGCTAACGTTTAATGTGACTGCCCTCTGGTGCAGATGTCTAATCCATGGACAGAAAATCCATTTCGGTCATGACATGACGAAGGAGAGCCGCCGATTTCGGTAACTCTCCCCTTTGTTATGCTTTTTCAGTTTAATTTTCACCCACAATCATCATCAGTAATGGTGTTCTTCGGCAGCCATGGCATCTGCTTTGGTTTCATGAACTGTTCCATAAGGATGCTGAGGCGGCGCGTAGATCGAGTAAAGCTTAATCGGCCTGTTGCCTATGTTAATCAGATTGTGCCATGTTCCGGCAGGAACCACGATCGCATAGCCATCGAAGACCTTTTCTTGAAAGTTCAATTTTTCTTTGCTAGCCCCCATCTGGACAAGACCCTGGCCTTCTTCAATTCGCAGAAATTGATCGAGCGTCGGATGTATTTCTAAACCGATATCTTCACCGACATTGATGCTCATCAAGGTGACCTGCAGATGCCTTCCTGTCCATAAAGCCGTGCGGAAGGTGGTGTTTTGCTTAGCAGCCTTTTCAATATTAATGACAAAAGGGTTCGGCCCGTAATCTTTTAATTTATAGTACGGATTCCAGTTGTTATTCCAATGATTACTGCTCGAATTGTAGTAAGGATTCCCGTAGTAGTTCCAATTATAGCCGTTCCAACTGTAATGGGCCGGATTATACCATTGGTGGTGATGGTATGGCTTGTGATACAACATTCATTCTCCTCTCTATACTCAATAACCTGTTCCTTCTTTGTATCCTATGCGGCCGCCCATTTATAGGTTAACCAAGGTGCAAAAAATGGGCGACGAATCCTGCCGCAAATTGGGGTCGTGTCCCTTGACCCATGCGTTGGCCAGATGATTTTGTATTCACCATATCCACAAAACAAACTGGACACCATGCTTTATTTGTTCTTAACGGGCCGCGTTGAGGAATGATTCTCGTTTGGAAATTTCATGCAAATAATGATTGTTAAGATATGGGGTGAATACATTTTATTGTTTTCGCACACCAAGATTTTATATACAATGGAAACGTATAATACTATACATAGAGAATAGGAGAGAAACATGTGGTTAAAAAAGCTATAGCAGCATGTGTAATACTATTTCTTCTTGTTCAGCTTGGCAATTCAGCTGGCACAATCTCAGCAGCCAAGCGATATGTTATTGTACAGGAATCGGTCGGAAAATCCTTTGTGCCCGTACGCTTCGCTGCCGAAACATTCGGATTTAAAGTCCGATGGAAAGGCAGTGGGGAAAAAGTACTATTGTCAAACGATACTGGCAGTGTGGAGTTCAAAGTTGGATCACGGCAAGCCATTGTAAATGGAAAGCAGCGTACCCTTGATGCAGCACCTTTTTATTTATCGGGAACAGTCTATGTTCCTCTGCGCTTTGCAGCAGAGTCATTAGGCGCAAGTGTCGAATGGAAAAAAGAAAAGCGTGTTGTGCTGAAAAACGGTGATCTGCAAACAGATATATCGAAGCCGTTATAAATGCACTTTTTGATGACAACAATAGTCAACAATATGATCTAGCAGTTCCATTTCCTTTAGATTGCTTACTAATAATTTTTCATAAGACTCTTCGGACAAGGGATAAAAACAATAATATCCTTTGACTTGATCTTGATCATGGATGATGTACAATAGTTTG